>JAAVFQ010000016.1 GCA_014800685.1 Bacteroidales bacterium
GCTTCTCTTTCAATGACTATATGTTCTATGTCGGCTTGTCGGTAGCTTACCTTGCGGCCGATTTTCACGGGGATGAGATAGCCCTTGCGTTCCCAGTTCCAGAGGGTAGTGTGGCATACGTTGAATTTTTCAAGCACCTCTTTCTTCGTCAGAAGCGCTTCATGGGATGCGCTGACCATTACGGGTAACAGCTGCTCCTTTGCTTTTTCAATAAGAAGATGAGCGAATTCCTTGAGATCTTCGCTTTTGAGGGTGAGAGTGAGTCCGGTGACCCCACTCTCGATAAGGGATAAAATGCTTTCCATTTTTGGGGGGAATTCCGCCGGGGTGAACAATTAGGAGAAACCGTTGGTGGCGGAGTTTGGTCATCGGATCTCCTTGCGCCCGAAGGTCGCTTGTCGGTATCATTTTCCGAAAAGGCATGGCATTGGCCGTACCGATAACCGTGGTTGTCGGATAGAATATGGCTCTTCGGAAAATAAAGTGGAAGGGTGGGAACATTTCCCATAGGGTTACCGGTGGCTCTATGGCTTTCCACGGCCTCAAGCATTGGTGCGGAACCGAAATTCACCGTTGCATCGACCTCCGGGACTTCCGCGGTGAGTCCGGTTTGACGGTCGGTTAAGGGTGGCGACTATATCTGTTGCATTTGTTTCTACAGTCGAGCGCCCTCTAAAAAGAAAAGCTGACGACTGACAACCGATTGTGTTACTTTTCTTCTCAGGGCTTTTCATCTTTACGGAGAATTAATCTCATCGCTCTGATTTTATAACAGCCCGTATTCATGTAAAGTTTTGGATGTCTGACGATTGCCGAATAATGTCCGATAAATGTCCGTCATTAACGAACAGGTCTCAAAATTAATCATTGACAGACGGCAATATCATCAATCTATTATTGCAACATAAAAAATTAAATATAAGTTTACAGGATTTCAGTGCGTTCCCCAAGACTCCATATAGATTCCTCAACATTCCCCAAGAAATTTTCTCTCAGTGAACATTTCGGAATATCGGAATAGGGGTTTCACGTCAAAACTCATGCTTGTCACGAGTTTCGATGCAAAGTTATATCACACGTATCCTATTCTCCAAACGTTTACCCCCAAGATAGAGCATTTGATTGTGCACATATAGCTTCTGATTGTAATGATAGACCAATTCAGACGGCCGCAAATAAGAAATCCCGACTCTCAACGCTCTTGCGTCAAGAATCGGGATTTTCTATTATGCACACTATACTTCTTTGAATTGGTTGATCTTTTGGAGGGCTTCTTGTATTGATTCAAGCAGTCGCTTTTTTCCAAACAGTTCATACCGAACTTTGTCTCGTTCTTTTAATAAGTCTGGGATTTGTTTAATCGCATCTCTAATCTCAGTTTTAGAGAAAGGTTTATTAAGTCTCTGATGGAGGAGTAATAAGTATCTTAACATCTCGATCTTTTTCGAGCTTAAATGCCAATTGTCTTTATAATAATGTCTCTTATGCAACCTGTCATAAATGGAGAGTACCGGCTGGTTCGACAACTGAGCTATATGCTGTTCGAGATTCGTAATGTATTCTTTTAACCCCTTTTCTTTCTCAATGGCATGTATAGAATATCTGTCAAGTATGTCATGTAGAGTGCTAATGTATTCTTGAGGATTGATCTGATGGGGTAAGTTCTTTATATTGTCAACAAACTCTACAGCCCCTCCAATCTTTCCTGCCTTTATCTCTTCTAACTCATCTCCTGAAACACATTCACTGGGGCCATTAGGCCTATGGAAATAATATGAAGATTGAGTGAGTAGTCTATTAAGACCATCCATCATCTGATTCAGATGGCTTCTCACCCATCTGAATACTTCGTTTTCCTGATTATCACATACTGCATTGTAGAATACGAGGGTGTCAGTCATCAACTTTCTCCATTCAGAATATTCAAGACGATAGTTATAGGTATAATGAATTAGTTGCGAAAAATTGGCAAAGCGATATTTGATATAATCGCTGTATGGTGTAAGTTGAATGCCCTTATAAAAGAAACGAGTAATTAGTTCACTGCAACTACCATAACCAAAGTTAGAGTACACTTCAAAAGAAATATCATCATTATAATTCCATGTAAAAGTTTTCCAACCACCTCGTCGATGGGAGATGGCCACTATATCATTTTCAGCCAAAACTCGATCTGACGATTGCTGAAAGGCCAACGCAATACGTCTTAAAGAGCGAGTCATATTAAATGAGTAACGACTGCCAGGGGTGTTTAGTGATTCGTATGACAGGTCCGAAGCATATTGATCGCCAAGAGATGTAGAGTAATTAAAATGTTGCCTTAAATCATAATCAGATGGTTCACATTCTAACATAAGAGGGAATGTTACCAACTCCAGCTTTCCATTAGAGTTTCTTTTTATTGCATAAATTATATCACCGGAGACAAATATACTCATCTGTGAAGTTGCTAATAAATGTTAAAGAATTCAGTTTCGATTTATTCAGGTCGGTTGAGTGCCGTTCAGTTGGGTTTAGAGGGTGGTGTTATAGGTAACTTTATAGGGAACTCGCTCGATTTGGGTTGAATGAAAAATCGCTAACAATCCGTAAATTAGATTATTAGCGATTTTTACTGTGGTGCCACCAGGAATCGAACCGGGGACACAAGGATTTTCAGTCCTTTGCTCTACCAACTGAGCTATGGCACCTTGCTTTGGTTGCGTTTGCGAGTGCAAAGTTAATGCTTTTTTGAGCCGTACGCAAGTTTTTTGGCATCTTTTTTTGTACTTTTTTTCTATTTTATTGTGTTCCAGACTTTTGTATCTTTTGTTTTTTGGGTAAACCGGTGGCAATAGTTCTTTGTTGATTTGATATAGGGGATGATTAGCGGGGTGTAGATAAGTTGTATATAAGTGCGGTTTTCTTTGTAGATAGGTTGTATAAATGCTGTGTATTCAAGTGCCGGGGAGTGTAGATTATTTTTTAGCGAATTAGTTATTGATATGCGGGTCGAGGTTATTGTTGGTGTTTTCTACATTTTTTAGACTTACTTTCCGCAGGTTTTTATTAACTTTGCAGTCCGATAGGAGCATTGTGTAGATAATCTATGGATATGACTGGCTATCAGAGGGTATTTTTTTCTTTCGATTGTAGAGAATCTCTGTAAGTGGTGATTGGTGATTGCTGTTTTATGTGCCGTTACGTGTTTTATCTACTGTTTTCTACATCCTTTATTGCTCTTATTATTTTTTATTAAATTATTTAAATTTTAAATTTATATAATAAGGATTATGGAAGTGGGCCGTAAAGATGATTTGGCTGCTTTGCGCGATGAGATACTCGCATTGAAGCGTGAGAGGAATGCTCTGATTATGGCGCATTATTATCAGCGTGATGAGATTCAGGAGATAGCGGATTATATAGGTGATTCGCTGGCTTTGGCTCGCAAGGCTGCTGAGACGGATGCTGATGTGATAGTGATGTGCGGTGTGCATTTCATGGGCGAGACTGCTAAGATTTTGTGTCCGGAGAAGCTGGTGCTTATTCCTGATGCGGAGGCGGGGTGTTCGCTGGCTGACAGTTGTGATGCGGACGAGTTTGCTGCTTTTGTGGCTGAGCATCCTGATCATACTGTGATTTCTTATGTGAATACTTCTGCGGCTGTGAAGGCTGTGACTGACATTGTGGTCACTTCGGGCAATGCTCGTAAGGTGATAGAGTCTCTTCCGGCGGATGAGAAGATTATCTTTGGTCCTGACCGTAATCTGGGTGAATATATAAATGCTGTGACGGGGCGTGATATGCTTTTGTGGCCTGGTGCTTGTCATGTGCATGATCGTTTTTCGATGGAGCGTATTCTGGAGATGAAGCGTGAGCATCCTGAGGCTCGTGTGCTTGTTCATCCTGAGTGTCGTCGTTCTCTTCAGCTTATAGCTGACAAGGTTGGTTCTACTGCGGCTTTGCTGGCTTATGCTCGTGAGTCGGATGCTCGTGAGTTTATAGTGGTCACTGAGAGTGGCATTCTTTTCGAGATGCAGAAGGCTTGTCCTGAGAAGGTGTTTATGCCGGCACCTCCTGATGAGCCCGGGTGTCAGTGCAATCATTGTGAGTATATGAAGATGAATACTCTGGAGAAGGTGCGTGATGCTCTTCGTGACGGCAAGCCGAGTGTTGAGGTGGATGGTGAGATAGCGAAGAGGGCTTTGCGTCCTATCCGCCGTATGCTTGAGCTTTCTTAACTGGGCTTTATAAGGCGCAATATTCAATCTACTCTTGGCGATGAGGGAGAAGAAGAGTATTCTGGAGCTTACTACTACTACTTGTGAGGATTATCGGCGTCGCAGGAAGCGGCCTCTTATATTATTATGTGATAATGTTAGGTCGCTGCATAATGTGGGTTCTTTTTTCCGCACTTGTGATGCTTTTCTTGTGGAGGAGATAGTGCTTTGCGGTATTACGGGCACTCCTCCACATGGTGAGATTTCCAAGACTGCTCTTGGGGCTGAGCGGAGTGTGGCGTGGCGCTATGCGGAGGATGCTTTGTCTGAGGCTGAGCGTCTGCGTGGAGCGGGCTATGAGCTTCTGGTGCTTGAGCAGGCTCATGATAGCATATCTCTGGGGGATTTCCGTGTGAGACCGGATGGCCGCTATGTGCTTGTGGTGGGAAATGAGGTGGATGGAGTCTCTCAGGGGATTGTGGATATTGCTGATAGTGTTCTTGAGATAAGGCAGCATGGCATCAAGCATTCTCTGAATGTGAGTGTTAGTGCGGGGATAGCTTTGTGGAGCCTGTCGGAGCAGTTGAGTGCAGATGCTGATATTTGATGTTAGGAGAGTGATATGAAGAGGAGCGTTTTTCTGATGGCTATAATGGTGTGCATTGCATTTTTTGTGCGTGCTGATTATTATTCCGCCTACATAGATAAATATGCTCCTATGGCTATCAAGCAGATGGAGGAGTATGGGATTCCGGCCTCCATTACTTTGGCTCAGGGACTTCTGGAGTCAGCAGCCGGTCGGAGCAGTCTGGCTACCGAGGGTAACAATCATTTCGGCATCAAGTGTCATTCCGACTGGCAGGGGGAGACAATGCTGCGTGATGATGATGCTCCGGATGAGTGTTTCCGTGTGTATAAGAATGCTTCGGAGAGTTTCCGGGATCATTCTCTTTTTCTGCGTAGGAAGCGCTATGCATCGCTTTTTGAGCTTGACGTGCTTGACTATGCCGGATGGGCGCGTGGTCTGCGCAAATGTGGTTATGCTACCGACCCTAATTATGCCGATCGTCTTATAACTATTATAGAGCGTTATGCGCTTTATACGTATGACAGTAATAAGGGTGGGAAGGCTCATGATATAGCGGAATATATAATCTCGACGCTTGCGGGCACTCATCCTGTGCGCAAGACGCGCGGGCTTCATTATGTGATTGCGGCTCCGGGTGATACTTATGGTAAGATAGCGAAGGAGTTTAATCTCAAGAAGTCTGATATATTGAGATATAACGATGTGAAGAGTGATGGTGAGGTAAAGGCGTGGCAGGAGGTTTATCTTCAGGAGAAGCGTGAAGAGGCTCCTGAGGGGGTTAGCATTGTCACTATAGGGGCGGATGAGAGTCTTCATTCGGTAGCTCAGCGCTTTGGAGTAAAGATGGATTTAATCAAGAGGCTTAATCCGAATGTGAAAGATGAGCCGGGCACTCGTCTTCATCTTCGCTGAGCATCGTCTTCGATAAAGTAATAAGGTTCTTATTTTCTTAAGTAAGTATTCAAAATTAAATGATATAAGTGAGATGAAAATTACTGTAGTATAAAAACTCGTCAAGTTGGGTTAATGTAACGTTTTTTATATGTACATTAATTTTTCTCACTTACTTAATATATAGATTTATGGCACTTAAATGTGGAATAGTAGGACTGCCCAATGTGGGCAAATCCACTCTTTTTAATTGTCTGTCGAATGCAAAAGCGCAGTCGGCAAACTTTCCTTTCTGTACTATAGAGCCCAATGTGGGAGTTATCTCAGTGCCTGACGACAGGCTGACGCGGCTTGTAGAGATGTGCAATCCGAGGTCTACGGTTCCTGCGACGGTAGAGATAGTAGACATCGCCGGTCTGGTGAAGGGCGCCTCGAAGGGTGAGGGTCTGGGCAATAAGTTTTTGGCCAATATCCGGGAATGTGATGCCATTCTTCACGTAGTGCGTTGCTTTGATGATGACAATGTGACTCATGTGGACACGACGGTAGATCCCGTGCGCGATATGGAAATCATTAATTATGAGCTTCAGCTTAAAGATCTCGAGACGGTAGAGAATCGTCTGGCCAAGACCCTGAAAGCAGCTCAGACCGGTGGCGACAAGACGGCGAAGATGCAGGCGTCAGTGCTTCAGCAGTATAAGGAGGCGCTGGAGGCCGGCAAGCCTGCGCGCTCTGTGGAGTTTGAGACTAAGGATGAGCAGAAATTCGCGCGCGAGCTTTTTCTGCTGACCAATAAGCCTGTGATGTATGTCTGCAATGTGGATGATGATGCGGCCGTTGATGGCAATCATCATGTAGATGCAGTCAGGAAAGCCATAGAGGGCACCGGAGCCAATCTCTTGATAGTGGCGGCCAAGGCAGAGAGTGAGATAGCCGAGCTTGACACGTATGAAGAGCGTCAGGAGTTTCTGGAGTCGATCGGGCTGCAGGAATCCGGCGTTGCTCGCCTGATACGGGCAGCCTATTCACTGCTTGATTTGCAAACTTACTTCACGGCGGGTCCCGATGAGGTAAGGGCCTGGACCTTCATCCGTGGCACTAAGGCGCCTCAGGCTGCCGGCATCATCCACACCGACTTTGAGAAAGGATTTATCCGCGCCGAGGTCATCAAGTATGATGACTTTGTTACTCTGGGCTCTGAGACAGCAGTCAAGGAGGCAGGCAAGATGGCTGTGGAGGGAAAAGAATATGTGGTGCAGGATGGCGATATCATGCATTTCCGCTTCAACGTCTGAGGCTTCGTCCAGACAAAATGATAAAAAGAGGGCGTACCGAAAAATAAAAGGTGCGTCCTCTTTTTATTTTTATTATTTTTATGAGTTGATGACTCACTTATATCGTGGATTTTTCGTAATTTTGCCGTATAATGCGCCCGTATGCCTGATAAAAGGCTGACCAGGCACAAAAACCGGTTTTTCGTATGAAACATATATATGACTATCTGGTCATCGGCGGAGGTATCGCCGGAATGAGTTTTGCGCTGAAAGTGGCTCGCACCGGGGCTTCTGTAGCGCTTATCTGCAAGACTACACTTGACGAGGCTAACACGTATTATGCTCAGGGAGGTGTGGCCAGCGTCACTAATCTGGAAGTGGATAATTTCGATAAGCACATCGAAGACACTATGATAGCCGGCGACTGGCTCAGCGACCGGGAGGCAGTGACTAAGGTAGTCACCGAAGCGCCGGCTCAGATTCAGGAGCTGCTCTCATGGGGAGTGAATTTCGATCGTAAAGAGGACGGCACTTTCGACCTTCACCGTGAGGGCGGTCACTCCGAATTTCGCATTCTGCATCATGCCGACAATACGGGTGCTGAGATTCAGAGGGGGCTTGTTGAAGCCATCCGTTCAAATCCAAACATCGAAGTGTTTGAGCATCATTTTGCCGTAGAAATCATCACTCAGCATCATCTCGGCCGCATAGTGACCCGACGCACGCCCGACATCACTTGCTATGGAGCTTACGTTTTGGATGAGAAGAGCGGGCGTGTGGAGACTTTTCTCTCCAAGATAACACTTATGGCTACCGGCGGCGTGGGGGCAGTCTACACTACTACCACCAATCCTCTGATAGCAACAGGCGACGGCATAGCCATGGTGTATAGAGCCAAGGGCACGGTGAAGGATATGGAGTTCATACAGTTTCATCCCACGGCGCTCTATCATCCCGGCGACCGTCCGAGTTTTCTTATCACAGAAGCTATGAGAGGATATGGCGCCGTGCTGAGAAATCTTGACGGAGAGGAGTTTATGCAGAAGTATGACCCTCGCCTCTCGCTGGCTCCGCGCGATATAGTGGCCCGCGCCATAGACTCTGAAATGAAGCTTCATGGCACTGATCATGTCTATCTCGACGTGACCGCCAAAGACCCTGAAGAGACCAAAAAACACTTCCCGAATATATATGAGAAATGCCTTTCGCTGGGTATCGACATCACAAAAGATATGATACCGGTGGCGCCGGCTGCCCATTACCTATGCGGAGGCATAGCCGTCAATCTTAATGGCGAGTCGAGCATCAATCGTCTCTATGCCGTGGGCGAATGCAGTTGCACGGGTCTGCATGGAGGCAATCGTCTGGCCAGCAATTCTCTCATAGAGGCAGTGGTTTATGCCGATGCGGCAGCGCGCCATGCTTCTGAGGTAATTTCGGGCTATGAGATAAGAAATGATGTGCCCGAATGGAACGATGAGGGCACGGCACATCCCGAAGAAATGGTGCTTATCACTCAGAGCGTGAAAGAGGTGAATCAGATTATGGGATATTACGTGGGGATAGTAAGAAGCGATCTGCGCCTCACCCGTGCATGGAATCGTCTGGACATTCTCTATGAAGAGACGGAGAAGCTTTTTAAAGTTTCCAAGCCCAGCCGGGAGCTCTGCGAGCTGCGAAACATCATCAACGTGGGCTATCTCATCATGCGGATGGCTCTTGAGCGCAAGGAGAGCCGAGGACTGCATTACACGGTAGATTATCCTCATCCGGAGAACTAAAGTGCTCTAATGCCGTTATCTACATTAGAGATTAATTCTTAGTATATGATAAAGACAAGATACATTGTGCCCGCGGCGCTTGCGCTTGGCCTCACTGCACTGACGGCGGCTCCGCAAAAGTCGCATGATGCGGCCGTGACGCGCAATCTAAATACCTTCAATGCTCTGGTCAAAGAGTTGGAGCTTAACTATGTGGACTCCATACGCACCGATGAAGCCTTCGAGACGGCTATCGGTGCGATGCTCTCTACCGTAGACCCCTATACCGAATATTATAATCCCGAAGAGCGTCGGCAGCTTGAGACTATGACCACCGGCGAATATGGCGGCATAGGCAGCTATATTCTGGAGCGTGACGGCCACACCTATATTTCCGAGCCTCATGAGGGGTCTCCCGCGGCTCAGGCCGGACTGAAGGCAGGTGACTGGATAGTGAGAGTGGACACTACCGACACGCGCAACATGAAATCTTCCGAAGTGACCAAGCTGCTGCGCGGAGTGCCGGGCAGCCGTCTGCAGGTGGAGGTGATTCGTCCCTATGATAAAGACTCGGTCCATGTAGTAGACATAGAGCGCAGAAAGCTCGTCGTGCCCTCTGTGCCATATTATGGAGTGGTAGACGGCAATTTGGGATATGTGAAGCTCACATCCTATATAGACAAATCGCCTGAAGAGGTAAAGGAGGCTCTGGAAAGTTTCAAGAATAATCCGGCAATCAAGGGAGTAGTGCTTGATTTGCGTGGCAATGGCGGCGGACTTCTCGAATCGGCCGTAGACATACTTGGCAATTTCCTGCCTAAAGGGACAGAAGTGCTTCGCACGCGCGGAAAGAATAAAAATTCAGAAAAGATATATAAAACGCGCCACACCCCTATCATGCCCGATATGCCGCTTGTGGTTCTTATAGACGGCGGTTCGGCCTCAGCTTCTGAAATAACGGCGGGAGCTCTTCAAGATCTTGACCGCGCTGTTCTTATAGGGTCGCGGAGTTTCGGAAAGGGTCTGGTGCAGAGCACTCGTCCTTTGCCCTACGATGGTCTGCTCAAGGTGACGGTAGCAAAATATTACATACCCTCCGGACGCCTGATTCAGGCCCTTGATTATTCCCACCGTAACCCGGACGGTAGCGTGGCGAGGACGCCTGATTCACTGACCAACGTTTATCATACGCGATTGGGACGCGAAGTGAGAGACGGCGGAGGTCTGAAGCCGGATGTGGAGGTTGACTGGGGTAAACTCAACAGATTGGTGTATAACATCGTCACCGGACATAAGGATTTCGATTTTGCTACCCGCTTTGCTGCCGAGCATCCTGAAATAGCTGCTCCGGAAGACTTCGTAGTCACCGATGAGATGTATGAAGAGTTCAAGAAGAGCATAGACCCTGCGAGTCTTAAATATGACAAAGTGTGTGAGGAAATGCTCAAAGACCTTACGGAAGCCGCCGAGACAGAAGGATACATGAGCCCCGAAGTGAAGAATCATCTCGACACACTGAAGTCTATGCTGACTCATAATCTTGACCATGATCTCGACCATAATCGAGCTGAAATAAGCCGTTATATAGAAGACGAGATTCTCGGCAGATATTATTATCAGCGTGGTAAGGTGATAGGCTCCTTGAAGTCAGACCCCGGACTGGAGAAAGCCCGTGAGATACTCTCAGACCCGGCTGCATATAAGAAAATTCTCTCAGGAGATAAGAAGTAACGATCGGAAATATGAAACTCTCGGAGGCCGATAAGCTCTTCGCCACTCCGGCCAGAGTGAGGAGTGTGCGCTCCTTCATCAATGGGGAGCATGGAGATCGTATGCTTATCACGGGGCTTGACGGCAGTGCTCCCGCCATGCTTTTCGCGGCGCTGCCTAATGGCAAATCGCCCTATATCCTTATAGCTGACGACGCTGATGCCGCCGGCTATCTCTATAATGATATTTGCCGGATAAACGGTGGAAGCCGTGTAGCCATCTTTCCCTCAGGCTATAAGCGTGACATACGCTTCGCTCAGCCCGATGCTCCCTCACAGATATTGCGCACTGAGACTCTTGACGCATATTCGGACGGCAAGCTGACATGGGTGGTCACTTATCCTGAGGCATTGGCCGAAAAAGTGCCCATGCCGGAGGCTCTTTCAGAGTCGACTATAACGCTCTCCTCCGGAATGAAGCAAGACATGGATGCTCTTGTGCACAGGCTGCGCGAAGAGGGATTCAAGAATGTGGACTATGTGTATGAACCCGGCCAGTTTGCCCGAAGAGGCTCCATCCTTGACGTCTTCAGTTTCAATAATGAACTCCCCTATCGCATAGATTTCTTTGACGATGAGATAGACTCCATACGCACCTTTAGCGTGGAGACTCAGTTGAGTGAAGAGACACTCCCCGGGGTCAATATTCTTCCGGCGGCGGCGAGTCGTGCGCAGTCCGGCGTCTCTCTGCTTGACTTTATCGCTCCCGGCAGCACACTGATCTGCCAGTCGGCGTCATGGCTTCTTTCGCGTCTGGAGAATATCTGCACCTCCGGTCTTTCGGATAATGCCGTGCTCAGCGGTGAAGGGGATATGGAGGCGATAGAGCAGCTTGTGGATTACGGTAGATTCAAGGATGCCTTTGAGAAATTCCGTCGTATAGAGTATGCGGCAACAGCCGATGCCGTTCCGGCCGCGCATTATGACACGCGAATGGATTTCGACTGCTCGCCTCAAGCTCTATTCCATAAAAATTTCCAGCTCATTGCCGAGACATTCACGCGCCTGCTTTCCGATGGCTACAAGCTGCTGATACTCTCCGATTCGCCTCATCAGGCTCAAAGACTCAGAGACATATTCAGCGAACGCGGCGACAATATAGACTTCACTCCCGTAGAGAATACCATCCACTGCGGCTTTGCAGATAATGAGAAGAAAATATGCTATTTCACCGACCATCAGATTTTCGACCGTTATCATAAGTACAGTCTGCGCAGCGATAGGGCCCGAAGCGGAAAAGTAGCTTTAAGCCTAAAGGAGCTCGGACAGATAGAGCCGGGCGACTATATAGTGCATTCAGATCATGGCATAGGGCGGTTTGGCGGCCTCGTACACACCGATATGAACGGCAAGCCTCAGGAGATGATAAAACTGATATATCAGAACGAAGATCAGATTTTTGTCTCCATTCACGCCCTGCACAAGCTCTCCAAATATCGTGGCAAAGAGGGAGTGATGCCCAAAATCAGCAAACTCGGATCCGGAGCATGGCTAAGGCTTAAGGAGAAGACCAAGAAGAGGGTCAAAGACATAGCGCGCGACCTTATACGACTCTATGCCGCTCGCCGCGAAGAGAAGGGATTTGCCTACTCGCCCGACTCTTATCTGCAGCACGAGCTGGAGGCATCCTTCATCTATGAAGACACCCCCGACCAGCTGAAAGCCACCGAAGCCATAAAGCAGGATATGGAGTCGGCCCGCCCTATGGACAGGCTCGTCTGCGGCGATGTTGGATTCGGAAAGACAGAACTGGCTGTCCGCGCTGCCTTCAAGGCCGCCTGCGACTCTAAACAGACTGCAGTGCTCGTGCCTACTACGGTGCTCGCCATGCAGCATTTCCGCACTTTTTCCGAACGACTGAAAGACCTCCCGGTAAGAGTGGAGTTCATTTCGCGTGCGAGAAAGCCGAAAGAGGTGAAGCAGATTTTAAAAGATCTGGAAGAGGGAAAGATAGATATTCTTATAGGCACGCATAAGATTATCGGAAAGAGTGTGAAGTTTCATGACCTCGGACTGCTTATCATTGACGAAGAGCAGAAATTCGGCGTCGCCGTCAAGGAGAAACTCAAGCAGATGAAGGTAAATGTAGACACCCTCACCATGTCGGCCACGCCCATACCGCGCACACTGCAATTCTCGCTCATGGGGGCCCGCGACCTCTCTTCACTCAATACTCCGCCGGCCAATCGTCATCCGATAGTGACCACGGTGGCTCCTCTGCAGGATGACATCCTCGAAGAGGCCGTGAATTTTGAAATCTCACGTGGCGGTCAGGTCTTCGTCATCTCTAACCGTATAGAGAATCTTAACGTATTGCGGAGCCAGCTGCTCAGACTCATGCCTGATCTGCGCATCGTCACGGCTCATGGTCAGATGCCTCCCGAGCAGCTTGAGAAGGCCATTCTGGACTTCTCGGCCCATGATTATGACGTATTGCTCAGCACTACGATAGTAGAGAATGGCATAGACATGCCCAATGTCAATACCATTATAGTCAATAATGCCCAGAACTTCGGACTCTCCGAACTTCATCAGCTACGAGGGAGAGTAGGACGCAGTTCGCGCAAGGCTTTCTGCTATCTTCTGGTGCCTCCCGGCAATCCGCTGACTCCCGTGGCGCGTAGGAGACTGCAGGCAATAGAGAGTTTTTCTGACCTCGGCTCAGGCATTCATATAGCAATGCAGGATCTTGACATCCGTGGTGCCGGAAATCTTCTCGGTGCCGAACAGTCAGGATTTATTGCCGACCTCGGCTTTGAGACTTATCAGAAGATTCTCAAAGAGTCAGTCCTTGAACTTAAAACGGAAGAGTTTGCCGAAGAGTTTGCCGAAGGCTCGCAGGGGCAGCCGGAAGATTTTGTCTCAGATTGCACCATAGAGAGCGATCTTGAACTCCGGATACCGGCTACCTACGTCCCTCAGGAATCGGAAAGAATATCTCTCTATCAGCGCCTCGACAATATGGAGCGCCCGGAGCAGACAGATGCATTCGCTCTCGAGCTCAAAGACAGATTTGGCGACATCCCGGCTTCCACTTCCGAACTCATAAAGGTAGTTCCGCTAAGGGTCGCTGCCCGTCAGCTCGGCATAGAGCGTCTCACTCTCAAGAATGGCCGCATGGCCCTTTTCTTTGTCGGTGACGACAATAAAGCCTACTATCGCTCCAACGCTTTCGGACGAGTTCTCTCATATTTGCAGGCATTTCCCACCCGTTGTGCCCTGCGCGAAAATAATGGCAGACGCTCTATAAGAATTGATAACGTAGATTCTGTCTCGGAAGCCCTTGATATCCTCAACACCATAAAAACCCTTTCCCCATCATGAGAAAACTATCTTTCTTGCTCTCTCTCTCATTAATGCTTATATTCCCCTTTATCCTCCCGGCACAAAATAGCGATGAGGGCACTCCTCTGCTCCCCGATTGCCGGGAAAAGGAGGTGACGATAGAGACTGCGCAAGGTGTTCTGACAGGCACCCTTACCCTCCCCCTGTCTGGAGAAAAAAACTTTCCGGCCATGCTTCTTATCAGCGGGTCGGGCGCTCAGGATCGCGATTGCACCATAGGGGGCTATAAGCCCTTCAAGGTGCTTGCCGGTGCGTTGGCTCAGAAAGGATACGCCTCTCTGCGTCTGGACGACAGAGGGGTAGGAGGATCGGCTGCTCCCAAAGGTTATTATGGCTATAAGGAATCCGTGGCTGACGCCGAGGCAGCTTTAAAATGGCTGGAGACCTGTCCTGAAATCAATGCTCACAAAACGGGAGTATTGGGACATTCCATGGGAGGAGCGATAGCTTTCAGTCTCGCTGAGGAATTTCCTGACGAGGTCAGATGTGTAGTAGCTCTGGCAGCCCCCGCCGTCACCGGAAAAGAGATGATGATACGGCAAAATGAATTGATATCTAATGCCGTAGGTAAAATGCTCTCTACGGAGATGCATGAGGCCTTTGAAGAAATCTTTTCCGCAGTGGAAAAGGGAGACGGCAGTCTCATCTCAGAGGCCGTGACGAAATATGGGCCTGGGGCCGGCATGGACCCTCAGACCTATCAGGCTCAGATACGCGTGCTTTCCTCTCCGGAATATGTAGAAATGGTGCAGCGGGATTATTCCGCTCCGCTGAAGAATGTGAAATGTCCGGTGCTTGCCCTTATCGGCGAGTGGGATGTGCAAGTGGATCCTAAGGCTAATCTCCTCAGCATAAAGCTCAATATACCTTCGGCTCAGGTGGCCACAGTTGCTACTACGAATCATCTTTTCCAGACGGCCACAGATTCGTTTTCCTCGCTCAACTATGGAGCTCCGGGAGCAAAGTTTTCGGTCGAAGCGCTTCGCATGATAGCCTCATTCCTTGAGTCAAATCTCTAAAAGAGGGCTCTCTAAACATCAGTAACCTCTAATCCCCCTGAATTATGAAAAAACTGTCTTTATGGCATCTGTGTATGCTCACTGTCCTGCTGCTGACAGCCCCGGTGCTTTCCGCAGCAGATAGCTATAAATCGCTCAATGGCACCATGACTCCCATTTCGCTTCCGGATGCCCTTCATCCCTGGTGGCCTGACTCCCTCAGTCTTCGTTTTGTCAATCACGTAGGCCGCCACGGAGCACGTTTCCTCTCTTCAGAGTCCAAGGTGCTTAAACTTGAAAAGTTTCTTAAGGAGCAGAATGCCGCACGAAATCTCTCTGACAAAGGCGAGCAGGTCATGGCGATGCTCGACACAGTGCGTGCCCGCACGGCAGGACGCTGGGGGGCTCTCACGGAGTTAGGACGCCGTGAAGAGGAGACCATAGCCTCCCTCACCTTCTCCCTCTCGCCCGAACTCTTCCATAAAGGACACATAACATCTCTCTCATCCTACGTGCCTCGGGTGGTAGAGTCGCAATACTCCTTTTGTCTCGCCCTTGCCGACAGCTCCTCACATCTGGAAATAGTGACTGCGGAGGGGAGAAATTTCGACATCCTTATGCGCCCCTTCGACTATTTCAAGCCCTACAAACAGTATAGGGCCGAGGGCGCATGGAAAGCCCCCTACAGTCGCTTTGAGGCTCAGATAGTGCCCGTAGGGCCCGCTCGCAGGCTACTCAAGGATGACCGTTCGCTCACAGACGCAGAATCTCAGACTCTCGCTCTGGATATGTATGGAATCCTTCAGGGTATGGAGGCTGCCGGCATCCCTATTTCCCCCTCTGCATGGTTTTCCGTAGAGGAATATCGGGAGTGTGCCGTCATATCAAATCTGGCGCGCTTCTGCCGCAATTCCATAAACCCATATTCCACACTTGCCGGCTCCTCGGCTGCCCCTCTGCTGGAAAATCTCATTCTCACGATGCGTAAGGCTGCCGAGGCCCCTGAAAAGGAATATGACGTGGCAAGACTGCGATTCGGCCATGATGAGACCCTGATGCCCCTTATATCGCTGATGGGGCTCACGCCGCTTGAATTGGAAAAAGATTCCCTCTCACCCATAAACGTGTGGGAACGCTGGAACACGGCAGAATATTTCCCCCTTGCAGCTAATCTCCAGCTCTTCCTGCTAAGGTCGCCGGGCGGAAAAATGTTTGTAGCCGCGATGCTCAACGAGCGTCCCGTAGCCCCTTGTGCTGCCGACAGCCTCATAGGCGGCCAGCTCATCGTATCGCTTGACGACTTCGAGAAATGCATGAAAACCCGCCTGGCTCTCTTCCCCGCAATTTCTCGCGAATAAACGAGGTTGGAATAATCGCAAAGCGAAAAGAGTCCCCAAAAAGTTTTTTTCTGACTTTTTGGGGACTCTTTATGATTGAGAGACTGCTTCTTTCAATCTCACATAAATCGTTTTACTTCCGTACTTTTACTCTTCATTCAGAGCTTCGAAATAGCAGTCGGCTATCGTCAGCCATTCCTCCAGCGAGCCCTGCTGTGTATATCCCTTCACCGTTTCCGGGTCACCCAGAGTGCGCACGGCTGAATCTTCACTCAGCGTGACTACGGTTGGTTTCACCTCTGTGTCCGGGTCATAGAGCTTATTGATATTCACCGGAGCACGATCTTCCTCTATCAGATAGAGCGAACCCTTATAGTTATAAAGACCCATTATGCGGGCCACTCTCACCTTCTTCTCATCATCACTGCGGTGGATAATCTCCGGGATATAATGAAATCCTGCGGTGGCATTGTCCCAGATGATGGCTCCTATACCTTTCTGCTCCATATTGGCGAGAAGTTCTTTCTTAGCGCTCGCAAAGAGTTGGCTGACCTGTGCGGCGAGTTCCTGCGTCTTTTTCATAGTGTTGTCAGTTTATTAATAAATAAGAGACAGACGAAATGGCGCCTGCCTCTTTTTATACATTTTAGTGGGCTGAAAAGTTCGATGCCACTGCGCTATCTTCCTTCTTCTATCATACGCGTGAGGCGGATGAACTCTTCCACGCCGAGACGTTCAGGCCTCTCTTTGAGTATTTCATCCTCCCAGAGCGGGCTGCCGGGAGGGATCACCGGGCCTAGAGAATTGCGCAGCGTCTTTCTCCGCTGACCGAATGCCGTCTTCACCACCTGCTTGAAGAGCTTCTCGTCCACTCCCAGTTCACGGCGTGAATTGCGCACAAGCCTGATTACACCGCTCTTCACTTTAGGAGGGGGCGAAAAGACATTCTCATCCACCGTGAAGAGATATTCGCAGTCATACCAGGCCTGAAGAAGCACTGAGAGTATGCCATAGGTCTTCGAGCCGGGTGGAGAGCAAAGCCGCTGAGCCACCTCGCGCTGAAGCATCCCGGCAGCTACCGGAATCAGCTCCTTATAGTCGAGCACCTTAAAGAATATCTGAGAAGAAATGTTATAGGGATAGTTGCCTATAAGGGCAAAAGGCTTTCCATCATAGATTTCGTTAAGGTCGAGGCGCAGAAAGTCAGCCTCTATCACTTCGAGACCGGGCATGGCAGAAGCCAGATAGCCCACGCTCTCTGAGTCAAGCTCCACTGCCTTCAGCTTGCGTCCGCTCTCAGCCAGAAAACGGGTGAGCACTCCCATTCCGGGGCCGATTTCAAGGATAGGAAGGTCGCCGTAGGGGGTGCCCTCCAGATTAGCCGACGAGATGGTGTCGGCTATTCTGTGCGCTATATTGAGGTCGGTGAGAAAATGCTGTCCGAGACTCTTCTTCGCTCTTACTTCTTTTGGCATCTCCGCTTCACACTTTGAGATTATTTTTTCTGATTCTGAAGGATGTCGCGTATCTCGGTCAGAAGCACTTCTTCCTTAGTGGGCTCCGGAGCTGCGGGAGCGGGTTCGGGTTCAGCCTCTTTCTTGCGCAGTTTCATAGCGAAACGCAGAGCCACGAAGATGCTGAATGCGATGATGAAGAAGTCCACGATATTCTGAATGAAGAGGCCGTAATTGATAGCCACTTCCTCTATGGCCGCCTGGTCTCCTACTGCCTCTTTGCCAGCCGTAATCACATATTTCAGGTTCTTATAGCCGGCCCCTCCCGTGGCAAGACTTATCACCGGCATAATGATGTCATTGACCAGTGAAGACACGATTTTGCCGAATGCTCCGCCGACGATTACGCCGACTGCCATATCAATTACGTTGCCCTTCAGGGCGAATTCTTTAAAGTCAGATAAAAATTTTCCCATCTCTGTAATACTTTTAGGGGTTTGGATTGTTAGTTTTATAGTGGGTGGCTTCAAAGGCTTTCGCCTCCGGCCGTTAGTTTAACACCTGAATAGCAAAAAGTGTTTTACACCCGCCCTCAAAATATCTGTTTATCTGGCTTTTGAGTGAATTTTTCTGAACATACTTTATTTATTTAAATACAAAATTAATACAAAACATGACAAAAATCGGAATTAACGGCTTCGGCCGTATCGGACGCTTTGTCTTTCGCGCTTCCACCAAGCGTGAAGACCTTGAGGTAGTAGCTATCAACGACCTTCTCCCTGTAGACTATATGGCCTACATGCTCAAATATGACACCATGCACGGCCGCTTCGACGGCACCGTTGACTACGACCTCGAGAAGAGCCTTCTCATCGTCAACGGCAAGCCCATCCGCGTGACCGCTTGCAAGAATCCCGCTGAAATCGGCTGGGGCGAAGTAGGCGCAGAGTACGTTGTGGAGTCCACCGGCCTCTTCCTCACAAAAGAGAAAGCGCAGGCTCATATCGATGCAGGTGCGAAATACGTGGTTATGTCTGCTCCATCTAAGGACGACACCCCCATGTTTGTTTGTGGCGTTAACCTCGACGCTTACGAAAAAGGCACTCAGATCGTCTCAAATGCTTCCTGCACCACCAACTGTCTCGCTCCTATCGCCAAGGTGCTTGACGAGGCTTTCGGCATCGAGAGCGGTCTTATGACCACCGTTCACTCCATCACAGCTACACAGAAAACCGTTGACGGCCCCTCAATGAAGGACTGGCGTGGCGGCCGTGCTGCTTCCGGCAACATCATCCCCTCAAGCACCGGCGCTGCTAAGGCTGTGGGTAAAGTTATCCCTTCTCTCAATGGCAAGCTCACCGGTATCTCTATGCGTGTCCCCACTCTTGACGTCTCTGTTGTCGACCTCACCGTCAACCTCAAGAATCCCGCTACCAAAGAGGCTATCTGCAACGCTATGAAGGCAGCTTCCGAAGGTGAGCTCAAGGGTGTGCTCGGCTATACTGAGGATGCTGTCGTTTCTTCCGACTTCCTCGGATGCCCCCTCACTTCTATCTTCGACGCTACGGCCGGAGTTTATTTGACTGACAACTTCGTAAAGGTTGTTTCTTGGTATGACAATGAAATCGGCTACTCTAACAAGGTGCTCGATCTCATCGCCTACATGAAGAAAGTCAACGGCTGATCATTGCCCGGATAGTTAAAATATTTGAAAAATCTCCCCCGGACCGGAGAAAATACCCTTTTTAGGTCAAAAATCATTTTGCCACTAAATATGGGCTCCTAACCCCGGTGGATGCATAAATAACTTGCGTGTTGTTCTGTTTGCAGGACAGCACGCTTCGTTTTTAACTGAGCTATCTTTACAAACGTAAAATATGCAAGTGCTCGTAATTTCAAAATCTTACTGAAATTTTTTAATCAATATTTGGATTTTTAAAAATTATGTTGTAACTTTGCACACAGATATGAGAACTAACGCCTCGTATCAGCTCGTAAGAGCATTAAATCAATTTGACTTTCAATTCCGGATAAATACGTGAGTACGTCATTCCGGATTGGGCTTCAATGCCCACTCATGGTAAATGTTTGGTTGAATAATGGTACATCCATCTCTTTCCTGTTCTCCAAGGAAAGAGCAGTGTTGAAAAGAAAGCGAAAATATTTCTATCTTCCGCTTTGCTCTTGAAGAGCATCTTCTTTTCAGCAAAATTAAGCCGGTGATTTTTTCGAGAGAAAAAGACACCGGTTTGTTTTATCCCCTCTCTTCACCCCTTTTTCCTATTTACTCAAGTTTCGCAAGTTATACCTGCGAATGTAAAATTATTTATAATCCTAATTCTAATAAGATGACCGAAAATTTCAAAAATGACTTTCTCGGCTGGGCCGAGAAATGCGTCAGAATCACTGACAAACTTACCGGACAGACAGTCCCCTTCTGTCCTAATGCCCCACAGCGACGCGTTCTCGCCATAATGGAAGAGCAGCGCCACGCCGGCAAGCCCATTCGCATAATTCTCCTGAAGGCAAGGCAATGGGGTGGCTCCACGCTCGTCCAGGTTTATATGGCTTGGTTGCAGCTCGTATGCCATAAAGGCTGGAACTCTGTGGTCTGTGCCCACGTCAAAGATGCCGCCGCAGGCATCAGAGGTATGTATTCCCGCCTCCTCAGGGAATATCCTGAAGCCCTTCGCACCGGAAAGGGGAAAGACTGGGTCCTGTCGCCATACGAAAAGAGCGCCTCGGTAGTAGAAATTGCGGCCCGCGACTGCAGAATCACGCTTGCCACTGCAGGCGCTCCTAATTCCGTAAGAGGCTCTAATTTCGCTATGGCTCATCTCTCGGAGGTAGCCTTCTGGGGAGATGGCGATAGCAACGCTGCCGAAGAGATAGTAAGGACTATATGCGGCTCTGTGCCCAGAGTGGCGGATTCTCTCATCGTAATGGAGTCTACGGCCAACGGGCGCGGTGGTTATTTCTATGACGAATGGCAGAGAGCCGCCGCAGGAAAGAGCGACAAGACTCCCGTGTTCGTGCCTTGGCATGAAATAGAAATCTACAGGCGCGATGTGGCCGATGATGAGAGGCAAGACATCCTCGCCTCCCTTGACGACTATGAGAAGTCGCTCATTGAGGAGGGTGTGGCCCTCGAAAGCGTGGCTTGGTATCATGATAAGCGCAGGGAATATCCCACTCATGAGGCCATGATGGCCGAATTTCCCTCCACAGCCGAAGAGGCATTTTCTGCGAGCGGACTCTTTGACGCCTTTTCCGAAGAGGAATTACCCCTCATGACAGACACTCTGCCGGCACCCTCACGTCAATCTCACTACATCCTCTCGATAATAGTGAGCCCTGACATCGCTTCAAGAGCTATTTCCGCTCTGCGTCTGGATGGGGAGCGCCTCACTGCAATAGCAGAAATTGACTCCACCGGAACTTTCCCGGTGGTAGCTGCCAGATGTTTGCGATGGTGTCAGAAGTATGATGCCTCTGTGATCATTGGTGTCGCCGAGGCTTCGCGTGGAGCAGCAGGCCACGCTAAATGGCTGATTGAAAAGCTTGAAGAGGAGGGCGTGGAAGTCTATCACAATGAGGAGGATGAGGCTCTCGTAGTCCTTGATGAGACGGAAGTGTGCATTCTCGTAGATAGGCACCGCGAACTTGTAGCCGACTCCCGCATCTTAGAAATGCAACCCGAAATGCCTGAGCAGTATAGAGCCTTCCGCACAGACTCTCCCGCAGCCTCTCCGGGAGTGTGTGCGAGGCTTCTTGCTTTAAAAACGATGTAGCCCAAGCTATGTAGGGAGAGATTGCAGTCTGCCTCCCGGCTACCTTAGATCACCGGACCGTCAATCTATTCTATAAATATAAAAGAAGCGAGTGAGCCAAAATTTTGATTTTGACTCACTCGCTTTGTGGCGGAGAGGACGAGATTCGAACTCGTGGTAGGATTGCTCCTACGTCAGTTTAGCAAACTGGTGGTTTCAGCCACTCACCCACCTCTCCTTTGAGACGATATAAGCACTCCGTGCTTTGTGGCTGCAAAGTTAATACATTTTTTCTCGCTTTCCAAATTTTTAGTCAATAAAATGCTCTTCTCAGAAAGAAAAAATGTATCTACCGGTAAATGGGCCTTATTTCATTCCCCGGATATGGAATTATCAATATGCTCTCGCAAGCGGCGTATATGAGCCTCCGTAGCCCCGCAGCAACCTCCCGCCACAGCTACTCGTGGCTCCCCAATGGCTTCACTCATCTGCATCGCAAACTCTTCCGGACTGTAACTGAATCTGCCCGGAGCTGAGGCTGCCGGATAGTAGAGCAGACGCGCTGAAGTAAGACTTATCAGTTGACGGAGCGGGGCACGCATCTTTTCCGGACCAAAGCCACAGTTAAGCCCGATAAGGTCTGCCCCATTCTCCTCTGCAATCTCTACAAACCGGTGAAGACTCTCACCGCTTGGCAGGTGGCTGTCAGGGGTAGCGGTGGCCGAAGCGAAAAGCTTAACATCGCCCGGCGTCTCCTCTATCGCCTTCCTAATCCCCCGGAGAGC
This sequence comes from Bacteroidales bacterium, assembly GCA_014800685.1. GTDB lineage: Bacteria > Bacteroidota > Bacteroidia > Bacteroidales > Muribaculaceae > Lepagella. The sequence continues at coordinate 22,172 of JAAVFQ010000016.1, forward strand.
TGCTGCAGCCTCTTTGCTATCATAGAGAGTCTCTATCTGGATAATGTCTGCCCCACTCTCTATCAATGCCTCTGCCTGCTCCCGGAAGGCCCCCTGCACGTCTTTAGCATTTGGAGGGGGCGCCCCTATCAGTCCGCTGACAAATATGTGCCGCGCCGGTGCCGCCATCTCTATCGCCTCACGCGCTATGCTTACTGCTTTTGCGTTGAGATGATAGAGTGAAATGGCTGAAGAATGAGTGGCAAGCACTGCTCGGTTAGAATTAAAAGTATTGGTAGTAATAATATCCGCACCTGCTTCGATATATGCGCGATGCATGGCGAATACCTTTTCCGGCGCCTCGGTGTTGAGAAAATCGCACACTCCGAGCCCTTTGCTAAAAGGGGCAAGCATCGTGCCGACGGGCCCGGAAAGCAATAATTTTGACACGCCTTCTATTTACTTTTTCGCGTTGACTATCCTGGGGTTCTTGAAGTCCTGACAGCCCTTACGCGCCTTAAGAGTTATGGTCACTGACTCACCGGGCATCACATCCTTGCCCTCTGCCGTACGATTCTTGGTGGCCTCCACAAGCTCTCCATTCACAGTGTCTTCCACTATCTCATTGTAGGCCACAACGTAATCAGCACCCTTCACTTCAGCGTTGCCGTTATTAGTGATTTTCAGGGTCCAGGTGCCGGTTTTGTAAGAGGCTTCGCCTGCCCAATTAAGGTTTTTCTTCTCTACTGTCAGAGTGAGAGCCTCCTCCGGATTTACATCTTCTGCTACCTCTTCAGCAGGTTTATTTGCCGCTGAGTCAACCATAGATACAGTATCGGTGGCCACGCTGTCCGCTACAGAATCGTTGGCACCGGTCTTCTCGCTTTTGCTGCAGGAAGCAGCGCTCAGCATAAGAGCTAAGGCCGAAACATAAATAACTCTCTTCATAATATTACTAAAATTAGAGGGTGTGTCAGAAACTATACATTTCGACACACCCTCACATCAGAAATTTTTACTAAGTGTACCCCATAGCAGAGTCGAACTGCTCTTTAGAGAATGAAAATCTCTCGTCCTAACCGATAGACGAATGGGGCGGCCATAATCCACACTGCTCAGGCAGGTGCAGATTTTATGTCTTTAGTCTCAATGCCTCTCTACGGCATCGAGGTCTTATCTCTTACGCCAGCTTATTTATATGCTTAGCGAGACGGCTGCAGAGGTTAGACGCTTTGTTCTTTGAAATTACGTTCTTGCGTCCGAGGCGCTGAAGAAGGGCGCTTACCTTGTTGTATGCCTCAGTGGCTTCTCCCTTATTCTCCATTTTACGGATGCGACGCACTGCTGTTCTGGCTGTTTTGGCCCAGTAGCGGTTCTCGATACGTCTTTTCTCAGTCTGGCGTATTCTCTTTATAGATGATTTATGATTTGCCATCTTGGTCTTTTTTTCTTTTCTTGTTTTTATTTGTACCCCATAGCAGAGTCGAACTGCTCTTTAGAGAATGAAAATCTCTCGTCCTAACCGATAGACGAATGGGGCGACCTATTCGCAACTGCGTCTCACGCATTTTGCGAGTGCAAAGTTAAGCACTTTTTTTGATGCTACCAAATTTTTTTCAAAAAAAATGCAGCCTTGACCCTCTATTTACCTTTTTTCGTCCCTTTTTTTCAGTATTTCAGGCTCGACCCCCCTAAAAATTCCCGTAAAAGTGACGTGGAGGGGATAGGGGATAGGGGTATCGGCTCAAAATAGCTGAGCAGTCGGAGTAGCCGGTAGGCCTGTGTGTATTCCGGACTGTCATGTCTCACTTGACGCAGCAAGGGTTCGGCATACTCTTTCATCACTCCAAGCTCAAATATCAGCGATGAATTAAACATCGCGTCTGCATTCTCCTGATAAGGGAATATCCAGCGCTCCTCTCCGCGTCTGACGCTCGACCATCTCCGTATTGTTTCGGCTGCGCTCGTGTGGCGATATTTATGGTCGCGCACTATGCGGCGTATCAGCCGGGTGTCGGTCGTCGATATCCAGTTGTGATCATCTATGCTTAGAGTGGTCAAGGCCGATACGTAGACCTTGAAGACCTCCTTGCGCGGTAGCCGGGAAGTCAGCTCCGGATTGAGGCCGTGGATTCCCTCTATCAGGAGCACCTCATTATCCTCAAGCCAGAGGGGACGATGTTTCTCTATCCTCTGTCCCAGCTGGAAGCTGTAGGTGGGCAGATTGATCTCCTCTCCGGCAAGCAGACGGCTGAGATCGCTGTTCAGACGCTCAAGGTCGAGCGCATAGAGGCTTTCATAATCGTAGTCGCCCGAGGCGTCGCGCGGTGTGTGTTCCCGATCGATGAAATAGTCGTCGAGCGATATCATCTTTGGCACGATAAGATTCGTCATCAGCTCTATGCCGAGTCGCTTGGTAGAAGTGGTCTTGCCCGAAGAGGATGGCCCGGCTATAAGCACTATTCTCGCTCCTCCCTCATCATGCCGCCGTTTGATTTCGCCGGCTATGTGTCCGAGAAGTCTGCCGTGAAGAGCCTCTGCCACATTCACTATGTCGGACGTGCGCTGCTCTCTGGCTGCACGATTGAGCTCACCGACGTTGGAGACCCCGATGATTTCGTTAAACTTCAGATAGTCCGTAAACGCTCGATACATCTTCTCCTGAGCTATTGGCTCGCTGGTACGTTCCGGATGTTCCGGATCGCGCCCCAATAGCAGAAATCCCTCCTTATATTTCTCAAGACGGAAAGGGCCGAGACACCCCGTGCCGGGAGCCAACGGTCCGTAAAAACTGTCGGCTGTCCCGTCAAGTGTGTAATAGGGGGTATAGAGCTGATGGAGAGTATCAAGTAGAAGAACTTTCCGGTCCAGATGTTGGCCGGCAAATATCTCCTTCGCTTCCTGAGTGGGGGCCTCATGGCGCTCGAAGGGCAGATCAAGCTCCGCATAGCGAGCCATGCGGCTGCTGAGACGTTTCAGCAGCTCGCCTGTCACCTCTATCATCTCATCTCCATGAAGCAGACGACAATAGAGTCCGCGGGAAATGCTGTGCTCTATGCGGAGTCTGACTCCCGGCGCTTCATCTGTGACGCTTTTATAGAGCAGCATACAGAGCGAGCGAACGCGCACCCTGTCGGCCTGCGGGCGCGTCGTGTCGAGAAATTCTACCATGCGGGGCGAGAATACTCTATAGGTCAGCCCCTCTGTCTTGTAATTCACATCGGCACATATCGGTGTGAACTCTTCCGGAAATTCCTCCTTGTAATGCCGGAATATCTCTGAGAGTGAGCTTCCGCCGCGTACGTCGATACTGCGACCGAGGTTCACGCAATATATATTTATATAATCGTTCATGAGCAGGGGTTTTATTTATCAAAACCATCCTAAAGGCAAAATAGTTCCATCAAACCCCTTCATTGTGTTAAACCCCGAGCATCCCCTCTACGATACCCGCCAGTCGGTCAGATGCCATTTCTTCAAGGAGCTGCTCTGTGCCCGCAAATGACTCTCTGGAGAGCAATGCTGCCAGACGTAGTTCCAGGATTGCAGTGATGGCTGACGTGATGTCTGAGGCTCGGCGCTCGCTTATACTTTCCGGAAAGGTCACTGCCAGCTCCGTGCTCTCATCGTCAGGGATGCTCATGCCAATCCAAGCCTCAAGCGACATGGCTACCTCGCCGATTATGTCGCTCAAAAAGCCCCGGAGAAGTGAGAGGCGCGATGAGTCTACAGGCGGAAGAGGCCTGCCCTCCCCGCCCAGATAATGGCTCATTGATATCAGGCGCCCTCCGCAGTTGTCAAGAAGGGCATTAAGATCTATGCTTTTGTCCATAAATGTATTAAGATTTGTATGAATGAAAATTAATCTGTATCTTTGCAATAAATTTAAAAAGAACCTACTTTAAATATTATCATGAAACTTCAGAACCTCCTGATTGCCGGATGTGTAGCGCTGATGCCCGGAGTGGCCGGTGCTTTCACGCTTGCAGAAGCCGGCTTCGATGCGCCGGAAGCATCCAAGAACGACTCCACAGGATTCGTCTTCACCGATATTAAGGTGATTCCTACCACTCCCGTAAAAGACCAGAACAAGTCGGGGACCTGCTGGTGCTTCGCCGCAACCTCCTATATTGAAGACGCCATCCTGCGTAACGGCGGTCCTGAAATGGACCTCTCTGAAATGTTCTGGGTAAGACACGCATATATAGAGAAAGCTAAGAAATATGTGCGCACTCAGGGCCATATCAATTTTGCTCAGGGCGGTGGCACCATGGACGTCATCGAAATGATAAAGGAGTTTGGAGCTATGCCCGAAGAGGCTTATACCGGACTTAACTATGGCGAGAAGAAGCACTCTCACTACGAGATGTATGACGCCCTCAAAGGATACCTGGACGGCATCATAAAGGGGAATAGGAAGCATATCTCCCCCTCTTGGATAAAAGGTTTCACCGCTATCCTCGACAACTATCTCGGTGAAGTCCCCGAAAAATTCACTTATAAGGGCAAGACATATACCCCCAAGGAGTTTGCCAAGGCTTTCGGCATCGACAAAATCGCCGATAACTCTATCAATGTTACCTCATATACCCACCACCCCTTCTTCACGCAGTTTGCCATAGAAATCGCCGACAACTGGACATGGGCCAAAAGCTACAACGTCCCTCTTGCCGACCTCAAGACCATTATCGACGACTGTCTGGAGAACGGTTACACCGTGGCTTGGGCTGCTGACGTCTCCGAAGGCGGTTTCAAATGGTATGAAGGATATGCCATCCTCCCCGCTGAGCAGACGGAAGCCAACATGAGCGAGTCTGAACTCTCTAAGTGGACTAAAATGAGCGACAAAGACCGTGAGGCTGAACGCTTCAAAAAGAATGGTCCTCAGAAAGAAGTCGAGGTCACTCAGGAGCTTCGTCAGCAGGAATTTGACAGCTTTGACACTACAGACGACCACGGAATGGTAATCGTGGGAATTGCTAAAGACCAGGAGGGCAACAGATTCTACAAGGTCAAAAACTCATGGGACACAAATCAGGTCTATGACGGATTCTTCTATGTCTCCGAACCCTATCTCCTCTCCAAGACCATCTTCGTCACCATCGACAAGCAGGCTCTTCCAAAAGACCTCGCAAAGAAAATGTTCAAGTAATAAACTTTTACACTGAGGTTAACTTTTACGCATAAGTGCCTCAAAGCGCGGAGGGGGTGTGTCAAAATGAAAATTTTGGCACATCCCCTTAGGTTTGTAAGAATAGGACAGATGCAAGGCGCTGAGGCTGAGGCTGAAGGGAGCATACACAGGTATGTGACCGAAGCCGAATGGCGTAAGCAACGCCGCAGATGGCCTATTATGACACACCGAGTCCACTTTTTGCGTCACTGCAGAGCCTCAAGCGTCGTCTCCAGCTGCCGGATATGAGCCTGAAGCCGCTCTATCTCTCCCCGGTAGTAGCGTGTGGAGTTTTCGAGATTCTCCTGCAGAGTGCGTATGGCCTCCTGCATTGCCGTCACCTCCCCGCCAAGTGCTGTGGAGGAAATCTGGCGCCTACTTTGGCGCAATGTAAGAAGCGTCTGGAGGAGCTGCACTGCCACGCCACCCCCCAGAAGCCCGATGATAAGTTCTGTAAGCATAACTATTTTCAGGATTAGGAAAATGAAACGATAAGTAAGTATAAAAGATTTCTAAACTCATATTATCGTTTAATTTTGAATACTTACTTATCTAAGAGCCCTATATAAGCCCCAAAAAGCTCTTATAAGGCCCTCTAAACTATAAAAAAGCTCTAAAAAGAGGAGGATGCATCGCCTCACGGCTGCATCCTCCTGACGTATTGGTTAAGTTTATAGTGGATTAGAGCGATTTACAATACTCGTCAATGGCCTTGGCTGCCTTGCGGCCCGCTCCCATTGCGAGAATCACGGTTGCGGCGCCGGTCACGGCATCGCCACCCGCGAAGACACCCTTACGGGATGTACGGCCATCCTCATCGGCTACGATGCAGCCACGTCGGTTGGTCTCCAGCCCTTCTGTCGTCGACTTGATAAGAGGGTTCGGGCTGGTGCCAAGAGCCATAATCACCACGTCAGCGTCAATCACATGTTCGCTGCCGGGCTTCTCAACGGGGCTGCGGCGTCCGCTCTCGTCAGGCTCGCCAAGCTCCATTTCTATGCACTCTATGCCATTCACCCAGCCCTTCTCATCGCCGAGAATGCGCGTAGGATTGTTGAGAAGATGGAAGATGATTCCCTCCTCTTTAGCATGATGCACTTCCTCCACACGCGCGGGAAGCTCCTTCTCACTGCGGCGATAGACAATGACCGCTTCTGCGCCAAGTCGCTTGGCTGTGCGCACGGCGTCCATCGCCACATTGCCGCCCCCGACTACCACTACCTTGTGGCCCGAATAGATGGGAGTGTCATACTCATCATCGTAGGCCTTCATAAGATTGGCACGAGTGAGAAATTCGTTGGCTGAGAAGACGCCATTGAGATTCTCTCCTTCAATGCCCATGAATCTCGGAAGTCCTGCGCCTGAGCCTACGAAGACAGCATCAAAGCCCTCTTTATCCAGAAGGTCATCCACGGTCATGGTTCGGCCCACGATGACGTCGGTCTCTATCTCCACGCCGAGATTTTTGACTGCCTCCACCTCCTTGGCCACAATGCGCTCCTTCGGAAGTCGGAATTCCGGAATGCCATATACCAGCACCCCGCCCACCTTGTGAAGAGCCTCGAAGATTTTCACTTCATAGCCCAGCTTCGCAAGGTCAGATGCACAGGCCAGACCCGCAGGGCCCGACCCGATGATGGCCACACGCTTGCCGTTTTTCACTATCTCGGGGGTGGGAAGCTCATCGCGATGCTCTATGGCCCAGTCGCCCACATAGCGCTCAAGCTTGCCGATAGCCACAGGCTCTCCCTTGATGCCGAGCACGCAGCTCCCTTCGCACTGTGACTCCTGAGGACACACGCGGCCACAGACGCTTGGAAGCGTACTGTCGGCGCCGATGGCGGCTGCCGCTCTTTCCAGATCATCCTCAGCTACTGCCTTGATGAAGGCCGGAATATTGACGTGGACCGGGCAGGCATTCACGCAGCGGGGTTTGGGGCAAGTGAGGCAACGGCTCGCCTCCAGCTTTGCCTCCTCGGCATTGTAGCCGTAGCATACCTCCTCGAAATTTGTGGCGCGACGCGCCGGATCCTGTTCGCGTACTGCTACGCGAGGTATTCTGTTAGCCATTATGACATTTGCATTTGTGGGTTTCGGGATTCGATTTCTTGTGGTCTCTATACATCGCCTGGCGACGCATTGCCTCGTCAAAGTCTACCTGATGGCCGTCAAATTCCGGTCCATCCACGCAGGTGAAGAGGGTCTTGCCGCCTACGCTCACACGGCAGGCTCCGCACATCCCCGTGCCGTCTACCATCAGGGCATTGAGAGAAACTATTGTGGGGATGCCATATTCCTTGGTGGCCTGAGCGGCAAATTTCATCATTATCATCGGCCCGATGATGACGCAGCGGTCATACTCCTTGCCCTGATTGTCGATAAGGTCACGCACCAGTGCGGGCACCATGCCGTGGAAGCCTTCGGAGCCGTCATCGGTGCAGAGATAGACGTTGCCCACCTTGCGCATCTCATCCACGTATGTGAAGATGTCTTTGGTCTTGGCGCCGATGACTACGTCGGCCTCTACGCCATGCTCCTTGAGCCATTTCACCTGAGGATAGACGGGCGCAGTGCCCACGCCTCCGGCTACGAAAAGGATGCGCTGTTTGCGCAGCTCCTCTTCCGGAAGCTCAAGCAGGTCGGAGGGGCGTCCCAGCGGGCCGGCAAAGTCTGCGAAGCTTTCGCCCTCTTCCATGTCTATGATTTTGCGTGAAGAGAGGCCGACGGCCTGAGTCACGATGGTTATGGTGCCCTTCTCGCGATCGTAGTCGCAGATGGTCAGCGGGATGCGTTCACCCATTTCGTCGGTGCGCACGATGACAAACTGGCCCGGTTCGGCCCCCTGGGCCACGCGGGGAGCGTCCACCACCATCTCTACGATGTTGGGCGCCAGCGTGCGTTTGCTGATTATCTTATACATCAGTCTGTTATGATTAGAGTTAGGTTAGTTTTCAAGGCTCGGTACGGCTCAAAAAAATTTGCGATGGAGCCTTACCACCGCAAATTTAATCCTTTTCTGTGTATCTGACAAATATTTCGTCGCTTTTCTCCCTCTTTTGTCAGGGAATGGTGTAGACGCGCTGATATGCGTAGGTCACTATACGCCCGGAGCCTGTCTGCCAGCGGAAGTAAAGCACGTTGCCGCTAAACCAGTAGTCCATCGTCACCGGTGAGCTATATTCATACTGGATATTGATCTGATAGCTGCTGTATCCCATGTAGGGAGCCTCACACCAGTAGCCTAAACGTTCGGAATAGAGGCGTCCATTATTCCAATAGGTGTAATAGCCACGTCCATAGCCGTCAAATTCCATCCAGTTGGTGGAGTTATAGTCCACGGGCATCCCATCGGCAGATATCAGTTCCCATCTTCCGGTCAGGGTTGAGTCATAGAATGTATCATCCCACCCTATCGGAGGAGGGCCGGGAGTCCAGATGGTATCGCCGCAGGAGGTCATCAGCAGGGCCGGTAAGAATAGCATCACCGTTACCAGCATTTTCTTCAGGAATCTTTTCATAAGCTATGGATTGTGTAAGCAGGGGCATTTATGGCTCCCTATCTTCTTAAACTATGACGAGCCTCAAATTGTTCCCAGCAGATTCACTTTTCCCAGATGTCTCAGCGCCCCGCTTAGCGATACGCGCATGGTCACGGCGTCGTGGGGGGAGAGACTCGGGCTAACGCTCCGGAAGGGGAGCTCGGCCACGCCATGCACTACGTTGCCTATCGTGGCCTCCGAGAGTATGATGTCGCTGTCATTATTGTCGGCATCGTCGGCAGCATACATATCACGGGCGCTGACCACGAGGCGAACTCTCCCCTCCCGACCTGCCGACAGTTCGGCTCTCACCATGCAATACCCCTGACCGCTCTGATGCAGAGGGTTTGTGCGCCACACGCAGTCACAACGTTTGCCCGATGCCCCTTCGGGGAAGTAAAGATGATAGGAGGCCCCTTTCTGTCCGCATATCAGAGGATAGCGCCCGCGATAGAGGATGTCTTCTATGACGGCTGAGCGCATGGAGCCCGCTATGGAGTTTTCGCCTGCCTGCCAGATGTCAAGTGCCAGAGACTTGCCGGTGCGCTCTTTCGGGAGAAGCCAGAGCTCCATAGAGGATTCAAGCCATAGCAGACGGTCATATTCCGTGACTCCTGTCATCAGAGTGCGCGTGCGGGCGTCTGAGAATTGCACGAGCTGGCCATCGGCAAGGGCATAGACTGACCGCTGTCCGAATGTGACGGCTTCGGCATCATGCACTTTCAGGGCTGAGATGGCGCGCAGATTCTTATAGTAGCCTCTGAAGTCATGCATGAGCGCAGAGACACCGTTGTCTGTGAAGCAATAGACTATGCTGCGCGTGTGGGAGCCACTGACGTCGGGCTGTGCAGCGATGACGCTTATCACTCCTCCCAGAGAGTCGGAGGAGTCGGCGATGGCCAAGGGGTTGGCCCTGACGCTCGTCACTATCCGCTCCGGCTTCCACTCCTTTATTTCCGTTTCGCCGCGCGGATGGCTCTCTCCGGCCACTGCGAGGGTGTCGAGGGGTATGGGGTGGCCGTAGGGAGATGCATAGAAGGCTGAGTTTTCTGTGGTCGATTTGGTGAGAGGAAGTGTGAGGGTGTAAGGGATTCCGGAGCGTGTGAAGGTGATGATAATCTGCTCAGCCCGGCTGTCGGGATAGCTGAGCAAGGGAGCCAAATCCATGCTTGGGAGCAAGAGGTCGCGCGTGAGGGTGCGGAGACGTCCGTCCAGCCTGATAGTGACGCTGACTGTGGCCTGGAGGCTTCCGGCGCGTGCATTCTGAGCGGCATCGGGCACTGGGATGTCCGGGAGTGGTTGGGAGATATTGCCGAGGTGAAGAAAGCCGCCGTGCGTGGCGATGACGGAGGCGAATCCGGGCATTAGGGAGGTCACCTCTGTGGAGTCATTTCGGGTGCGCAGGCGTCTGCGTGGGATTCGGATGGCCTCCGAATCATCGGAGGGTGTGATGAGAGCGGCGCGAAAGGTCTCGGCTTCGGCAAGCTGACTAACCAAGGAGGCCTCATCATTACGCTCCAGACGCACGGCGAGTGTATCCCCGTCGGAGGTCTGGCGATAGAAGGCTTCGACCCCCTCGTCGGCCACCGGCTCGAATGGTTCGCTCACACGCACTTCGATATGGCGGATAAGGCTCCCCCATTTGGCGAAAAAGTCGCTCTCTTCGCTCTTCATGCCTACCCGGATAGAGAATGTAGGCAGCGAAAGGGTGGCAGTTCCCGTTTCGGTGAATCCCTCCTTAGTTCGCTCAAGAAAGAATGTGGCATCGGCGTTATCAGAGGAGACGGCCGGAGGAAGAATAATCTGCGGGGCCGAGAGATGCACAAGGCTTCCGTCCCATAGTCTCACCCCTATTCTCACGGCTATGGGAGAGGTCCAGAGGCCGGCGGAGCGAGCAGTAGCAGAGGCTCTCTTATATGCATTGCGCACGGATTCTCCAAGGAGCGCCGTGAGACGCTTGCTCACGCCGGGACGGAAGTCACTGACTGCCGGAGATATTTCCACAGAGCTGCAGGTGGCCTTGACGGAGGGCTGGTCCACACGCTCTACGCTCAGGCGGGGAAAGGCCGGTAGTGGCCCCAGATAACAGTATTGCCCGGTCTGTCGATCGAAGCGCAGATATTCGAGCGAATCGTCTTCCATGCGCATGACGGTAAAGGCGCCTACACGCTGAGTCTCCACTACTTGCTTGGAGAGGGTGGCTATAGTGATGTTTTTTTCAACGACAGATTGAGTGGAGCTTATAGCGTATGAGTGAATAAGTCTTCCGGAGCTACTTTGGGTCAGGACATTTACAAAACGGTCGCGCTCTTCAGCACCTACCGGACGATATGGCGAGCCGGAGAGTATGAGAGGCTGAGATACCGGAATGAGACGTTCGTTATAGAATCTCATATTCTCAACGTAGGCCACGAGGCCGAGCGATTCGGGCACGGGCGAGCCAGTGGCGGGAGTTCGCAGTGAGACCGAGGGCTGACGGGTCTTTATCCCCATGAGAGTGGGCTGTATTTCTATAAGATTGCGGTGAGGAGTAGCTGAGGAGTCCCTCCCCTTCTGACAGTTGGATTTTAAGGACATAGGATTAGGTTGGATGAGTTTATGGGTTTATAGGTTTTCATGGTCGGCCAGAAGTGCATTGCGGCGCGTGAGAAAATCTTCAAAGCTGCTAAGGAGGTCGAAAATGCTCACAGAGGCCTGTTCGAGTTCTCTATTCATCATCTCGGCTCCTTTGGCAGTAGAGGCGCTTCCGCGGCTTGAGGCGTTTGTGCCGGATATTTCATTGAAGAGTCTCATCTGGGTGTCAAGGAGCTGACCTGCTCCGGCGAGTGTTCCCCCCTGATTGAGCTGATAGGGCATCACATTCTTGGATGTGCGGCGGAAGGGGAGGATTCCGCCCGGCTCTGCCCAAATCCGCCTTACATCCTCCCAGGTCATGCCTCGTGGGAGCTGGTCAGTGGGAAAGAGCACTACCCCTTTGGCCGAGGCGCGGAGCACTGAGTCGAGCAGCATCACGAGATTATTGACAGATTTCTGCTGGTCTATGACGTCTTCTACCAGGGAATGTACCTCTCCGTCCACCATAGGATAGAGTGAGAGAACGAAGGGGTGGGATCCGGCGGTCATTACGGCGAGCAGCGAGCCATCCGCAAGCAGCCAGCTACCTTTCCATCGCGGCACGTAGTCAAGGCGAAGAACAGGAGCCTCATCGCCGGCATTCTTTCTGCGGCGGCAGAGGCGTAGGAATCTGTTTTCGGCCTTTTCGCTCCAGTCCTCTTCGGTGTAGGATGCTGTTTTGGGGTCGTGAATACGCATGATGGTCACATATTCCTTTTTCCACACTTCCACCACGCGAAGAGTGCCCGACGTGTCGGTCTGCATGAAGTCGATTTCCGCAGCGCAGCATGGTGTGGGAGCCGTGGCGAGAGGAGAGGCCGGCTGCGTAGAGATGGCGGCCAGGCGGGAGGCAAGGTTGCGGAAGCCGGATTTGCTCTCCGGGGCGAAGCGTCGCATAATCTCTGAGGGCTCCATATCGTGAAGCATTCCGATAAGGTTGCAGTCGGAGGCATCGGGGGCTGAGAAGCGACCGAATATCAGGCGTGCGGGCGAGACGTTGATGTAGTCTGAGGAGTCTGCGGAGTCTGAGATTCGCTGCGCCGCGCATCCTGAGATAAGAAACTCTTCAAAGGAGCGGGCATCGCGGTTGTCGTCGCCCCCGGAAGAGGCACGGTCAAATCTCCATCGCCCTACAATGCTTTTCACGAGCTGGCGGATGAGATTGTTGCATATCGGCACCCTTCCGGCATCGAGCCATGCGCTCTCTTCGGAGATGATACGTCCGTCGGAGAGGCGATGCACGTCGCCCCATTGTCTGCCGAATGTGAAATCACGACATCTGCGCCGTTTTCTTCTGAATTCGGCAAGGGCGGTCCATGCGTTGCGTGCCTCTTCGAGCAGCCGGCGTCCGGGATTGTTTTCAGTTGAGTTATTCATGGATTAGTGAGGTGTGTGTTAAGGACTAAATGGAGAGGAGCTTTCCAGAAGTGCGGGATCGAAGATGAAAGAGCCGTCGGCGGGTCTTACCACAGCGGAGAGTTCGGAGACTGAGGGAGTGGCCGTCTGTCCGGGAGTGGCGCGGAACGCAGAGGTATAGTAGGAAGTGAGCTGAGGTTCTCTCTCCAGCCCATGAGCTTCAAGCTCTCCATCGGGACGGAGATAGGCTTTCGGCGCAAAAGGAGTGGATGCGAAGGCTCTTATCTCTTCGCGGGCTGAGATGGAGTCGGTCAGAGGGGGAAATTCGCAGACCGTGTGACGCCAGTCGGCCATCTTGAGAGTCAGAGGGCGCACACAGCGCTCCGGCAGTGAAAGGCGTGCGGCGTTTCGGGTTATATATCTTGCTGTCACCTCCTCACTGATTTCCTCTCGCGGGAGGAAGCAGGGAGGGGCCTCGGCAAGCTGCCGGGAATACCAGGCTTCGGCCTCGGCGAGAGCAGTCTCGCTCAGCGAGGTGAAGTCCTGTATCCCCGACAGTCCCGGGGAGGGCGTGAATCCCTTTCTGCTCAGCCACATCGACACCATCTGTTCGGGAGTGTATCTTTGCAGCATGATTTAAATCATCAGAATTAGGGTTTTATCCTATGACTCTCGTGTGAGCCTCCGGGTAGCGTAGGGTAAGACAGCTGGCTTCGGTGAGCACCATAGCCTCAGTGTTGCGCTGTCCGCTGCCGCGCAGGTCGAGGGTTTCGGCGTGGAAGGGGATGAAAATGTGTTTCTGGATATATTCGGGGTCTATGATAATGCCGTTAGAGGGCATTCCCATAGCGTCGAAGATGTCGCTGAAGACCACATAAAGTCGCCCGAACTTTGATATAATCTCGGAGAAATCTATGCCCCACATAGTGACCTGATCGCGTGCTGTAATCACTCTTTGTGCGTCTATCTTGTTGAGGGCGGTGATGAGTTCGCTGCCGGCGAGAAGAATCTTTCGGCGCGACCCGCTGTTTTCGGTGAATGCCTCTCTGAGAAGGTCTACGAGGGCATTGCCATCGAGTTTGGCCACATTCACGCGCATCTCTTTTCCGGCCTGCTCCCAGATGCCCTGGGTAAGCATGACCTGCTCCCCTTTGAGAGGGTCATAGATTTTCATTTTATGACCGAAAAGAAACTGCTTCTCCATGCCGAGGCGCATATCATAGATGGCCGCCTCCTGCTGGTCGGTGAAATTCCAGCCTATCTCCTTATGGCTCATGCGCATGATGACCGACTGCTCTATCTGCATTTTGAAGATCTGGCAGAAATTGGTGTTTTTCTTCGGCAGGACGGCAAACTGCGGAGTCTGCACATCAAGCTGGGTGGCGGCGCGTCCCATTCGGATAATCTGGGTGCCCACTTGAGGGAGTGAGGCCCCTGAGGCGTCGGAGAAGATGGTGAGGCCATCATCGGTCTTGGCGCCCACGTATCCCGTGTGGCGGGTGCCGTCATCATCTATCCATGTAAACGTCTCCGACACTTCGAGGATAGAGGGGTCTGACACCTTCAGGGTGGCCTGCGTGATGCCATCTTCTGTGGAGAGAGTCTTCGCCGAGACGGCGGAAGTGGTGTCTTCGCGGGTGTCTACCGAATAGTAGTCTACCTCCATAGCGTCGACATTGCGGACGTGACCGAGGCGTGAAATCTGATCGAGGGGGGTGGCCATAGGGCGGATTTTGACTATTTCGCTGTCTATGGCATGCTGCATGAGTCCGGGAGCACCCTTTTCGGCAAGCTCGGTGGTGAGGACTGCATTGGTAACGTGTGTGCCGCCGGCCTGTCCGGCTACAAAGTTCTTTTCCATCTGAAATAAGTTAATAAGTGGATACCCCTTTGATAGAGTGTATTTGAAAGAATAAGGGGATTAGGTTTGAAAATATTTGAAAATTGAAAAATTGCTGTGCTTGCTCTCGTGTGGATATTATTCCCACACAGAGCGTCTGTGTGCTATCAGTGGCTTTTCTGCCGAGGGTGAGTGGGGAAATCCTCTCAGTCCTTCCCAGCGCTCTGCGATGGCCTCATTGCGACCGCGCAGATAAGCCTCTTCGGGCGTTTCCGAGCGAGTGGGAGCCAACTCCTCTCCGGGGGTGGGAGCGGCAGGTTGTGTTTTCGCTGTGAGGGCGTGCATTTCGTTTCGGATTACGGCTGTGAATTCTTCGGTGATGATGGCGCGTAAGGAGGATAAAAATTTGTCGGTAAGCTGAGAAGTATCATCGCTTTTATTCTCGGAAGAGGCTGGTTTTTCGATGGGTTCTGTCTGATTGGCATCGGGAGTCGGGCTGGAATTTTCAGCTTGCGGAGCTTCGGTCAGCTCCCTTTTCTGCTCGTTGTCGGAGGCAGATTCCGGTCTGGGATTTTTCATTTGTGTGGAAAATTTTAGGATTAGTTTAATTTGCCTGCGTTTCGCAAGCTCGATTTAGAGTGAGGATGAGGGGACTGTGAGGCCTGCAGGACACCGGCATGAGAATGGATGGTTAGGATTAGGAGGGAATGGCCGGTGCATTCCGTTTTTTTGACAATGCAAAGTTACTGCTAAAATCTAAAAATAGCAAATAATATTTTCAAAAAATATCAAATAAAATTATATTTCATTTGCAATCAGCGGAGAGTCAGGGGCTTGCAGGAGGGAAAAAATTTGCGGTCCGGTGCATTTTTCGGAACAAATGAGCCATTTCTGAGGTTATGGAGATAGAATAAGTGTGTAAAAAAGCACCCCGATACGCATTGGGAAAGACGTAAAAATCATAAGTAGGAGCAGAGCATGAAAGAGATAAAGATAGAGACCATAATAAAGGAATGCGGATATGAAGAACTTGAGGCGCAGGATAAGGCACTTGTAGATGCTGCCCGAAAAGCCACAGAGCGCTCACTCGCCACCTATTCCGGATTTCATGTAGGGGCGGCCATATTGATGGATAACGGCGAGATAATCACCGGAGCCAATCAGGAGAACGCCGCCTATCCCTCCGGAACTTGCGCTGAGCGCACAGCCTGCTATTATGCATCGGCCCGCTATCCCGGCGTCCCGATGAAGAAGATAGCCATCGCTGCCTGGACCCGTCTGCATCAGCCGGAGGGGGCTCCACATCAGGATTGTTTTCAGGCCGAACCCATTTCTCCCTGCGGAGCCTGCCGCCAGGCTTTGCTCGAATATGAAGCTATGTATGGCCCCATTGAGGTGATACTCTATGGCAAAGACCGCATTTTCATTCTCCCCTCCGTGGCTTCCCTCCTGCCGCTTACCTTCACCTCATTCTGAGAAATTTCCAAGATATTATCTTACCACGATGGCGCCTGACGATGAACTTATTGTCGGGCGTCATCGTTTAATTCATAGGAAACCTTACGTAAAAGATTTATAGAATTATTAATAGAATTATGGAAAACACAAACAGACTCTATATCGTCTCATTCGGCGATTCATCCAAGTATCGTTACATCTATTCCGCTGGAGCATCAGATGCATACTCAAGTGAAGGCAACCCCCTTGCTTCTGTGGAGAAAGAGCTTCACGATTATCTGGAAAATCTCTTTCCCGGACGCACATTCGCCTATCTTGTCTCTCCGCGCATGACTGAGGTCAGCTGGGAGCACCGTGACAAATATGCTGACTATCCCATGCTCGACAGCAAAGCGATAGAGGAGATCAAGCAGGTGCTTGCCCGCGAGGTGAGAGAGCGTGCGGATCTCAACGAGCTCAATGATAATGCCCCATTCTCTCAGATAGCGTCCGCTAATTTCTGAGACTACCGGCATAGCAGACAAAATTGGGTAAAAGAAGAAGACTATGAAAGGTACGATATTCACACGCATGCTTTCAGAACTCGGCGTGCGCCACACACCCGATTATAGTGACGAGCGTTTTGAGACGATGCCCTTCAAGACACTCTTCGGCCTTAAGAAACTCTGTGAGGAGTATAAAATCCCTACGCAAGCATTGCGCCTCTCCGCCCCGTCCGATATGTCGCAGCTTGACGCCCCCTTTATGGCGCACACCTCCAGCGGAATGGTGATAGTTCGCGACTTCGGAGCGGAGAGAGTGGTCTACGACACTCAGGGAGTGGAAGAGAGCATTGGCCGGGAAGCCTTCGAAAAAGCCTCGGACGGCGTGGTGTTCCTGATGTTTCCGCAGTCAGACTCCATAGAGCCCGACTATGGCCGCCACTTCTTCTCACTCCTTATAGACCGGGGGAAGCGAGTGGTAATGTGGGTGCTTTTGATTCTCATCTGCGCCTGGCTCATTGCAAGGGGAGGACTCTGGAGATCGCCCTGGGCGCTTGCCGTGATTCTCCTTGATGTGGCCGGAATCTTCTTCTCCACTCTCCTGGTGCAGAAGGGTATGAAAATCCATAACCCCACTGCCGATAAAGTGTGTGGCGTCATCGAGCAGGGTGGCTGCGACACTGTGCTCGAGACCAAGGCCAGCTCCTTTTTCGGCATCTTCAACTGGTCGGAAGTCGGACTCACGTATTTCGGCGTTTCGCTGGCCACTCTGCTGATATTTCCGCAACATGCTCCCTGGCTCGCGGCGCTCAATCTCTGTTGCCTTCCCTTCTCCCTCTGGAGCGTTTGGTATCAGAAATTCCGTGCTAAAGCCTGGTGCACAATGTGCCTTTCGGTGCAGGCGATCCTTTGGCTCTCCTTCGGCTGCTACTGGGCAGGAGGGTTTGTGCAGAACATCTTCCCTCTCCCTCTCCCCTTCTTCGTGCTTATAGGAGTCTATGCCACCGTTCTGCTCCTCATGAACCGCATACTCGCCTTCTTCAAGTAAGTACATTAATTTTTCTCACTTACTTAAAAAAATTCAGAATTTATTATGAAAAGCATAAAACGACCGGATATAAAAGGAGCGGTAGAGCTTAAACCTCTTGAACTCAATGCCATCCACTTCTCCGACAAGCATACGCGGCTCACTCCCGAAACGCTTGCGGCTCACCCTGCTTGCATGTCGGCGAAAAAGTCGGCCGACTGACGAACCATCGGCCCCCACTATCCGTTTTCACACAAAGACACTTGTAATAAGCAATCCATGAAACCAAAAATGATAATAGCCTGCGCAGCGCTCTCTCTGGCCGCGCCCATCTTTACCGCATGTTCGGATGACAAAAACGACGCCCCCGCACTTTCCGCTGAAAAGGTATATAGCGGAAAGTCTCTTGATCTGGAATATTCCGGAGAGGAGATGGATGGAAAGTCGGTAAAAGTGACGCGCAACGGCGAGACTGCCACGCTCACCCTCTACTCCACTCTCGACCTGGCGGCCGTGCCGGGCGCGGGTATTATCAATTCCGTGCAGGGCCCCGGAGTGATACCCGGCGAGCCGAATGCCATGCTTCAGGTGAATCTTGTAGCCTCAGGGGGCAAATACACCTTCTCCGGCACTCAGGAGGGCACCTATTGCTCTTATTCCTATTCCGGCCGGCTGGATGACTCCTCCCTCTCTCTCGATATAGACAATGTGGTGCTGAAAGACAAGACACTCGCCGACACCGAATGGACTCCGCAGCCCTACATTCCCTCCACTCAGGGTCTCGGGGCGCCTCTGTCATCGCCACTTTCACTGACTTGGACAAGCTCGGAAGCCATAGATTTGGGCAACGGCATGGAGCTTGACACCCAGCAAGTGGCTGATATGCTGGCTAACGTCCCTCTTATCTACGACAAGGCCACCGGAGAGAATGCCTCTTTGGCTCAGCTGATAGCCAGATATGTAAAGAGCATATCCTTCGGAGCTGACGGGAATGTCTCGGCCATTTATAATACTGTGGAGGGAGGCAATCGTCTCGACACCGAGACCACACCGGTGAATACGCTCCAATATGTGCTTCCCGGGTCCAATCGTCTTCTTCTCTTCGTGGACTTCCGCTCCATAATCACAGACATTCTCGATGAGACCCGCGCCCAGGTCTCCACCTCTACACTTCTCTCCACGATAGAGAGTCTGCTCAACGTGGTTCAGCCTCAGCTCTCTCAGGGCTTCCCCTTCGCCTATTCCTCCGATGGCTCCAAGATGACCCTCTCGCTCCCGCAGGAGGTGGCCACCCCGGCTGTCAAGCAGATAATCAGCTCACTGCTCAGCGATAAAGAGGTAGCGCAGGCGCTGCTGCAGAAAATAGCTGACAATCCCGCAGCCGCCGAGTATCTTCCCGTAATTCAGAATGTCATAGCATCATTGCCAAAAGTGGTGGAAGCCACCGGCAGTATCACCCTTACTCTGAATCTCGTCCGCGTGCAGTGAGTCGGGGGCTCAATCCCGTAAGTGTAAAGATAAGAATAGAAAAAGGGTCCTTTTTGAATTATTATTCAAAAAAAGGGCTTTTTTTTACTGACATATACGTTTTTTCACTTTATTTTATTATCTTTGCGGAAGAATTATGGAAAGAAAGGATTTTGAAATAATGGCCCCGGTGGGGTCGTTTGAATCCCTCTCCGCAGCCCTTAGAGCGGGCACCGATGCCATCTATTTCGGCATAGAGGGACTGAACATGCGTGCGCGCTCATCGGCCAACTTCACGGCCGACGATATGGAGCGCATAGCGGCGCTGTGCAATCGCGTCGGCGTCAAAACCTATCTGACGGTAAATACAGTAATCTACGGTGAAGACCTCGCGCTCATGCGTCAAATCATAGACCGCGCGAAGAGTGCCGGAATATCCGCCATCATAGCCTCCGACATGGCCGCTATCCTCTATGCCGTAAGCATAGGAGTAGAGGTGCATATTTCCACGCAAGTCAATATCAGCAACGTGGAGGCGCTGAAGTTTTATGCTCAGTTTGCCGACGTCATGGTTCTTGCCCGCGAGCTCAATATGGAGCAGGTGAAAGCAATTCATGAGGCCATAGTGCGTGAAGACATCCGTGGGCCGCGCGGCGAGCTCGTCCGGCTGGAGATGTTCTGCCACGGCGCGCTCTGCATGGCCGTCAGCGGCAAATGCTACCTCTCGCTCCACGAGATGAACTCAAGCGCCAATCGAGGCTCCTGCGCACAGATATGCCGCCGGGCATATACGGTAACTGACCGTGAGACCGGCGAGAGCCTGGATATAGAGAACAAATATATCATGTCGCCAAAAGACCTCAAGACCATTCATTTCCTGAATAAAATGGTAGATGCCGGTGTCAGAGTCTTCAAGATAGAGGGACGCGCCCGCGGTCCGGAATATGTGGCTGAGACGGTAGCTTGCTATTCTGAGGCGCTCAAGGCCATCTGTGACGGCTCCTATTCGGAAGAGCTCATCAGAGGCTGGGACGAACGGCTTGAGAAGATTTTCAACCGTGGCTTCTGGAATGGATATTACATGGGGCAGCGACTGGGAGAATGGAGTGCGAACTATGGCTCCTCGGCCACCCGCACAAAGGCCTACATTGCACGCATACGCAGATATTTCCCCAAACTCGGGGTGGGCGAATTCCGCATGGAGAGCGGAGTGCTACGCCCCGGAGACGAAGTGATAATCACGGGGCCCACTACCGGAGCCCTCACCTTCCGGGCCGAGGAGTTACGCCTCGAACGCGACCCGGTGCCTGAGGTGAAGAAAGGTCAGATTTTCTCCATGCCCGTGCCGGCGAAAGTCCGCCCCTCCGATCGCCTCTATCTCTGGGAAAAGAAGGATAACTGACTTTTCACCTAAGTAAGTATTGAAAATTAATTTATACTATATTATCGTTTAATTTTGAATACTTACTTAAAATCATTTAATCATCACCTAAAATCATTTAAATTATGAAACATCTTTTACTCCCCGCCTTAGGCCTGCTGATGACAGCCGCTTCGGCCGCGGCTGCCACTCCCTGGACGGCAGTTCAGGATATTGCCGACTTCACCACCGATGCCCGCTATGCGATAGGCTATTCCAACCCCAAGGGCGTCTGGAAAGCCAATGGCGACGTGATGAGCTACAATTTAGCTCCTCAGGATCGTGGCTTCTATGCTATCTCCGACTGCGATATGACCGCGACCGCTCTCAACACAGTTCCCGCTGAGGCAGCCATCGTGCGCCTTGAGGAGGCCGGAAATGGTCTTTTCAATATCTATCTCACCAATGGCCCCAAGACCGGATATCTCGTGCCCCTCGACGGCAAAAACGGCATAACCGTTTCAGAGACACCCGTCCCGGTGAAAATCACGCTCGGCAAAGGGCCGGCCGATGATTCGCTCAAAGAGCCGCTCTTTACCACCTCGGTTCGCTATCAGACCGCAAGCGATGATGACCGCAGCGATTTCTCCTGGGTCAACACCGCTGTGAACTACGAAATGACTCACGTGTTCTGGGTATGCATGCAGGCTGAGAGCGGCGGTCAGCTCTTCTTCTACAAAGAAGATCCCACCGCGGCCCCCACTCAGACCTATAAAGCCACTCCCGAGGCCGGCGCTTACGATGAATATCCCGCAGTGACGCTGACTTTCGACGGCGTATCGTCTATCAAGATAGCGGAAGGGGCTAAGGCTACCCTCACGCTCGGTGGCTACACATTTGACTTCAGCCTCTCAGCTGAGGGTAATGCTCTCACACTCACCCCTCAGGAGGCTATCACCGCCTATTCCGGAGCCTTCACGCCCTTTATCCTTGAGCTCCCCGAGGGTGCTGTCACTCTCGTCTATGGAGAGAATGAATATCCCAATGAGGCCATTACGATAAACTCCTATAGCGTCAATCCTCCCACATTCAGTCAGCTTGACATCGTGGATGCTCCCGAAGTCTACACTTCCGTCAGCGAGCTTAGCTCACTGGAATTCGCCTACACCGATCCCTATACACTCGATGCTGTGAATACCCGCAATCCTCTGACCATCACCGGCCAGAACTTCGGCGCTTACGGCACGCTCAATGTCACCGGCACCGAGGAGAAATCTTTCACCGCTACCGTGCAGTGGACCACTCCGGAGGAAGAGATAGTCAGCGACCTTTACGTCGTCACCATACCTGCCGAGGCCATCGTAGTCTCCAATGGCTATGGCTATATCTTCCGCAACGATGAGAACATCAACTTCGAGCTTACGCTTGACCTCTCTGCATCTGTAGATTCATTTGAGGCGGACAGCACAGTGACCGTCTTCAGCGCTACCGGCATCTGCCTGATGCGCAATGCCGCTCCGGAAGCACTTGAGACTCTCCCCGCCGGCCTATACATCGTCAACGGCAGGAAGCTCATCCGCAAATAACTGATTCGCTAATAGCAGCGCACTACTCCAATTATAATAACGAGAGGGTGTATCGGAATTTCGTATTCCGGTGCACCCTTAATTATAGAGCATAGCAGGCCTGGGAGCATCAACCCTGCAAGAAACTGGCACTCTGCGACGCTCCGTTATGTTTTTTTAAGTAAGATTTAGACCTTATATATTAGGAAAACGGCATATTAAGTATTAACTTTGCAATGCAAAAACAAAACATTCACGCATAATTAGAGCGTGTCTTGATTCCAACCGATTTTAAGAATAACAGCAATCAGTTAAATCCCGACACACTCCCAAAAGGAAAACATCATGGCAAAGAAAAAAGTAGCAACCCGCGCCGCCGCAGACTCCACACGCGAGCAGAAACAGAAAGCCCTTGACGTGGCACTGGCTA
This sequence comes from Bacteroidales bacterium, assembly GCA_014800685.1. GTDB lineage: Bacteria > Bacteroidota > Bacteroidia > Bacteroidales > Muribaculaceae > Lepagella. The sequence goes on from JAAVFQ010000016.1 coordinate 44,461, forward strand.
ATCTTGAGAAAGATTTCGGAGCCGGCACCGTCATCCGTCTCGGCGATGAAGCCGTAAAGGATATAGAAGCTATCTCCACCGGCTCCATTGGTCTTGACAACGCCCTCGGAGTAGGAGGTCTTCCCCGCGGCAGGGTCACAGAGATATTCGGTCCGGAGTCATCCGGTAAGACCACGCTGGCTATCCACGTGATAGCAGAAGCCCAGAAGCAGGGAGGCGTCTGCGCTATAATCGATGCCGAGCACGCCTTCGACAGATTTTATGCCCAGCAGCTGGGCGTTGACACCAATAACCTCTGGATAGCTCAGCCGGAGAGTGGCGAGCAGGCTCTCGACATCGCCGAGCAGCTTATCAACTCAGGGGCAATCGATGTGCTTGTAGTTGACTCCGTGGCCGCGCTGACCCCGAAAGCGGAGATAGACGGCGAGATGGGAGACAAGAATGTAGGCCTTCACGCACGCCTCATGTCGCAGGCGCTCCGCAAGCTCACCGGCACAATTTCCCGCACCCGCACATGCTGCATATTCATCAATCAGCTTAGAGAGAAAATCGGAGTGATGTTTGGCAATCCGGAGACAACGACGGGTGGCAACGCGCTGAAATTTTACGCCTCAGTGCGCATAGACATCCGCCCCTCGTCGGTAATTAAAGATGGGGAAAAGGTGATAGGCCGTCTCACGAAGTGCAAGGTGGTGAAGAATAAGGTGGCTCCCCCCTTTGCAAAGTGCGAGTTTGACATCATGTTTGGCGAGGGCATCTCGCAGGCCGGAGAGATAGTGGACATGGGCACAGAGACGGGCATCCTCAAGAAGTCAGGCGCCTGGTTCTCATACGATGGCTCGAAATTAGGTCAGGGGCGCGACGCCGTGAAGCGGGTGATAGCCGAGAATCCCGATTTGGCCGAGGAGCTGAAGACGAAGATATTCGCACGTCTTCAGGAGATAAAGGCAGAGAAGGCGGGTGAGAAATTCAGTCCCTACGCGCCCCCTGCAGAGGAGGTAGTGGATGCCGATGAAGAAGTGGCCGAGCTGAACGACTTTGATGTCTGAGCAGCCCCTGAGGCCCCTTTAAAGGCAATATAGTATTAAAAACGCCGGCGGAAACATCTCCGTCGGCGTTTAGATTTCTATAATTTAGTCCCCGACCTACGGGGGCTTGCCGTCTTAAGATTTGTCGCGCATGAAGATGGCGATGGGAGAGCCGTGGAAGTCCCACTTGGCCCGGATCTTGTTTTCAAGGAATCGACGATAAGGCTCCTTGACCCACTGGGGCAGATTGCAGAAGAAGACGAATGTGGGGATAACGGCATCCTTCAGCATGGTGACATACTTAATCTTCACGAATTTACCCTTATTGGAGGGAGGAGGGGTCTCGGCCACTACCTCCAGCATATAGCTATTGAGCTGCGAGGTGGGGATGATGCGTTTGCGATTTTCGAAGACATGGGTGGCAGTCTCCAGAACCTTGTGAATGCGCTGCTTGGTGAGCGCTGAGGTAAAGATGATAGGGAAATCGGTGAAAGGCGCAAGTTTGTTTCTGATGGCAGTCTCGAATCGTTTCTGCGCCTCGAGAGAGCGGTCTTCCACGAGGTCCCATTTATTGACACAAACCACAAGCCCCTTTCGGTTTCGCTGTATCAGGCCGAAGATATTTGCATCCTGGCCCTCAATGCCGCGGGTGGCGTCGATCATCAGAATGCAGACATCAGAGGCCTCTATGGCGCGAATGGAGCGAATCACGGAGTAATACTCGATGTCTTCATTGACCTTCTGCTTCTTTCTTATTCCGGCGGTGTCTACGAGGTAGAAGTCAAAGCCGAACTTATTGTAACGGTGATAGATAGAGTCGCGGGTGGTGCCTGCGATGTCAGTGACGATGTGGCGTTCCTCGCCGATGAAGGCATTGATAAGGGAAGACTTACCGGCATTCGGACGTCCTACGATGGCTATCTTGGCGATGTCATCCTCCGGCTTGTCGTCCTCTCTGGGTTCAGGCATATCGGCGATTATCTCATCAAGGAGTTCGCCGGTGCCGGAGCCATTGGCTGAAGAGACTTCAAAGGGAGTGCCGAGGCCGAGGCTGTAAAATTCCGGGACGTTATATCTGGCATCGCCCACATCCTCCTTATTAGCCACCAGAATCACGGGCTTTTTGCTTCTACGGAGGATAGCCGCCACATGGTCGTCAAGGTCAGTGATGCCATTAGAGGCGTCAACTACAAAAAGGATGACATCCGCCTCCTCGATGGCTATCTCCACCTGCTTATTGATTTCCTCCTCAAAGATGTCTTCGGAGTTGACTACCCATCCGCCGGTGTCGACGATGGAGAACTCCTGTCCGCACCAGTCCACTGTGCCATACTGGCGGTCGCGGGTGGTGCCTGCCGTGTCGTCCACGATGGCACGGCGAGTCTGCGTCAAACGGTTGAACAACGTGGATTTCCCTACGTTGGGCCGCCCTACTATTGCTACTAATCTGCTCATAAATAGTTCCTATTCCTAATAATGTAAAGACGGGCTCTCTCCGGGGAAAGAGCCGTCTTGCGTTTGGTTTCTGATTAATTATTCGACGTATCCGAAAGCACGGAGTTTGTTCTCGCGGTTGCGCCAATCTTTTTCCACCTTGACGAAGAGTTCGAGATATACTCTCTTGCCAAAGAATTTTTCGATGTCCTGACGAGCCTGTATGCCCACTTTCTTAATCTTCTCGCCACCCTTGCCGATGATGATGCCTTTCTGGGTGTCGCGCTCCACGTAGATGACAGCCATGATGTGGATAGCCTCATCTTTTTCGTCAAACTTCTCCACGATGACTTCCGCGCTGTAAGGAATCTCACGCTCGTAATTGAGAAGAAGTTTCTCGCGGATTATTTCAGTGACGAAGAAGCGTGCGGGCTTGTCGGTGAGGGCATCCTTGCCGAAGAAAGGTGGAGAGGGGGGCAGGAGTTCCACGATGCGGGCCTTGAGGTTATCCACATTGAAATGCTCCTTGGCGCTTGTGGGGAAGATCTCGGCATTCGGGAGACGCTTCTTCCATTCATCGATGAGGCGGTTAAGCTCATCGTTACCTTTCAGCAAGTCCACTTTATTGATTACCAGCAGCACGGGGGCCTTCTCCTTGGCCACTCTGGCGAGGAAGTCAGCGTTTTTCTCAGGGTCTTCCACCACGTCGGTGACGTAGAGAAGGACGTCAGCATCGGTCAGTGCGCCCTCGGAGAATTCCAGCATCGACTCCTGCAGCTTATAAGCGGGCTTCAGCACTCCGGGAGTGTCTGAATAGACTATCTGATAGTCCGGGGTGTTGACGATGCCCATGATACGATGGCGGGTGGTCTGGGCCTTTGAGGTAATAATAGAAATGCGCTCGCCGACCAGATCATTCATCAGTGTGGATTTGCCCACGTTAGGGTTTCCGACGATGTTTACAAAGCCTGCTTTGTGTCCGGGCTTGACAGCCGGAGCGTCAGCTTTCTCATCATCTGAGTCTTCGGCCTTGTCAGCTATCTCTTCAGCCTTGGCCATAGCCTCCTCCCCTTCGCGAAGAGCCTTCATCTCACGTTTCAGTTCTGCGCCTTTGGGTTCGGCATCGTCAAATACTTCATCTATTGAATAATTTTCGTTTTTCATAATTTTGTTCTATTAGTTAATTATTGCCATCCGGCTTTCGTAAATATAAACGCAGAGCGGCTCCGGATAGTTCTGCCGAGGAGAAAAAGAAGAGCGCCCTGCGTAAAATCCGGTTCAGGGCGCTCCAAATATTTTAATAATCCGTTCTGATATTATCAGAAGAGCTCACCAAGAGCCTCATAGTGCTGGTAGGGGTGCTTGCAAGCGGGACATACTTCGGGAGGAGTGGTGCCTTCAAAGATGTAACCGCATACGAGACACTGCCATTTTATGGGCTTTTCGCGTTTCCATACGGTGCCCTTCTCTACCTGGTCGGCCAGTTCGAGGAAGCGACGGCGATGATGCTCTTCAATGGATGCGATAGCGCGGAACTGTTCGGCTATTTCGGGGAATCCCTCTTCATCGGCCACGTCGGCAGCTTTCTTGTAGAGGTCTACGCCCTCTGTCTCCTCCTCAGAGGCTGCGGTGCGCAGGTTGTTGAGCGTAGAGCCGAGTATACCGTTATCTATTGTAGTAGCTGGGGCTACTGCGCTCTCTTCAAGATATTTGAGGAAGATTTTAGCGTGATGAAGTTCATTGTCGGCAGTTTCATTGAAGATGTTTGAGATCTGATAATACTGCTCTTTATTAGCCTGCTGAGCGTAGAAAGTATAGCGCGTGTAGGCTGTTGACTCGGCTACGTATGCGTTAGCGAGATTGATTTCAGTCTTTGTGCCTTTGATGCTCTTTGTTGTTGCCATGTTTTAGTGTGTTTTTATAGTGATATGTGAATTTCTGTAATTAAAACATCGGCGCGCGACATAATGTTTACCACTCTTCTATTTTTGTGGGTGATGCCTAAATTCAAACCGACACTAAGCGAATATTGAAAATTATTCTTAACTTTGCTGCAAATTGAGGCATTATAGGAAAGAATGATAGAGACTCTACACGGTCTTGTGCTCGAAAGAGTGCGCCATAACGACAAGTCAGACATCGTCTCGCTCTACACGCGCGAGCGCGGCAGGGTGCCCTTTGTGGTTCAGGGAGGCCAGAGCCGGGGGGCCAGAATGCGCCGGGCCATGCTCATGCCCCTCTCCGTAGTTGAGGTGACCATGCGCAGCCGTCCTTCGCAGGAATTGCAACGCTTTTCCTCGCTGAGCGTTGCCCGCCAGTTTCCCTCTATCTATGGCGACCCGGTAAAGAGTGCTGTGGCCATCTTTCTGAGGGAGTTTCTGAGCCGTCTGCTCAGGGAATATCCTGCCGATGATATGCTGTGGGAGTACATAGTGCGCTCACTGGCTGTGCTTGATGCGTCGGAGGGACATTCTACGGCTAATTTCCATATAATTTTCCTTGCTAATCTCACCGGCCCGCTCGGCATCAGACCCGATATAGAGCGCAGTCGGTCCGGTCTGCCCCCCTATTTTGATTTGCGGGCGGCGGCTTTCTGTCTTCACGCCCCTCTTCACCATGATGTCCTGCGGGGTGAAGAGGCTCGTATCGTGCATTTGCTGAGCCGCCTTGACTTTCGCAACGGAGGGCGGCTTCGCCTCAACCGCATGGCCAGACAGCGGCTTCTCGAAGGGCTTCTGCGCTTTTACTCATTGCATTTTTCCGGCCTTGACTCCATGCGTTCGCCTGAAATTCTTCAGTCGCTCTTCGACTGAAAGCGTAGAGAAAGCCCCGGCTCGTTAGACAAGCCGGGGCGTAAATGTCAGTTAAGAAAACTCAAGGGGCTTATTTGCTTCCCTCGGGAGCCTGATCTATAAGGTCGAGGAACTGGTCGAGCTTCGGAGTGATGATAATCTCCGTGCGGCGGTTGCGTGCTTTTCCGGCCTCGGTGTCATTGTCAGTGAGAGGATTAAACTCACCGCGTCCTCCGGCGGTAAGGCGATTGGGGTTGATGCCGAATTTGTCCTGCAGCACCTGTACGATTGATGATGCGCGGAGGGCCGAGAGGTCCCAGTTGTTGCGGATATTCGTTTTCTTGATGGGCACATTGTCGGTATTGCCCTCTACGAGCACTTCATAGTCATCGTAGTCCTTGAGAATCTTAGCAATCTTGCTGAGAGTGGCCATTGCCGCGTCGCTCACCTCATAGCTTCCCGACTTGAAGAGCATATTGTCGGCCAGCGAGATGTAGACAACACCCTTGAGCACCTTGATGTCAACATCCTTGAGCTCGGAAGTGGAGAGCGAGCGTGTGAGATTGTTGGTGAGCACCATATTGAGCGAGTCAGATTTTGACTTTGCCTCGACGAGATGCTTGATATAGGCGTTGGAGGCGTTTATCTCGTCAACGAGTTTTGCGATGTTGACGGAGCCCTGAGAGCTTGATTTGAGTGACTCGTCAAGAGATGCTTTCAGAGAGGCCATGCCACGTTTGAGCTCGTCATTGTTGGCATTTGCCTGCTGGAGGAGATATTTGAGCGATTTTGACTCCGCGTTGCATTCAGTGAGTCCGTCGCGTGTGGTCTGATACTCAGCCTGGAGGGCTTTGTAGTCTTCCTGTAGTTTTACGTATTGCTTCTTGCTGGCGCAGCCGGTGAAAATAAGGGCTGCTGCGGCTACGTAGAGAAATGATTTGATTTTCATAGGCCGGGTAATATGTAAGTTTAAAAGTAGGTCCTAAGTATCGTATACCTTACTTAACGCTTAACAGGCGTCTTTTGTCGGAAGATAGCCTCAAAAACTTTATCTGAGGCTCCGAGCTTGCTTTTAATGTAAGCACCGGCCGCCTCTCCGCAGCCCTTTCTGTCAGAGTCATTATCCATCAGGCGGGAGGCGTGACGCTCAAACTCTTCGCGGGAAGCGACGGAGCAGGCGCCCCCTGCGGCTATCATCTCTTCGGCTTCGATAAAGCGGTGATAATTAGGGCCGAACGTCACGGGAATACCATAGACTGCGGCCTCATTGATGTTATGGATGCCCACTCCGAAGCCTCCGCCGATGTGGGCGATATCGGCGAAGCGGTAGATAGAAGAGAGCAGTCCGAAGCAGTCTACAATCACGAAGCGGGCGTGAGTGCAGGCTTCAGGATTTTTTGTGAGCTCAGAGTATAGCACGCAGTCCTTGCCGAGACGGGAGCGGAGGGATTCGAGCCTGTCGCCGTCAAACTCATGGGGCGCAATGACGGCAGCCATATCAGGGCGAGAAAGCAGCCAAGGGATATAGACATCCTCATCGGGCTCCCAGGAGGAGCCGGCCACTAATATTTTCTTCCCTTCGCTATGCAGCCTGCGGGTCAGCTCCTCCAGTTCGGGCAGGTCCCGGCGCTGACGCATAATGTCGGTGACGCGGTCGAAGCGCGTATCTCCGGCCACATCCACGTCGGTCACCCCGATAGAGGCGAGCAGGCGGCGGCTCTTTTCATCCTGCACGAAGATGCGGGAGAAGAGGTGGAGCCAGCGGCGATAGGTCTTGCCGTAAGGGCGGAAAAAGGCCTGTCCGGGCCGGAAAGCGGCCGAGATGAGATAGGTGGGCACAGACTGCTTAGAGAGGGCTCTGAGATAGTTGCGCCATATCTCATACTTGACGAAGATGGCCTGACGTGGCGATACCTTCTTCACAAACCATTCGGCCATTTCCGGGGTGTCGAAAGGGAGATAGCAGACCATGTCGGCCCCGTCGTAGTTTTTTCTCACCTCATATCCAGAGGGGGAGAAGAAAGTGAGAAGAATCTTCATTTCCGGGAGAAAACGGCGTATCCGCTCTATGACGGGACGCCCCTGCTCGAACTCGCCGAGCGAGGCGGCATGAATCCATACCCAGTCGCCGGAGAAGTCGCAATGGCGCAGGCGAGCGATGCTCTCCTTGTGGCCGGCGATAAGAGCGGATGCCTTACGGTTGTGCAGAGCGGCGGCGCGCACTCCGAGAGAGTAGGCGCCTATGCCGAGGCGATATGCCAGAGATTCAAGCATGGCGAGTCAGGGGAATCACTTACCGATAGTGTCAATAGCGCGTCGCAGGCGGGCTATTACCTCCTCTTTGGGCATAAGCTCGGTGACGTCGAAGAGATGCGGACCGCGGCAGGCTCCGACGATGGCGAGGCGGAAGGCATTCATGACGTTGCCGAGATGATATCCCTTGTCAGCTATCCAGCCGAGCACGATTTTTTCAGCATTGGCCGAGGACATGTCTTCGATACCTTCGAGGACTTCGATAAGTTCCTCCATGATGCGGGGGGTATCTTCGTTCCATCGTTTGCGTACATCCTTCTCAGCGTAGGTTTCAGGGGCCTTGAAGAAGAAGTCGGCCTGCTGGTCGAGGTCTTTGACGAAATCAATGCGACCCTTCACCATTCCCACGGCGCGGGCTATGTATTCATCCGAGAAGCCGTTGATTCCTTTTTCCGCGAGCAGCGGTTTATAGAGCTCAGCGAGCTGAGTGTCGGGCATTCGCATGAGGTATTCATGATTGAACCAAGCGGCCTTCTTATAGTCAAACTTGGCGCCAGACTTCGAGCAGTGTTCGAAGGAGAATTTATCCTGAAGCTCCTTCATAGTCATAAGTTCGGTGTCATCGCCGGGATTCCAGCCGAGGAGAGCGAGGAAATTGACTACAGCCTCAGGGAGGTATCCCTGTTCGCGGTATCCGGCCGAAACGTTGCCCGAAGCGGGGTCATGCCATTCGAGGGGGAAGACGGGGAATCCGAGTTTGTCGCCGTCGCGTTTAGAGAGTTTGCCGTTTCCGACGGGCTTCAGCAGCAGCGGGAGGTGCACAAATTCCGGCATGGTGTCGGTCCAGCCGAAGGCCTCATAGAGTAGCACATGGAGAGGAGCGGAGGGGAGCCACTCTTCGCCGCGGATTACGTGGGTAATTCCCATGAGATGGTCATCGACGATGTTGGCGAGATGATATGTGGGGAGATTGTCGGCGCTCTTGAAGAGAACTTTGTCGTCAAGGACATTACTGTTGATGACCACTTCGCCACGGATGCGGTCGTTGACCTTAACTTCGCGTCCGGGTTCGATGAGGAATCTCACTACATACTGTGCGCCGTCATCAATGAGGCGTTTCACCTCATCGGCGGGCATAGTGAGTGAATTTCGCATACGTCCGCGGGTGGAGGCGTCATACTGGAAATTAGGAGTGGCTTCGCGTGCGGCCGCGAGCTCTTCGGGGGTGTCAAAAGCGATATAAGCCTTACCGGATTCAAGCAGACGGTCTACGTACTGACGATAGATATGACGGCGCTCGCTCTGGCGATAAGGGCCATTGTCGCCACCCTCGCGCACCCCCTCGTCAAAGCGGATGCCAAGCCAGCCGAGGGCCTCGTTGATGTAATCCTCGGCTCCGGGCACGAATCGGTTGGAGTCGGTGTCTTCAATGCGCAGAATCATCTTGCCTCCGCGGCTTTTAGCGAAGAGATAATTGAACAGGGCAGTGCGGACACCGCCGATATGGAGAGGCCCGGTGGGTGACGGGGCGAATCTAACTCTTACTTCCTGCATTTCTATTTAAGTAAGTAATTTCTAAAAATTAAACGAGCTATATGCACGTTGATTTTCCTCACTTGCAAAAAGCGAGAAAAATCAATCAGTGAATAAGTAAGTATTCAAAATTATTATAATTTGCAAAGATAGCAAATCTTTTCCACATCTTCCCATCTTAGCGGACAAAATCATGCGATGAGAGGGAAAACTCTTCTGTCAGCGAACACAATGTCCGCGCGGTCAGAGCCGACCGGGCGCAGACATTCTATTTTCGCTCCTTGATGAGGCCTGTGCGATAGGCATAGAGGAGCTGCATGAGTTCGTCTATCTGGCCCTGGAGCTCGCGTCCTATATCAGTGTCGCGCACGCGCATGCGTTGAGTGTTCATCTCCACAATCTGTGTGCTTCCGAGGATGTCAGTGCCATTGTGGACGGCATCCTCGGCCGTTGTGAAGGGGACGTGCTGCACGAGTTCGAGGCCACGGCTGTGGAAGACGAGAGTATATCCTGCTATTCCGGTGGTCTTATGATAGGCTTTTGAGAATCCGCCGTCGATGACCATGAGCCGGCCGTCGGCCTTTACGGGGCTTTCTCCTTTACCCACTTTTACGGGCACGTGTCCGTTTATGATATGCCGGTGTTCGCCCTTCACATCGAAGGCATCGAGGATATAGTCGCAGATTTTAGGGTCTTCTCGGAGGCGATAGTAGTGCCCCTTCTTTTCGGCCTGCACATCCTTGTCGGTGAGGAAATATCGCTCGAAGGTAGCCATCTTGGCCTTGTCGAAGAGTGGTGATTCCGGTCCGCACCATAGATACCAGTAGTAATCCACGGCATATTCGCGGTCTTCCGCGGGCGTATCGGTATTGAAAGCCGAGCGCATCATAGAGCCGACGTGGTGGAGAAGTTCCTTCCCTTTAAAGTTTCGTCCGCGGATGCAGACCTCGCGCAGCGAGCCATCCTCATTGAGCGGCATAGAGGCGTGAAACATCAGGTTTGAGTTCCATACCGTATACATGCATCCGTGAGAGAAGAAGATGGAGATGTGGCGTTTGAGCTTGTCGCTGACGAGGAATGAATGTACGAGTTTCTCTACGAGTTCGGCTTCGGAGTCAGTGAGGCGGTAAGGGTCCGCGGGGTCTACCGTGGGGAAGTTGGAGTCGAGCATCTGATAGTCCACGCCGTCAATTCGCACGGTGCCCTTAGCGGTGTCCATGAGATGAAGGAGGTTGCGGTCTTCCATTCCCCATTCGGGATGTTTGGCTATCAGGGCAGCTTCGAGTTTGAACTGAATGACGGAGATAGCCTTGTGCATCTGAGCCGTGAGACGACGGTTTTTAATGCCGCTCTCGGTCTCGTCTTTAGGGATTTTGGGTTCGAAGATTTTGCAGGGGTCATCTCCGTAGACGTCCATGGCGAAGGCTGCGAGCGGGACGAGGTTTATGCCATAACCATCTTCAAGAGTGGCCATATTGTCATAGCGGAGCGACATTCTGAGCACGTTGGCTATGCAGCATACGTTGCCAGCGGCGGCGCCCATCCAGACGGCGTCGTGATTTCCCCACTGGATGTCATAGTCACGATAGTTAAGGAGCGTGTCGAGGATGAGGTGAGCGCCCGGTCCGCGGTCATAAATATCGCCGAGGATGTGGAGGCGGTCGATGGAGAGTCGCTGGATGACGTTGCAGATAGCCACAATAAACTCCGGCGCCTGTCCTGTGGTGATGATAGTCTCCACGATACGGGAGTAATAAAGCTCCTTATTCATTCCGGAGGGGGCTTCATGCAGAAGCTCCTCAATGATGTAGGCAAACTCCTTGGGGAGGGCCTTTCTCACCTTGGAGCGGGTATATTTTGAAGAGACTCTCTGTAGGATTCTCACCAGCTGATGGAGCGTGATATGGTAGAAATTATCCATATCCTTCTCGCTGTTACGGATGTGCTGGAGCTTGTTGGCGGGATAATAGATTAGAGAGCAGAGCTGTCTGATAGCATCCTCGCGCATAGAAGTGCCGAAGAGTTCGGTGACTACACGGCGGATGTTGCCGGAAGCATTTCTGAGAATGTGGGAAAATGCTTCATGCTCGCCGTGGATGTCGGCTACGAAATGCTCGGTGCCCTTCGGGAGATTGAGGATAGCCTCAAGGTTTATAATCTCGGTAGCGGCAGCCGAGGTGTTCCCGAATGTCTGCGAGAGGAGTTCAAGCAGACGGAGATTGCTCTCCACCACTGCGGCGTCGGGGATTCGTTTAGTAGGAGTGCTCATGATTAGCGGAGTTTTTCGGTATTAATCTGCGGTCAAGCCGTCCCGGATGAATCCGGTCGGCACCGCAAAGGTAAGCAATTATTTGGAAATAGCCTAACAAACGGCAGATTTTTGAGCATTTGGAGACCAACGTAGAGAGGGTGTGTCGCAGATAGCTATAACGACACACCCTCCTTCTATGATTGCGGGGCGATAGAGCGATTATTTGCGGATAAGCACCTTAGCGGCTTTGCCGTCGCTGATGCGGATGAAAATGCCGCTTTCCGGCTCGGCCACGCGGAGGCCCTGAAGGTTGAAATAGAGTGTTTCGCCCTCGGAGGTCTCAAGGCTATCCACGCCCAGAGGATTGCCCTCTTCGATTCTCTTGAGAGTCATGAAGGCCGGGGCGCCGCCGTCGGCAGTGAAGTATACGTGAATGTAATAGTCGCCGGGAGCGAGAGCAGATTTGTAGTCGCCTGGAGCGAGAGCGATTTTTACGCGATTCTCGGGGGCGAGGTCGGGGGATATTTCATCGTCGATGGAGTCATCATTGCTCGGAGTGGCCCAGCGGTGGCTGTTGACCTGAGACCAGTCGGAAGATTTGAGAGTGGTGATGGCGATTTCGCCTGAGGAACTGCCGTCGGCTGCCACCACTTCGATTCTTCCGGCATAGTCTGCCCAGCCCTGATCGGTGTTGGGCTGCTTGGTGAGCTCAGTGCCGGCATTGGGATCCCATACGGCGCCGGCAATAGTGCCGATGACGTAGACGTGATCGGGGCCGGTGATGTCTACTACGGGAGCATCCGGGTCAGCGATTTTTGTAAATTCCACCTTATTGTCCTTGAGGTTGACCATGATGTCATATTTGGAGCCATCGGTATTGTCGATGAGGAAAGAGGCTCCATTGTTGGGATAAAGATCCATGAGGGCACCGGCCACAGGGGCGCGGCCGTCGGAATAGGGGCCGTAGCGGTTGCCGTTGATTAGGTTCCAGTCAGTGGATCCCTCCACGGGGGTGAAGAAGAAGTGGCCTTTGAGCTCATAGTCGCTGAGGGTGTAGATGCCGGGAGCCTGAGTGGTCATCGCAGTGTTGAAAGTCCAGTTGTCGGTTCCTCCGTTTGTGGCCAGATAGAGATTTGCGGGATAAGCCGGCTCTCCCGTTACGGTGAGAACTCCGGTGTCGGCATTCTTGTCGAGCACGAAAGAGAAATCGTATGTGCCGGCGGGGAGAGTGAAGCAGTCGCCCTCCATAGAGGCTGTATATGACTGTCCGAGAGTGAGGGCCACATCGGAATTTGTGCCTGTAGCATAGATATTGTTGCCGGCGCGCATCTTGATTCTGGAGACGGCTGCAGTGAGGGTGTAGGTTCCAGTCCAGTCGTTGGAGCTCCCGGCCCTCAGTGTGAGCGGATGAGTGTCTATAGTGGTGGAATAGCCTGAGCCGAAATCGCCCACGAGGTAGACAGTGTCATATTCATTTTCAGACCATGTGCCATCGATGGTGAGAGTGCCGGTATTGTCGTTCCAAGTGAGTTTGGCATCATCGCAAGTTCCGTTGATGGCAAGGTTGCCTGCACTCCCATCGCTATCAAGCTTGTAGTCTCCATTTTTGGTGACGGGGTCTCCGGTAAGTCCCCACCAGGTCTGCGAGCCGCCATCTACAACGAGAATTTTTATCTGTCCCATGAGGGGATAGCCCTCGTCGAGAACGTAGACTCCGGGAGTGTCTCCCTCCTCAAACTGAAACTGAGCATTTGCAGCCCAACCATATTCAGAGCCGACAAGATAGACGTCGGCGGCATTTGCTGCAAGCATCATGACAGATGCCATCAGCAGTAGATAGAGTTTTTTCATATTAAGTACGTAAGGAAATAATCTTAATTGCTTCCGTGAAAACAGAGGGAAGGTAGGTTAACAGGTCTCAAAATTAGTAAAAAATCAGGATATGCGCAAACAATTCCCTAATTTTCTATCGAAATTGATATCTGATAGAAATTCTTCAAGGAAAAATATCTAATAATTTAATAGATTTCACTACCTTTGTGGCTGACAAATTAATTACAAAAACATGAAGAAAATCTATCTGTTGCTGACGGCGCTCCTCCTGACGCTTTCGGCAAATGCTGCCGACTGGTATCTTGTCGGCGCGAACTACGGGTGGGATAATAATCCGCTCTATCAGTTTTCTCCCTCGGCCACTGATGCCGATGTCCTGACTCTGGGCCCCATAGATCTCAGCGGAGAGATTAAGATAAAGGAGGCCACAACGTGGGATACGTCATTCGGCACCAATGGCTCCAAGCTCGTGGCTGATGTCGCGTATCAGGCCGTGAAGAATGCCAACAACATTATGGTAGACGGCATTATCAAGGATGCTGTGGTGACCATCAATGTCAGAGATTATACCATAACGGCGACCGGCGAGCGCTCAGAAAATGAATATGACACTGTCTACCTCGTGGGCGATTTCGGCGAGGGATGGTCAGAGACCGTGCCTAATGCATACCCTCTCGCCCTCACCCCCGGGTCAGAAACTCTCTGGACCGGAACATTCACACTTTCTGCCGGGACCAACTATTTCAAGATGAAGGCCGGACAGATAGTCTATTCCACCGGTGGCAATGATGTCAATGTAGAGCTTGACAAGCCTGTCAATGCCTATCAGAACGGCAACGCATTCGTGCTCCCTGCCGGCGTCTATACCTTCAATTTTGATTTGGCGCGTAATGCCGAATCCGGCGTTCTTACAGTCACCGGCCAGGCCGCTCCACCCACACCCCCTGCCCCCTTGACCTCGCTCTTCGTGCTCGGAAATGTGAACGGTAATGTCTGGAATCCCACGATGGGCGTGGCCATGACGCTCACAGACGAGGGCGTCTTTAAGGTTGAGAATATCGTGGTCAGCGCTGCCGATGATGATAATAACGGCTACTTCTCCTTCTGCACCGAGCTGATGGAGTCTTACACAGAGGGCGCCTGGGAAGTAGGCAGACGATTTGGCGCCGAAGCCGACAATACGTCCGTCTCTCTTACCGAGACAAATGCTCTGCTGGAGGGTGATTATTCCTTCATGATACCCGCAGGCACATATACTCTCACCGTTGATCTTAACTCCATGACTCTCACTGCCGAGGGGAAGGCCGACGAAGTGAAGCTCCCCGAAACTCTCTACATCCTCGGCAATGTCAACGGATACGTGTGGAATCCGACCACCGGCGTCCCGATGCTCTCTCAGGGGAATGGCGTCTTCAAAGCCACTAAGGTGGAAGTGGGAGCCGCCGATGATGATAATAACGGCTACTTCTCTTTCTGCACCGAGCTTATGGACTCATACACCGAGGGCGCCTGGGAAGTTGGCAAGCGCTTCGGCGCTCCCGAGGCTGACACTCCGGCCTCTATTACGGAAGTAAATGACATAATTGCCGGTGACTTCGCATTCTCATTGGCAGCCGGCTTCTATGACTTCACGGTCGACCTCGGCGAAAAGACTCTCGTCATAACCGTAAATGACGAGCCTGAGACTCTCCCCGAAACCCTCTACATCCTCGGCAATATCAACGGAGGCTCCTTCTCCCCTACATCCGGCACTAAGCTCGAAGAGAGCTTCGAGGGTGTATTCACTCTTGATAATGTCAGGATAACTGCCGCCGAAGGTGCCGATTACGGCTACTTCTCCTTCTGCACCGAGCTCATGGAGTCTTACACGGAGGGCGCCTGGGAAGTGGGCAAACGCTTCGGCGCCCTCACTCCGGATGCCGATCCCGCTCTCGGCGATGCCACCCCCTTGGCCGCAAGCGACTTCTCATTCCGTCTCCTCCCCGGAGTATATAATATCGGCGTTGACCTCAACACAATGTCGATGTCTGTAGCTTGCATCAGCGTTGACTATCCCGCTACAGTCTATCTTCTCGGCAATATCAATGCGCAGGGCTGGAATCCCACAAATGGCAAAGAAATGACATCAGAGGGGAATGGCCTTTACACGCTCAAGGGGTTTGAATTCCTTCCCGCAGAAGAGGGCTCCGAGATGGCCTACTTTGCCTTCTGCACTCGCCTGATGAGCGAATATGAAGGGGAGGGAGCCTGGGAAGTAGGCATACGCTATGGAGCCTCAGAGCCGGATATGCTCATCATGGATGAACTTCCCGTAGAGGTTGTGGCCGGCGAAAATTCTTTCTGTACGGCTGCCGGAATCAAGGTGGATATCACGCTCAATCTGGCAGACTCCACCTTAGTGGTGAAGCCCGTGAACGACGCTGTCTCTATTATTGAAGAGGGCAATGGCGAGGCTGTCTACATCAACCTTCATGGCATCCGCGTCAGTGAGCCTGCCGAGGGACTCTACATCCGTCTCTGCGGCGATAAGGCCGAAAAGGTCTTCATAAGAAGATAATCTGCGGCTTACCGGCAAAAGAAGCGGTGTGTCAGGTTTTGTTACCGACACACCGCTTCTTCTTTCTACGGATTATTTCAAGATTATTTCAAAAGCCGCTCCAGCGTGTCGGCCAGATTCTCACCGAGGTGTATGCCATACCCCTCGCGCAAATAGACTACGCGATTAAACGTATCAGCAATTATGAATATAGGCATGGAGGTTTCCGGCAGCCCGAACTCCTCGCAGAGTTCGGTGCGGATGCTTCCACCATCCACGCCCGCTATAACAGTAGAGGGGAGTGAGGCATAGTCGGCCGGGCGGAAATGCGCGGCGCTCTGCTCATTGTCAAAAATAAGCAGAATGGGAGTGCCGAGAGCTTCGAGACGCTCTTTGGCCACGCCGAGGTCGTTAAGAGCGTGCGCCGACGGCTCATGCCCCGGAGCGATGAGGCCAAGAATGAAATAGCCGCGTCCCGTCATGCTCACGATGGAGGCTTTCTCCTTCTGACCGAGGGGTAGGAAAAGGTTTTCAGAGTCAAAGAGTCCCTTGACGGCTATGGCCGACGTGTCGCTGCGCAGACTCAGTTCAGGGCTCTTTTCGTTCTCTCCGAGACCGAAAAATGTGGTGCGTGCCAGCACGCTACCGTCAGCCAATCTCTGCCCCGTCACCAGCATATAGGCTCCCTCGTTGAGCATCTCGCCGCAGGCATTAATTGCCGAGACGGGGATGAAGTCGTCAAATTCCAGAAGAGAGCTCCCCTCAGTGGCGAGTGAGGAGATAGTGAAATTAGTATAATAAGCCGGTTCGCGCCCGGCGGCCGAAGCATAGTCCAGATGCAGAGGATATTTGCGCGCGGGAGTTGATTTTTCAGGCCGGGCGTGGAAGGCGACATCCTGCCATTCCCCCGTGGAGTCGGCAAACTGCGTGCGTCCGCTCACTCCCTCTATGCGGGCAGGAATGCCGAGACTCCGGCAGATTGCCGTGAAAAGGAGCGAGAGTGAGGCTTCATCAGCCGTATGATATTTCCATGCGCTCACAGGCGAAAGGGGTAGGTGCTGAGGGTTATAGAGGGTGTCGGGGAGAGTGCGGGAGGCGAGCGCCGCAGCGAGGGCATGGGGGTCACTCCGATAATGGTCGGCATCGCTTTTGGAGATAGCATCGCGGAAGAATCTCTTGTAGGGAGTGAGATGTTCAAGAGCGATGCGCGGCGAAAGCACAAATTGGTCATAGAGAGGGCCCGACGCATACTCCGGAGTGCAGAGATGGTCATTGAGCACTTCGGCGGTAACGTCATGGAGATCTTTGGCCGAAAGGGTGGCGAGAAGCCTGACCGCTTTCCCACGTAAGGAGTCCGGGGTGGAGGCGATAAAGCTCTCTATTACCTGATGATTGCCTCTTGACTCAATGATAAGAGGGGCGGCTACAGTGTCGTTGAGGCCGAGACGGGCGCACAGAGACTTAGCCTCCTCAGCGGTGGGAAATCCGGCTTCGTATGCATGGCGGAGACTATCTTCGCGAGCCTTTCTGAGGTTATTGACGGCAATGGCTTCGGCCGAGGCGGAGGGGAGAGATTTTGAGGGGGGAGGGGGAGTAATGTCGAAATCCAGACTACCGCGAAAATCTGTGGTTTTGTCAAGGATGAGCGTGGGGACAGTGTCAGAAGAGCTTAGAGCCATCCCAAACCTTTTCCCGTCGGAGGCACGCATGAGCAGAGTTCCCTCGCCGGCTGTCAGCGATGCGTGCCCTCTACTGTCGGTGAGACGCGTGACGAGAGGGTAAAATTCCGCATAGTTATAGATGCAGAACTGCACGTGCGCCCCCTCTATGGGGTTTCCTTCAGTGTCAGTCACGATAACCTCTTTGGGAGAGACCGGGGCGTAGTTGGCGGTGACATTGATTGTCGTGGACAGAGGCGAGCGGGAGATAACCTCTTCCGGGCCGTCATAATCCCCTATGGCCGTAGTGGTCATCAGCAATCCGCGGGAAGCCGGCTCGTTAAACCAGGCCATGTCGAGGTCAGGTTCAGGCTCGCAGGCACCCAGAAAATGCCATTTGCCGTCGGCCCATGCCTCCACCCATGCGTGATTGTCATCGGTGTGTGCCCATCGGGGAGTATATACCTGTCTGGCCGGGATGCCGACGGCGCGCAGTGCCGCTACCGTGAATGTAGACTCCTCGCCGCATCGCCCCAAAGCATTGCGCATGGTAGCCTCCGGAGCAGACGTGCGTCCGTCGGATGGCTGATAAGATACGTGTTCATGACACCAGTGATTCACTTCCAGGATGGCATCTTTCATCGGAAGCTTGCTCACGCGCTCTTTCAGCAATTCGTAGAATAGCGGACGGCTGAGGTCAGTGTGTTCATTATTGACTCTTACGGGGAGAACAAAGTGGCGCCATTCCCTTTCCGGGACGCTCTCTCCCCAGGGCATCTCGCGACGTGCGCGGAGTGAGGCGCGAATATTGGCCAGATGATAGGAGCTATCATAGTCAAGGATGTCCGGAGTGGGGAGATAGGCATAAAGAAATTCAAGCGCCTTGCGCTCGTCGGCAGAGAGTGAAGTGAGCAGCGAGTCAGGAATAACGGCGCCGGGCTGAACGGCTCCACGCGACTCGGCCGCCGCGGTGAAAGGAGTAGGAGACGCAGAGGAGGCGCAGAGGAAAAATGAGAGAAGTGATGAAGTGAAAATCATAGTAGGAATCATGAGTCAATAGCATGGCGGATGGCTCTTACCACTGCGGCATCGGTGGCCATTCTTGAGCCATCGGGGTCGGCGCTTCCCATCGAGGCGGCGGAACGGGTATTCCCGTAAGTCGCGGCGCGTGGCGCTCGGGCGGAAGCATGAAATTCCTCCGCTCCGGAAAGACGTTTAATCCCGGCGGCCGTTTTAGGGGACACCCCCGCGCCGGCCATGATAATGATTCGGCCGTCAGCCTTTTCCCGCAGCCTGCTTATCATCTCGGCGCCCTCGAGAGCATCCTTTTCACATCCGGAGGTAAGCACGCGGCGAAATCCGAGTGAGATAATATCCTCAAGAGCGCGGAAAGGGTCGGCGACTACGTCAAAAGCGCGGTGAAATGTTGAGTCGAGTTCCGGAGCGGCTGCCAGCAGCCTGCTGCATAGAGCCTTATCTACCTCCCCTTCGGCAGTCAGGGCTCCGATGACAATGCCGTGAGCCCCCGCCGCTGCCGCTTCCTTTATGTCACTCTCCATCAAAGCCGCTTCCGGCTCCGTATAAACGAAGTCGCCGGCGCGGGGCCTTATCAGCACATTGGTGGCAATGCGTGAGGATGAGAAGCGGATAGCGGCTATCGAAGGGGTCAGTCCCCCTTCGGCAAGTCCGCTGCATAGTTCTATTCTGTCGGCTCCTCCCGCAATGGCTTCAAGAACTCCTTCGGGGTCGCCGGTGCAAATTTCAAGTAGTGGCATGGGTGTAATTATATAGAGAAACCGGAAGGAGAGGATGCCACGGCGGCCGCTCCGAGAATGGCGGCATCTGCTTCCGGGAGCGTGGAGGGTAGAAAACGGACCTCGTTCTCACGATATATCCATAGAAGGTTCTTCTCATACTCGCGGCGCATAGCCCCCTCGAAGTGATGGAAACTGCGAGCCACGCCTCCGAAGAAAATGACAGCCTGCGGGGAGCAGAAAGCGGCAAACTCCGCGCAAGCCCTTCCCAGCACTTTCCCGGTCTCGGCAAAGGCACGGAGGGCAATAGGGTCGCCATTGTCGGCAGCTTTCCCCACGTCGCCTGCCGTCATCTGTGTCAGCCTTCTGAGAGACGACTCTTCGGCCGAGAGGGCAAGCATAGAAGCGGCCGTGCAGACCACTCCCCTCGCCGATGCGTAAGTCTCCAGACATCCCATCCTCCCGCAGGAGCAGAGCCGGTCGGAGTCTCTTTCCGCAATGGTATGTCCGAGTTCGCCGGCGAGGCCGCGATAGCCATGCAGCAGCCGTCCGTCGCAAATTATGGCTGACCCCACTCCGGTGCCGAGGGTTATCACGAGCACGTCGGAGAGGCCACGTGCGGCTCCGAACGTGAGTTCGCCGAGGGCGGCCGCGTTGGCATCGTTTTCAGCGCGGGCGGGGAGTCCGAAGGTGGCCTGCATAACGGCGGCCAGAGGCGTCGGAGAGGGCCAGGGAAGGTCTACTGCACCCACAATCTCCCCACTGCGAAAATCCACGCAGGGAGCCCCCACGCCTAAAGCACCAAGGTCTGAAGCAGAGAGCCCGGCAGCGTGAAGGCTGTCGGTGACCTCCTTGTGCAGTGCGTCTGCAAAAGCCTGAAAGTCATAGTGGCCGCACGTGGGCAGAGAGCCGCGCAGAATTATTTCTCCTTCGGGCGACACAATGCCGAAACAGGTATTGGTGCCCCCGATGTCTATACCGAGAGTAAAGCGTCCCGGTGCCGCGAGTGATGATGCCATGCTTTATGAGTTTTTGCAAAGATAACAAAAAGTAGGGTAATGGCAAAATCCATGTCCCGCCCGTCAGCCGTATAAGATTACGGTGAGAGAAACGGCTCCTTGCGCTCCAGTGACGTGAACGGCCTCAATGTCAGCGGTGGCAGAGGGGCCCGAAAAGAGCGAAGAGTATTGCGTCTCCGATAGATTAATATGAGAATAGGCCTCCTGCAGTCCGGCGACTATTTTCTTTCGGTCGAGCAGCAGATAGAGGTTGATGGCTAAAAGGCCATTGGCCATTCGCCCGAATGTATCCGGAGTCACCAGCACGCTTCCCGTCTCCCCTATCCCCAGCAAACCCTCGCCGACGCAGGCGTGAAGCCGGTGAGCATCAGAGGGTCGCGGCAGCTCTTCGAGAGTAATGTTTCCCTCAAACTCGTTTATGGCGCTGAAGACAGCTTCATTTCCTTCGGTCGACACATTCTCATGCAGCCATCTGAGGGCTTCAGCCCGGTCAGTAGTGTTTATTATCTCGCCGTCAAATCCCTTGACGTGCGTGATGAAATTTTCAAGCGTATCGCCGGCGATGGGATAGATGGGCACCTCGGGATGTGCGGTAGGTTGCGGATGATTGGCGCGCACACGGGCCATAATTCGTTCGCGTGGCGTAAGATTTTTATTCTCAGGATTCATATCGGCTCTCATTTATCGGAATGTTCATCAAGGTCAGACGCATTTTTCTTATACCATTCCCGGAAAGTCTCTTCGGGAGGAATGGGGTTTTTATGCCATTTCGCCCAAGGGTTCAGGCCGCTTTCGGCGACGGCTGAGGGGAGATGACGCAAAGCCCAGAGACCGAGTTTTTCGGCGCGCTGCAGGTCAGTGGAGTTTTTCAGCACAGCCCCCATCAGCCCCTCTTCCAAGTCATGCGTGAAGAGCGACTCTCTCTTCTCCACCACGACATCGCGCCAATAGAATATCAGTTCAGGGAGAGGCACCTTCACCGGACAGACATCCCCGCAGGAGCCGCAGTGAGTGCAGGAGAACGGCAGCCGGGCATAGCGGTGCAGATCGTAAGAAGGCATGATGGCGAGTCCGAGCGGCCCCATATAATTGGCATCGTAAGAGATGCCGGATGTGCGGCGGAATACGGGGCATGTGTTCATGCAAGTGCCACAACGTATGCACTTCAGCACCTCATGATAAGGCTGACCCAGACGGTGCGAACGCCCATTGTCGAGCAGCACGACGTGAATCTCCTGGCCGGGAGCTGGAGAGGAGATGTGAGAAGTGTATTGGGTGATATCATAGCCCAGCGAGCTGCGCGATAGCAGGCGCAGAAACAGAGGGAGGTCAGACTGGCGCGGGATAATCTTCTCGATACCTACGGTCACTATGAGAAGCGGAGGCACCGTGGCGCAGATGTCCACGTCACCTTCGTTGGAGCACATCACTATCGTACCGGTCTCTGCCACTGCGAAATTGCACCCTATCATTCCGGCGTCTGCCTTGACGTAGCGTTCGCGCATATCGGCTCTCATGACGCTATTGAGATACTTGGGGTCATCTTGCGCAGGGTCAGAGCCGAGTTTTTCTGCGAAAATCCGCGCCACATCGGTGCGCAGTTTGTGAATGGCCGGCATGACGATATGGCTGTCCCGCTGATTGTCAAGCTGCTGTATTCTCTCCCCCAGGTCAGACTCATTCACCTCTATGCCGGCTTCTTCGAGATGCTCGCGCAAGCCACACTCATCCATAGCCATGGATTTCCCCTTGGTGAGGGTGGCCACATTACGCTCACGGAGTATTTCGAGCACTATGTCATTATGATCCTGAGCCGTTTCAGCCCAATGCACGGAGATGCCCCTTGAAGTGAGATTCTCTTCAAGCTGCTCAAGATACCCGTCAAGATGAGACAGCGAATGTTTCTTGATTTCAGATGCAAGCTCCCTCATCTCCTCCCATTCGGTGAGAGTGGCGGCCACTTTGTCACGTCGCATACGGGCTGCCCAGAGGCAGCGGTCATTGCTCTCGCGGTGGGGAGTGTCGGCTATGAATTCGGCTCCCAGTTTTACCTGATTCACTTGTTTGCTCATGATGGTCATTTTGCGTCGCCGTTGAGTATCTCGGCGATATAGTAGAACTTAATATCCAATCCAAATTTGCGTGCCACACACGACTGATGAAGCAGGCACGACATGTCTTGCGAGGTGACATATCGGAATCCGTTGCGGGCATAGTCATTCACCTTATCAAGACCCTGCTGTCCGGAACAGCTTTGATCCCAGATGGTGAAGGTGCCACCGAAGCCACAACATTCATCCCTGCGCGTGGCATATCCGACCTCTATACCCTCTACGAGGTTCAGCAGATCTGCCGTTTTGGAAAATTCAGGAATCATCAGCTCGGAGGGTCTCGCCTCGTTGAGATAGCGAAGCGAATGGCATCCGTTGTGAAGAGCTACCCGGTGAGGAAAAGAGGCCCACGGGAGCGAGTCGACTTTGATAATGTCATGAAGAAAGGTCACGAGGTCTACGGCGGCCTCCCTTATCTGCATCACCTCCGGAGTCTGCTCCAGGTCATCAAAGTGATTTTTAAACTGGTCGGCGCATATCCCGGAGGGCATGACGATGTGGTCATATCCGGCCAGGCGCGAGGCTACGGAGTTTTCCACCTTGCAGGCCGTGTGTGTATATCCCATATCTTTCATCGGCAGGCCGCAGCAGGCTGCCGACTCTATAAATTCAGGGTTGAGACCCAGCCGCCGTAGCAGGCGAAATGACGAGATGGCGGCCTGCGGTGCTATCGCGTCAATATAGCATGGTACGAAAAATCCCAGTTTCATAAGCAAGTGCTAACGTGAAGTGAAGAAATACTCTTACTGCATAACGCCAAGAGCTATAGTTTAGTTTTTTTATGTATTTTTCCGGACAAAGCCCCTTGCCACGTATTTGCATATCAGCGGAAAAGTTGCTAACTTTGCAGAATATGGAAGATATGCTTGACAGAGGCCCTGCGGGTCCGGATGATTTCGACATCAGGGCCCGAGGTGGTGACAAGGATTTCGAAAAGGCGCTCCGCCCGCTCGCGTTTGACGATTTCTCCGGCCAGGAGAAGATTATCAGCAATCTGCGCGTTTTCGTGCAGGCTGCCCGTCTGCGTAGCGAGCCGCTTGACCATACCCTTCTTCACGGCCCTCCCGGTCTTGGCAAGACCACGCTCTCCAATATCGTGGCCAATGAGCTCGGAGTAGGATTTAAAGTCACTTCAGGCCCCGTGCTCGACAAGCCCGGCGACCTCGCCGGCATCCTCATGTCGCTTGAACCTCATGACGTGCTCTTCATTGATGAAATACATCGTCTGCATCCCATCGTGGAGGAATATCTCTATTCGGCGATGGAGGATTACCGCATCGACATCCTTCTGGATAAAGGGCCCGGAGCTAAAAGCGTGCAGCTCACCCTTGCACCCTTTACCCTTGTAGGCGCCACTACGCGCAGCGGCCTGCTCACGGCTCCCCTGCGTGCCCGTTTCGGCATAAATTGTCATCTGGAATATTATGACCATGAGGTGCTCAAAAGCATCGTGAAGCGCTCCGCGCGTCTCCTTTCGGTCCCTATAGAGGAAGACGCCGCGCTGGAAATTTCTCTCCGCAGCCGTGGCACTCCCCGTATAGCCAACTCACTGCTGCGTCGCGTAAGAGACTTCGCTATGGTCAAAGGTAGCGGCCGGATTGACATTGAGATAGCCCGATATGCTCTCGAAGCTCTCAATATCGACAAATTCGGCCTCGATGAGATAGATAATCGAATCCTCCTCACGATAATTGATAAATTTAAGGGGGGGCCTGTGGGTCTGAGCACCATTGCCACGGCATTGGGCGAGGATGCCGGCACCCTCGAAGAGGTCTATGAGCCCTTCCTCATCAAAGAGGGCTTCATAAAACGTACACCCCGCGGACGCGAAGTGACTGAACTGGCCTATCGCCATCTCGGTCGTTCCCGCTTCTCCGAGGGTACCCTTTTCTGACCTCTTCATTTACTGATTTCAAAAGCATGGCAGGTATTAAAAGTCTGGCCAAAGAAACGGCCGTCTACGGACTAAGCAGCATAGTGGGGCGATTCCTCAACTGGTGTCTTGTCCCCCTTTACGTCTACATTTTCCCTACGGATGAATATGGCGTGGTGAGTTATCTTTACAGCTTTACGGCTGTGGCGCTGATTATACTCAATTACGGTATGGAGACGGGATTTTTCCGCTATGCCAATAAGGAGAAAGACCCAGAGAGGGTTTACACCACTTCGCTCCTTTCGCTGGGCTTCACTTCGCTCCTCTTCGTGATTCTCGTGAGCCTGTTCATCCGTCCGGTCACGGATGCGCTGCTGCTTCCGGGCAAAGAGTTGTTCGTGTGGATGCTCAGCACAACGGTCGCAATAGATGCCTTCTCCAATCTTCCGTTCGCATATCTGCGTTTCAAGAAGAAGGCCTTTACCTTCGCCTGCATCAAGCTCGCGAATGTCGGAATCAACATCGGCCTCAACCTCTTCTTCCTGCTTGCCTGTCCGGCTCTTGAGAAAACCGCTCCCTCGCTGATAGACTGGTTTTACCTTCCACTCGGAGGGGAGGCTTTCGGCATAGGCTGGATTTTCCTGGCCAATATCCTCTCCACATTCTGCATTTTCCTGATGCTTTTGCCTCAGATAGTGGGTAGAGTCTATGTCTTCGACCGTGCCCTTCTCGGCAAGATGCTGAAATATTCATGGCCTCTGCTCGTGCTCGGTGTGGCCGGAGTCATGAGTCAGAATATGGGTCAGATGATTATTCCCTATCTCTTCCGCGACAACGAGGAGGGGGCTCAGAGCATGGTGGGTATCTATGGCGCAAATATCAAGATTGCAATCGTCATGGTGATGTTCACTCAGGCCTTCCGTTATGCATACGAACCCTTCATATTCGCCCAGGCCGGCAGGGAGGGTGAAGACAAAAAACAGGCCTATTGCGATGCCATGAAGTTTTTCATCATCTTCGGCCTGCTCATCTTCCTCGGAGTCATGTATTTTATGCCCGTGCTCAAGCATTTTGTCTCTTCATCCTATTGGAGCGGCCTTCAGATAGTGCCGATAATGATGATGGCCGAACTCTTTTTCGGCGTCTTCTTCAATCTCTCTCTCTGGTATAAGCTCACCGACCGCACTCAGTGGGGCATGTATTTCTCACTCTTCGGCTTCGCAGTGATGCTCGGCATGAACCTTTGGCTCGTCCCGGCCATAGGACTCCCGGATGGCTATGTGGGCTCGGCGTGGGCAGCCTTTATCGGCTATCTGGCCATGATGCTCCTCAGCTATTTTGTCGGTAGACATTACTATCCCCTCCCTTACGAGCTCAAACGTATAGGTGGCTATACGCTGCTCGCTATGATGCTCTGGGGCGTGGGTGCGTGGCTGGAATTTGAAGACAGAATGTGGCTGACCTACGCTATCAGGATATTCCTGCTCGCCGTCTACGCCGGCGTGGTCTGCGCTTTTGAGAATGTCCCTATTGTGTCAGGGCTTCTCCGACGCGTGCGCCGCTGAGCCGAGTATGTTCAGGGCATTTCGCCGCAGTGAGTCAAGACCTCCCCGCATCAGGGGCGTTCCGCTGAAACGCGCGGCAAACTCCTCTTCTGTCATCTTAATCAACTCTTCGGGGCGCAAGTCAAGTATAGCGCGCCGTGGCAAGAAATCTTTTATGGGGGTGGGGATTACCCCGGAGTTATGCGGGCAGCACGTCTGGCATCTGTCGCAGCCGAAAAGAGTAGCCCTCCCCTTCTCTGTGGCCATTACACTCTTCTGACTCTCATCCCACTCCCCTTTCACCTCTATCGTCAAAGCCGAAAGACACCGCGAGGCATCCAGTCCTTCGGCGGTCAGAGCCCCCGTGGGGCAGGCTCTGAGGCATCTTCCACACCCCAGACAATCCTGTGCGGAGGGGGCGTCAGGCTCGACTGCCAATGTGGTGAGAATCTCGGCAAGAACTACGAAGCTCCCGGCCTCTTCCACAATAATAGTGGAATTTCGACCCTTGCGTCCTATACCGGCACGGAGCGCCCAATATCTTTCGGGCAGAGGCGCGGAATCCACGCAGAGCCTGTTTTCAGCCCCGTAGCGGGCATTTAAATGAGCAAGAAGGGATTTGGTCAGCGAGCGGATTGTTTTGTGATAGTCGCGCCCGTAAGCATACATGCCAACCATCGGCGCGTCGTCGGCGCGTCGTCGGGCGGGAAAGTAAGGAAAAGCGATGGAAATCACAGTGGCGGCGCCCGGGAGAAGATTCGAAGGGTTGGTGCGCACTTCGATATGATTGTTCATATAATGCAGAGGGCCGGCCATCCCCTGTGCAAGCCATCTACGGAAGTGGCCGTGAAAGTCGGCTGAAACATCGGACGCCTCGGCAAAGCCGACGGCCACTGCGCCGGTGGCGAGGATAGTGGCGCGCAGTTGCTCTTTCTCCTCTCCGCTGAGGGGGTGGTGAGAATCAGGGAGCATTACTTTCTTCCAAAGTCTGCGGGAATCTCCCCCCAGCGTTCTGTGTCCCATTTCAAAATCGGCGTGCGGAAGGAATGGCTACCGAGCCAATGGTCGGCTCGGCGGATTAGTTCGCGTAGCTGAGCGTTTGCCTCCGTAGGCTTGATTTTGGTATTCGCACGTCCGCGTCTCACCCAGCTCATTCCGGTGCGGGAGTCGGAATAGATAGTACGCCTCTCCCCTCTTTTTTCAAGGAGAGCGAGGGCGTGGACTATGGCCAGATATTCGCCGATATTGTTGGTAGCATCGCGGAAGGGCCCTATGCGGAAGATGGTCTGCCCGGTGGCGAGGTCTACACCCTGATATTCCATTATTCCCGGATTTCCCATGCAGGAGGCGTCCACAGCCCAGGCGTTGCGGTCTATCTCCGGAAAAGAGGTCCAGTGGGCTGCCTGAGGAGTAACGGCCGAAGAGAGTTTCTTCAGAAAAGACCCCACGGATAGATTCTCATCGAGCAGCATTCCTTCTCTATAGGCACGCGCTGCCTCGGCCGACGAGGTGTAGGATTTATATTTCGCGCCCTTGAAATTTTCTATCTGCTCAAAGGCATCGTCCCAATCATCGTAGACGCCCGGATTTCTGCCGGCCCAGACCACGTAGAATTTCTTTTTCTTCATTTTGATACTCTGGAATTTTATTGATTAGGGCTCGGAGCGGTAATTATATTCGGCACGCAGACGCTCGAAGTCTTCCGGGTGTGTATAGAGGGCTATTGCGTCCTCAACCGGCGAATAGGACTCCGTTATCTCACAAGCCGATGGCGTGTGGCCGTTGAAGGGCGCCGCAAGGTCGGTGAGGTCAGGCATCCCGATGCCCAGACACTTTGCCGTAGCCTCCACTGCCATTCTCGTGGCTCTCTGTTTCCCTTCTAAGGAGTAGCCGGCTATGTGGGGAGTGGCGAGTATGGTCTCGGCAAGTAGCTCACGGCTGATGTCCGGTTCGTTTTCCCATGTGTCAATGATAGCCGAGAGGCGCCCGCGGGTTAAGTGAGGGATTAGCTCCTTTTCATCTATGATTCCGCCGCGTGCGGCATTGAGAATGAGAGTCCCGGAGGGGATTGCCGGTATATTCTTGCCGTTGAGAAGATGATAAGTGGGAAAAGGTCCGTCAGTGGTGAGCGGTGTGTGGATAGTGATGACGTCACTCTCGGCAAGCAGTGATTTCAGATCACTCCACTGCTGAGCGAAAGGGAGCGGACTGTCCCCCTTTTGGCTGCGCGGCGGGTCGTTGACGAGTATTCGGAATCCGAGCGCTCTCCCCCATTGCGCCACGATGCTGCCGACGTTGCCAAGTCCGATGATGCCCACCGTGGTTTTCGCAGGGTCGCGGTCTTGAGAGAGAATCGCGCTCCAAACCCATTGGGCTACGCCCGGAGCATTGCAGCCCGGCGCATTAAAGACTTCTATGCCGAGATCAGAACAGGCTTCTGCGGATATATGGTCCGTGCCTATCGTGGCAGTGGCAATGCATTTGAGGCTTGACCCCTCGAGCAAGTCTCTGTCACAGCGGGTACGGGTACGGATGATAAGAGCATCGGCCCCTTGCACGTCGGTCGTCTTGATTTCTGCTCCGCGGAGGTATCTCACATCGGCGTATGGCTCAAGGCGTCCGCGCAGGTAGGGAATGTCGGCGTCGGCCACTATTAAGGGGCGTTTGGCGGGCATCAGGCAGTAAGAATAAGGATAAAGAGAATGACGTAGACCAGACACAAGCCCAAAAGAATCCAGGAGGAATATCGGTTGCGGTTAGCCTGAAATGTATTGGCTATCTGAATGGCGGCCACGAGCATTGTGGTCTCGATGTATGCCATATAGTTCAGAAAGTCGATGCAGGCAAGGATGGCTGCTCCGAATCCAATTATGCAGATGACGCGGTTAAAGAGCATAAGACGCACGCTTGTATTGTAGAGCGTAAGGGAGTTGTGGGTCACGCTCAGCAGCGTACCCCCCACTGCTATTCCTATCTGCAAGAGCACGAAGAAGAGGTCAAGCCCCCCTATCTGCACAGAGAAGAGCGATGCCAGCTGCGGAAGGGCGAAGTCTTGCGGAGTGATTACGCCCAGGCCTATCAGAGTCCAGTAAGGGGCTATGAGTCCGAGGAGATAGGCGCATATAGCCTTTGGACGGACGAGCTGCAGTGTGGCCGCGCCGATAAGATGCACGGGCACGAAGAGAAGGAAAGCATATTGCACCATTCCGCCAAGGCCGGCGAGGGTGCCGATGACAAACATCTCCTGCGTGACGTTGCGGTGTCCGTAGGCATTCATGAGCAGATAAAGGGCACCGAGATTTGCGGCACAGATTATCGTGGATGAATTAAGCGTGGCCGTGAGCCAGGGATTGGCGGCTGCCATGACCAGGAAGAGCGTCGGCATCACATAGTCGGAGCCGGGGATGAAGACGAGCTTTTTATTGGCGAAGACAGCGGCGACGGCTATCGCGAGTATGAGAACGTTGTCAATTATCCAGGAAGCCGCCGGAGCGATATTCCAGAGATTGGGCGAGGGTGCGCAGATGCCCGCCTCTCCGCCTATGCCGGTGAGAGGGGTGAAGAAGTAAGAGAGAATGGCCATAGCCGCCATGGCTATGACCGCAAGGCTTACTCCCGGGCGTCCGGCTACATACTTCATCGCAGGTCAGAAGAGATGTCTGAGCGGTATTGTTTCCCTTCGAAGCTCACATTTTCCGCTGCCTGAGTGGCTTTGGCGGCTGCGGAGTGTATGTCATCGCCGAAGGCGGTCAGCGCCAGCACGCGGCCACCGTAAGTCTGTAGTTTCCCCTCTGCGTCTCTGCGGGTGCCCGCATGGAAGACTTTTATCTCAGAGGGGAGCGAGTCAAGACCGCTGATTTCGTCCCCCTTACGATAAGGGCCGGGATAGCCGGCTGAGGCAAGGATGACAGTGGCGGCGGCTTGGGGAGCCACACTGAGGCGTTTGAGCCCGAGGGTCTTGTCGGCCACTCCCTCCAGAAGATCTACGAAATCTGACTCTATGCGCGGAAGCACCACTTCTGTCTCCGGGTCTCCCATGCGGCAGTTATACTCTATGACCATCGGCTCGCCCTCTACGTTCATCAGTCCGAGAAAGATGAAGCCCGAATAGTCTATTCCCTCCTCCGAGAGTCCTTTGAGGGTCGGCTCCACTATGGATTTCTCTACTTTGGCGATAAACTCTTCGTCGGCGAATGGCACCGGAGAGACGGCTCCCATTCCTCCCGTGTTGGGCCCTTTGTCGCCCTCTCCTATCCGCTTGTAGTCTTTGGCTACGGGGAGCAGCTTATAGTCTTCTCCATCTGTGATTACAAAGACTGAACATTCTATGCCATGAAGATACTCCTCTATCACTACTGTGTCGGAGGCTGCTCCGAACATTCCCTCAAGCATCTGTGAGAGTTTCTCTTTAGCTTCATATACGTCGTCAAGAATGAGAACGCCCTTTCCGGCGGCTAGCCCGTCGGCTTTCAGCACGTAGGGGGGCGTCAGAGACTCAAGGAAGGAATATCCTTCGTCTATGGTATCCTGAGTGACGGTCATGAATCTGGCCGTGGGGATGGCGTGGCGGAACATGAATTCCTTGGCAAACTCCTTGCTCCCTTCAAGCATGGCACCCTTCTGCGAGGGGCCTATTATCTTGACATCACGGTCTGCGAAGAAGTCTGCGATGCCGTCTACGAGAGGCTGTTCAGGCCCTACGACAATCATATCCACATCATGACTATCCACAAACTCAGCCACTGCCTCAAAGTCCAGAGGATTGAGGTCAGCTACGTTATGCGGTGCTGTGCCGGGATTTCCCGGAGCCACAAAGAGGTTTTCGGTGCGTGAGGAGCTGAGGATTCTGTCGGCGAAGGCAGCCTCGCGGGCGCCGGAGCCGAGCAGAAGTATGTTCATTTTCTCTTTCATACGTTAGTTCTAAATGAGCATCGGCCCCTCGCAGGGGATTGCTCGTACGGATAATGTGAGGAGTGGTATCAGTCTTCGGAATTCCCGGGTTTCTGTGAGGATCTGCGGGAGCGCATTTTCACGCCCTCTCCTGCAGGATAAAAAGCTGAGTCGGCGGAGAGTTCGGGCTTCTTAGGGTTAACGCGGATAGCCTCATTACGGGGCTTTCCGGCATTGCGCCCCTTATCTCTGCGGAATTCTTTTCTGTCATCTCTGCGGAATTCTTTTCTGTCATCACGGCGGAATTCCTTTCTGTCATCACGGCGGAATTCCTTTCTGTCGTCGCGGCGGAAGTCTTTTCTATCTCCACGGCGGAATTCTTTCCTATCGTCGCGGCGGAACTCTCTGCGCTCATCGAGCTCGGCGGCTTCGCGGCGTCTGTTGCGGTCAGACTTCCTATTGAATTTTCGCGCCTCGCCGAGCCATTCGTTATCAGAAATATGCCTTTTGCGGGCAGCCGAAGTGTCGCGCACGAAGTCGTCATTGCGCGTAGAGCCGCCATCGCGCTTGAAGTCGGCCATCTTGCCGTCAAAGAGCACATACTCTCTCAGCGAACATTCCAGAGCGCCGTTGAGTATCGGGAAGCGCACAGAGGGACGGAGCCCTATGGCATCGAAATGCTCATCCTTATATCCGAGAATCCAAGCGTGATACCCCTTGAAATATTGTTTCAGCTCAGTGCCGATTTCCGAAAAGAGAGTGGAGATGTCGCCGCCTCGCAGTCTCTCGCCATACGGCGGGTTGGTGATTAAGATGCCGGCTTCCGGCACCTCGCGCCATGACTGAAATGAGCGGCATTCCAGCTCTATCATGTTTTCCACTCTTGCAGAGCGGATATTCATTTTTGCTATGGCGATGGCCTCCGGGTCTATATCTCCGCCATATATGCGATAATGAAACTCCCTCTCTTCGGAGTCATCATTATAAAGCTCTTCGAAGATGTCCGCATCAAAGTCAGGCCACTTCTCGAAGGCAAATTCAGAGCGGTAGATGCCGGGATTGATGTTGGCCGCTATCAGGGCTGCTTCTGTGAGGAAGGTGCCGGAGCCACACATCGGGTCTACGAAGTTGGAATCGCCGCGCCATCCGGTCTTGAGAATTATTCCGGCGGCTAGCACTTCATTGATCGGGGCGGCAGTCTGCTCCACGCGGTAGCCTCGCTTGGAGAGGGGCTCGCCGGAGGAGTCGATGGAGAGAGTCACCCTCTTGTCGGCGATATGCACATTAAAGAGTATGTCAGCTCCATTGACGCGTATGGAGGGCCGGCGCCCATATTTGTCGTTGAAATAGTCTACTATGCCATCCTTCACCCTGTAGGTCACAAACTTGGAGTGGGGAAACTCCGCGCTGCTCACCGTCGAGTCAATAGCAAAAGTGGAGTCCGGGGTCATATATTTGTCCCAGTCCATATCGCGCACGAAGTCATAAAGTTCGTCAGGCGTTGAGGCGGTGAACTTTATTATGGGCTTAAGTATGCGCAGTGCTGTGCGGCAGGCAAGATTAGCCTTATACATCAGTCTCTTGTCTCCCTCGAAGGAGACCATACGGGTGCCGATGTTTACGTTTTCGGCTCCCAGGGATATGAGTTCATCGCAGAGCACGTCTTCAAGACCCTTGAATGTCTTGGCGACCATTTCATATTTATGCGATGTGGCATTCTGCTCCATTGTCTTTTATTTTGGGTGTTACAGGGAAAGTAGGGATCGGTCTCCCCTTTCTCAGAAAGATATGATATTCTCTCCGGACGGGCGCTCATTGTTCTGATTGAAAATAGAGTCTCCGCTGACTCCGGCCTCTCCCATTTCGGCTATCTGCTTATTGAGCTTGGGGTCACGGTTATAAGTGGGAGTCATCTCCAGCAGAGTGATAATCTCCGGGTCGTCAAACTGTGAGGGCTTCAGCACTACGTATCTCTGCTTGGCGGCCTTGCGGCGCTTTTCGTTGACACGCTCTTTGCCGTAGATTTCCTCAATCTTCTTATTGGCAGCCTCTTCGGTGCGTGAGCGTTCGGCTGTGTCGCGTGAAGAGCCGAAGTTGATCACCTCTTCCTCCTCATCCTGATCACCCTTCATTGACTTGCCGTCGCGGATGGTGACCTCAAAGCCGGCGGCAAGCACCGTAATCTTGAATTTGTCGCCAAGAGAGGGGTCGTCGGCGATACCCCATTTCACGTCGATTGATTCCGACATGTCGTTGGTGAAGGCCGTAATCTGATTTATCTCCTCAGCCACGAGCGGCTTGTCGCCATAGCGGTTTACGGAGAATTTCAGCAGCAGGCGTTCTGCCGTCTTGATGTCGTGCTTCTTAAGCAGCGGGGAGGTCAGTGCGTTATTGATAGCATCAGTGACTCGCTGCGGACCCTCGCCGATAGCTGTGGAGATGACGGCTGTTCCGGCGTCTTTCAGCGTGGTGCGCACGTCCTCGAAGTCCACGTTGATATACATCTTTTCGGAGATGATTTCCGAGATAGACCGGGCCGCATTGGCCAGAGTGTCGTCAGCTTTCGAGAAGGCATTGAAGAAGTCAAGGTCTTTATAGAGGTCGATGAGGTTCTGATTGTTAATCACCAGAAGAGCATCCACATGCTTCTTCATCTCCTCGGCGCCTTCGATAGCTTTGAGAATCTTCTTGTTGCCCTCAAACATGAAGGGCACCGTCACGATACCGATGGTGAGCTTGCCGGCCTCTTTTGCTATTCGGGCCACTACCGGCGCGGCTCCCGTGCCGGTGCCTCCGCCCATTCCGGCGGTGACAAAGACCATCTCCGTGCCATCGGTGAAGAGGTTGCGGATATCGTCGGCGCTTGCCTCGGCACATTCGCGTCCTATTTCAGGCTTATTGCCGGCTCCGCGGCCTTTCGTGATGTTATATCCCAATATCACCTTATGGCCTACGGGAGAGTTCTCCAGAGCCTGCTTGTCGGTATTGCAAAGCACGTAGGTGACGTTAGGGATGTTCTGTGCATACATATAGTTGACAGCGTTACCGCCGCCGCCGCCCACACCGATGACCTTTATCAGCGAGTTGTCATCCTCAAACTCCGGAGCGAAAGTAGAGGCATCAGATATATCTTGAGTCATAACGTAGAGTCTTTTTTAGGGGAGTGAAGGTATAAGAGGATTAGAGGAGTTCGTCGTCGTCTTCATCCTCATCGTTTGTGGCGAAGATGTTGCCCACCTTTGCGGCAAATTTGCTGAAGAAGCCTCCGCCGCGGGATTTGCGCGGGTTCTTGCCGGTGTCGGGGGTTTCCTCCTCGGGCATCTCCTCGGGATTAGCTTCGCCGAGCTGCGGGAGCTCGCGCTCCTCCGGCTCTTCAAGGCAAACGATGTCGGTGTGAGTGGTGCCGGCATAGAGGATGCTGATGGCCTGGAGCAGGTCTTCGGCCGGATAGTGGATGTCGTGGAGGGTGACATAGTTGGGGAGCCGTCCTTTTCTGACAGGCAGGTTGGCCTGGCGGGAAAGAAGGTCGATCATGCCATTCATCTTGAAGCCCCCGCCGATGGCGATGATACCTCCGGGAAGGTCTTGCTCTTTAAGGCCGGCGTAGGAGATTTGCTCTATGATGTTAGCAATTATTTCTTCCGAGCGTGCCACTACGATGTTGGAAACGTCCGAAATCTTCAGCCCGGAGACGGTGAGGGTAGACACCTTTTCGGAAGGGATGGCATTGGCCGATGTGCATTTCACCTCCTCGGCGCCCTCTTCGAGGATGCCTCCGAGCGAAGTCAGGTCGCGCGTGATATTGCGTGAGCCAAGTGGAATAGTGGCGAAATAGGCGAGATTGCCATTCTTATATATAGTCACCGTAGTGGTTTCGGCGCCGAGGTCTACGAGCATACATCCCAGACGTTTCTCATCGTTGGAGAGAATCAGGTGGCCTGTGGCCAGCGCCGTGACCACATATCCGCCGATGTCAAGGTGGAGTTTATCGCGCAGAGTGCGCTCAATGTTTCTCTTTATCTCCGGGCGGCAGGTGATGAGGTCGTAGGTAGCCGAGATTGCAGTGGCCAGAACCCCGATGGGAGAGCGGGTCTCCTGCTTTCCTATCCGGTAAGTTCTGGGCACGGCATCCACAATTTCCAGAGGAGTGGGCACCTGCGTGCGCCAGACGTCATTTCCGAGCCGGCGCAATATCTCGTCGTTGACCTCAGTCTCTTCGGGCAGACGGATGCCCACTTCAGTGGGTACGCTGCCGAGAGAACGCCCTGCCAGACCGATGAAAAGGGCAGAAATCTTTCGCGGCGCAATGGAGGAGCGATGTTCAAGTCTCTCTATGATGCGAGAAATGCGGATAGAGGTCTCTTCGAGGTTCTGAATGATACCGTAGCGTACCATTTCAGTTCCGGTCTCCTGCTCGACGGCAATGATGTCAAGCTCGCCGCGGTCAGTAGTTTTTCCTACGATAGCGGTGATTTTGGAGCTGCCTATCTCAAGTGCGGCGATGTATCTGTCTTTATTCATTGTTTTTGGTCTGGGTCTTATTTGGGTGAGAGTCAGCGTTTTCGGGGGCTTCCTCTGCGGGTTTCTTACTGGTGGCCGGCTTGTTGTCGGCGTTATGCTCGGCCAGCCCTTCGAGAGTAGCCTCTTCGGGGTCGGCCTCATTAATTATCACGGGAGCCTGAGTGCGTGTGCTCTTGTCTCGGCGCGTGGCGATAATCTGTCCGCGATATTTCACGGATATGGTGTCGTAGGTCTCCCAGCCACGGTGAGGGAGGATTTTCTTGTAGGTGGCCAGGATGCTGCGGCGTTTTATGTCAAGATCGGTGGTGTCGCCGATGTTGATGACGTGTCCCGTGAAGCGAGGCACGAGAATGATATTGTTGGGGTCGTTGGCCTTAATCATGGTGACGAGCTGAGAGAGAACAGGGTCTTTCTCCACAAAACGGGCCACAGGAATGAGGGTGCTGGCCGGGAAGCTTTCGCTGAAGTGGCCTGACACTACGGGCACGTCAGTGAAAAACTGTGCTTTTGCCGTGATGTGTTTTCCGTCCTTGTTGATGTAGTAAGACTTGTCACCATCAAAGACGCGAAGCTCCGGAATCATGGGGCGCACGATGACGCGGAGTTTCCCTGAGGAGGTAATGACGCACTGCACATCCTCGAAATGCGCGAGTCCATTGAGATATTTCTCTATGTCTCGGGTGTTGAGGCTGCTGAGGGGTTTCCCTATGATGCCCTTGTCAAAGTGGGCGAGCTCAGCCACGACGCCCTTTGAGGTCACGGTGTCTACAGTCTGAGTGCCCGAGATGGCCACCTCGATTCCGGAGCATTTCCGGCGTGAGGCTTCGGCAAAAGACCAGGCGGCCGCAAAGAGGACGTAGGCCAGCAGTGCGACGAGTATGAGCCATTTGGTGACGGTCTTCCACATGGGGCTGTCAGTGCGCTTAGGTTTAAATACGGGTATAACCGCTTGATTACAAAGGGCTAATCCCTTGATTTCTCAAGCAGTAGTTCTTTAATTTCGGGCAGCAGACGGTCTATGTCGGCAGCTCCGAGGGTCATTATGACATCAAAGTTACGTTTTTTTATCAACGTGAGCAAATCTTTTCGGGGGCAAAATGTCTTTTTTTTGCTTTTGACCCTATCGAATATGATGTCGGAGGTCACGCCCTCTATGGGGAGTTCGCGTGCCGGATAGATTTCTGTGAGGATCAGCTCGTCGGCCTCGGAGAGTGCATCGGCAAATTCCGGAGCGAAATCGCGGGTGCGTGTGTAGAGATGAGGCTGAAAGATGACTGAGATGCGATGACCGGGATAGAGGCGACGCACGGAGCGTATCGAGGCGCTCACTTCATTAGGCGAATGGGCGTAATCGTCTATCAGCACGGGGTGGACATCATCCTTGAGATGAAATTCAAACCGGCGTTTGGCGCCTAAGAAGGTGGCGAGCCCCTTGCGTATGTCGTCTGCCGAGGCGCCGGCGAAAAGTGCCGCGGCTGTGGCTGCCACTGCGTTGTCTACGTTGATTTCTATGGGCACGCCGAGCTCTATTCCGTCTATGCGGGTGTCAGGGCCTACGAAGTCGAATGTCAGTCTCCCCTCGGCAAACGTGATATTTTCGGCGTGGCAGTCGCCCCCTTCGCTTGCGCTATAGGTCAGGATTGTTACCCCTTCGGCCACGTCAGGCCTCATCTTGAGACCGGTATGCAGCAGAAGAAGGCCTCCGGGTCTGATGAGTGATGTGAAGATGCTGAAGGCTTCGAGATAATGTTCCTCATCTCCATAGATGTCGAGGTGGTCGGGGTCGGTAGATGTGATGATAGCCACCAGCGGGGAGAGATGATGAAATGAACGGTCATATTCATCAGCTTCTATCACAGACCAGTGGGAAGTGGGGGAGAGTATCAGATTGCTGCCGACATTGCGAAGTATGCCCCCCAGAAAGGCGTTGCAGCCTACGTCGGAGGTGTCCAGAATGTGAGCTATCATGGAGGAGGTAGTGGTCTTGCCGTGCGAGCCGGCCACGCAGATGCCGTCAGAGTTTCTTGTGATTTTGCCAAGAAGGGCCGCTCTCTTTATCACTTCAAAGCCATTGCGGCGGAAGAAGGAGAGAATGGCGTTAGATTCGGGGACGGCAGGAGTGTAGACCACGAGCGTGTCTTCAGGAGAGCGGAATGCCTCCGGGATGAGGTCTGCGTTATCTTCGAAGACCAGATGGGCACCCTCTTCTGAAAGGGCATCTGTCAGCTGAGAGGGGGTCCGGTCATATCCGGCCACGTCAAGACCTTTGGAAAGATAGTAGCGCACCAGATTGGCCATCCCGATGCCGCCGGCACCTACAAAATATATTCTCTTCATTGTTAAAGCGTTAAGTGGGTTGGGAGAGGCGCGTGTTGCTACTTTTCAATGATTTTCAGCACTTCATCTACAATAATC
This sequence comes from Bacteroidales bacterium, assembly GCA_014800685.1. Classification (GTDB taxonomy): domain Bacteria; phylum Bacteroidota; class Bacteroidia; order Bacteroidales; family Muribaculaceae; genus Lepagella. Next base: position 81,906 of record JAAVFQ010000016.1, read on the forward strand.
TCGTCGGAGTCGGGGAGAGCCATGCGCCCGCAGGCCTCTGCCATGGATTTTATGCGTTCCGGATCTGAGGCGAGATTAAGGGTTGTGGCGGGAAGTATCTTGCGCGCCTCAGCGTCAGGCACCAGAATAGCTGCGCCATTTTTCTCAAGTGCCTGCGCATTTTTGGTTTGATGATCTTCGGCCACGTTGGGTGAGGGGACGAGGATGCAGGCTTTGCCGAGGAGTTCGAGTTCGGAAATAGAACCGGCTCCGGCGCGGCTCACTACGAATGAGGCGGCCGCGTATGCTTCGGCCATGTCGGCGATAAACTGGGTGACCACCACTCCTTCAAGACCTTTGGCAGCCTCTTCTGCGCGATTGCCGAAGAATTTACCGGTCTGCCATATCACCTGAATACCGGCGGCGGCCAGCTTTGAGATACATTCCTCCAGCGTCTCGTTGAGCGTGCGTGCGCCCAGCGATCCTCCCACTACGAGCAGAGTGGTCTTATCAGGATCCAGGCCGAAGGATTTGCGGGCTTCGCGCACATTGGCTTTAGCCTCCACAAGATTCTTTCTTACGGGATTGCCGGTGAGAATTATCTTGTCAGCGGGGAAGAAGCGCTCCATACCCTCGTAGGCGGTACATATTCTATCGGCTTTGGCGGCAAGGAGCTTGTTGGTGACTCCAGCGTATGAGTTCTGCTCCTGAAGGAGAGTGGGGATTCCGGCCTTTTGTGCAGCTTTGAGCGTGGGTCCGGATGCATATCCGCCTACTCCGATAGCGATGTCAGGCTTAAAGTCGCGGATGATGCCGCGGGCCTTTGAGATGCTTTTTCGGAGCTTGAGCAGTACGCTGAAGTTTTTCAGCAGATTCTTGCGGTTGAATCCCGCTACGGGGAGACCGATTATTTTATATCCGGCAGCGGGCACTTTCTCCATTTCCATTCTGTTTTCCGCTCCGACGAAGAGTATTTCGCAGTCTACACGCCGGCGCAGTGCGTTAGCTATAGAGAGGGCGGGGAAGATGTGGCCTCCCGTGCCTCCGCCGCTGATGAGTATTCTATATTTCTTGTCTGTCATGATGGGTCTTGTTAGATTGAGATTAATTTTCTGCAGAGCCGATAAAGGTTGGGTTTTCAGCCTGAAGATCTACGGGGAGTTCCTTGAGCTCGGCTCGCATTCTCTTCTTATTGCCGCTCGTCATGCCATAGCGGCTCACTGATAGCATCATTCCGATGGCTGCCGACATTATGAGGATGGAGGTGCCCCCTTTGGAAATAAAGGGGAGCGGCTGCCCCGAAACGGGCACTATGCCCACCACGATAGCCATGTGGACGAGGGCCTGAAGCACTATCAGCACGGCGCTTCCCATGATTAGCAGTGCCGGGAAGGCGCGTGAGCATTTACCGGCTACATAGCCGGCCCGGCCTATAAGGCAGAGATAAAGGAGCAGAAGCACTATGCCTCCCACCAGTCCGGTGTCTTCAATGACTATGGAGTAGATATAGTCGGAGAAGGCGAGGGGCAGGCGTGCGCTTTCGCGTGAGTTGCCCGGGCCCTGACCGATGATGCCGCCGTGGGCAAGAGCGAATTTCGACATGATGACCTGACGGTTCATGTCGTTGATAGGATCATCGGGAGAGACGCCCTTCAGGAAGCGGTCGATACGGTTGCTATGCGTTTCGGCTCGACCGAGTCCCTGTTCGGTCTGTTCGGTCTGTTCAGCCTGATTCTTAAAAGAGGTGTCATCGTCGGCTGACTTGGCGGTATAGACCACACCGGCGGCCAGACAGTATATGGCTACGACGATGAAGAATTTTTTCAGCCCCATGCCGCCGATAAGGAACATCGCGAGGCTCACGCCCATGACCAGAAGGGTGTTGGTAAGACCATTCTTCCATGTCAGGGCTGCGAACGCAATGACGACGACTGCTGAGATGACGATGCCGCGATTGCTTACACCGCGTGGTATCTGATTGGTGGCCAGAATCTGAGCGAGCACAACGACGATGGCCAGTTTGACTATTTCGGCAGGCTGGACGGTAATTCCGGCAAATCGCAGGGCACGCTCGGCGCCGTTGATGCTGACACCACCACCGAAAGTCACTATAAGAAGAAGCAGGAATGAGCCGAAGGCAAAGAGACGGGCCCATTTGCGGAAGACTACATAACGCATTCTCTGAAACCACACTACAATGCCGAGGCCTACGAGCAGGAAGAGGGCGTGGCGGATGAGGGGAGCGTAGACATTGGAAGACGTGACTTCAAAACTTGAGGCGCTGAAGAGCTCTACAAGCGAGAAGGCGAGAAGCGAAAAATAGATGCCCCAGATGTATGGGTCGGATTTGGGCTTCTCGTCGACCGCTGCGGTGGCGGCTTTTCTTTTCCTGGTGGCGGTCTCAGCTATCTTGGAGTCTTCGGTGGCGCCATAGGTGAGCTCGTCGACGGTGATTCCATCGACGGTCTCTTTGATATGAATGGGTCTTTTGGCTGTTATTGTTTCCGGCATAAGGAGATAGAGTTAAAAAAAGAGGGTAGCGTGTTAGTGAGCTTTAAAAGCCCTTACGGCATCTTTGAACTGACGTCCGCGGTCTTCATAGCTTTTGAAAAGGTCGAAGCTGGCGCAGCAGGGTGATAGGAGCACGGTGTCTCCCTCAGTGGCGAGGTCGCGGGCAGCCTCTACGGCTTCTATGAGCGAGTGGGTGTCCCTGATGGCGGGTACCTCTGCAGAGAAGAAGTCAAGGAGCTTGGAATTGTCCTTGCCCATGCAGACTATGGCCTTCACTTTTTCGCGCACGAAGGGAAGGATTTCGGAGTAGTCGTTTCCCTTGTCCTTGCCGCCGAGTATGAGGATAGTGGGGGTCTTCATGCTTTCGAGGGCATACCATGTGGAATTGACGTTTGTGGCCTTGGAGTCATTGATATAGTCCACGCCGTCAATAGTTTCGACAAACTCCAGTCTATGCTCCACGGCTTCGAAGTCTTCGAGAGCGTTGCGGATGTCGTCACGCCTGATGTTGAGGACTGAAGCAGAGAGGCCGGCAGCCATTGAGTTGTAGAGGTTATGGAGGCCGGTGAGCGAGAGTTTGTCGCGCGGTATCTCCCAGACTTCACCCGGAGCGGCGAAATGCACTATGCCGTTCTCATCCACCCATGAAGCGGAGCCCTCTTCAAGATGTTCTGCAAAGGGGAGAAGCTGCTGTTCGAGCTGAAGCTGACGTATCTGGGCATTGATGACGGGGTCGTCCTGCCAGTAGATGAAAAAGTCGTCGGGAGTCTGATTCTGCAGAATGCGGAATTTGGCAGCGACGTAGTTTTCAAACTTATAGTCGTAGCGGTCGAGGTGGTCGGGAGTGATATTGGTCATGATGGCCACGTCGGCTTTGAAGTCATACATATTTTCAAGCTGAAAGCTTGAGAGCTCTATGACGTAGACATCATGAGGGTCATCGGCCACCTGAAGAGCGAGCGAGTTTCCGACGTTGCCTGCGAGGCCCACATCGAGACCGGCTTTGCGCAGTATGTGGTATATGAGCATCGTGGTGGTTGTCTTTCCGTTGGAGCCGGTGATGCATACCATCTTGGAGTCTGTATATCTTCCCGCGAATTCAATCTCAGAAAGGATGGGGACGCCCTTCTCGGCGAGTTGTCTTACGAGGGGAGCAGTGGGAGGGATGCCCGGACTTTTGATTACGATGTCGGCATTGAGGATTTTTTCGGGTGTGTGTCCTCCCTCCTCCCATTCGATGCCGTTTTTATCCATTAGGTCACGATATTTTTGAGCTATCGGGCCGGAGTCAGAGAGAAAAACGTCAAAACCTTTGCGGAGTCCGAGGATAGCGGCGCCGGTGCCGCTTTCGCCGCCGCCGAGAATTATGAGTCGTTGCATTGCAGTAGTCAGTGATTAAAGAAGTAAGTTTTTTAAATTGACATTAATCTTTCTCACTTGCTTAGTGAGACAAATCAGCGAATCTTCAGAGTGACGAAGGTGAGGGTGGCGAGCAGAAGTGATACGATCCAGAAGCGGGTCACAATCTTAGGCTCGGCGATGCCACGTGCCGGATAAGGCCAGAGGACTTTCATGGCCGGGTCGGCATCTTTCTGGAAATGATGATGGAGAGGAGTCATCTTAAAGATGCGTCGGCCTTCGCCATACTTCTTTTTTGTGAATTTGAAGTAAAGCACCTGCATTATTACCGAGAGGTCTTCTATAAAGAAGACGAGGCAGAGAAGAGGTATGAGGAGCTCTTTGCGAATGAGGATTGCGAAGACGGCCAGAATGCCGCCGAGGGTGAGCGAGCCGGTGTCTCCCATGAATACCTGCGCCGGAAAGGCATTATACCAGAGGAAACCGATGAGAGCTCCGAGAAAAGCACCGGCATAGACGGCCAGCTCCTCTGAGCCCGGGATGTACATGATGTTGAGATAGGTGGCATAAATCACGTTTCCCCCCAGATAAGCCATGACAGCAAGGGCAAGGCCTATAGTGGCCGAGGTGCCGGCGCAGAGGCCGTCGAGGCCATCGGTGAGATTGGCGCCATTGCTGACGGCCGTCACCACAAAGATGACTACGAAGACGAAGACTATCCATCCGAGGGTCTCGGCAATGTGAGGATTGTCTATCCAGGATGTGAGCCACTCGTAGTTGAAGTTATTGTTTTTGACAAAGGGGATAGTAGTGGCCGGGGTCTTGACATTCTCGGTGAGGTGTACGATTTCTATCTGATGACTGTAGACGTTTTCCACCTCAATGTTTTTTCTGACGACAATGTCGGGAGAGAGCCACATGGTGATACCCACAAGAAGTCCGAGGCCTACTTGTCCGGTGATTTTGTATTTTCCTTTCAGGCCGTCTTTGTTATGGTATTTCAGCTTGCGGTAGTCATCGAGAAAACCAATCGCACCCATCCATAGAGTAGCGATAATCATCAGAATCATGTAGATGTTGGAGAGATTGCCGATGAGCAGCGCGGGGACGATGATGGAAATAATAATGAGGATACCGCCCATAGTAGGGGTACCGGTTTTTTTCATCTGACCCTCAAGGCCGAGATTTCTTACCACTTCGCCGACCTGCATCATCTGGAGACGCCTGATGATGTATTTGCCGGCAAAGAGCGCTATTAGCATGGCGAGCGTGAATGAGACGCCGGTGCGGAAGGTGAGGTAGCCCATCAGATTGCTACCCGGGAAATCAAATCCTTTAAGCGACTGGAAAAGAGCGTATAGCATAGTTCGGCCGGGGGTTAGAGTTCAAAAGCATCGCGCACTACTTCGCGGTCATCGAAATGATGTCTGACGCCATTAATTTCCTGATAAGTCTCGTGGCCTTTACCGGCTATTAGAATCACGCTGCCGGGCGAAGCGAGCGATACAGCCGTACGGATGGCTTCACGCCGGTCAGTGATGCAGAGCGTGCGCTTGAGTTCGGGTTCGCTGAGTCCGGCTTTCATATCGTTGATGATAGCAGCGGGGTCTTCCGTTCTGGGGTTGTCAGAGGTGAGGATGAGCTTGTCGGAGCGGCATGCGGCCTCCTGAGCCATGAGCGGGCGTTTGCCGTGGTCACGGTCGCCTCCGGCTCCTACGACGGTTATAATGTGGCCGGCGGGGCCTACTATGTCGCGAATGGTGTCAAGGACATTCACCAGAGCGTCGGGGGTGTGGGCGTAGTCTACGATGGCAGTGGCGCCGTCGGGACCCTGAATGGTCTGGAAGCGTCCTGCCACAGGCACGAGGCGACTCATGTTGACAAGGACGCTTTCGGGATTGAAGCCGGTGAGGATGGCAGCCCCATAGACAGAAGTGAGGTTGTAGGCGTTGAAACGTCCTGTGAACTGTACATTTATCTCCTGGCCATTGATGCTGAGCAGGGTGCCGTCGAGATGAGTTTCGAGTATGCGTCCGCGGAAGTCTGCATCGGAGCGCAGAGAGTAAGTGAAGACGCGCGCGCGAGTATTCTGAACCATATATGTCCCGGCCTTATCGTCAGCATTTATCAGAGCGAAAGCATCTTCGGGCAGAGCGTCGAAGAATTTCTTTTTCGCGTTCATATAGTTCTTGACGGTAAGGTGATAGTCAAGGTGGTCTCGTGTGAGGTTAGAGAAGACGGCTCCGGCGAAGCGTAGTCCGGCGATACGATGTTGCTCGGCGGCGTGGGAAGATACCTCCATGAATGCGTACTGACATCCGGCATCGACCATGTCGGCGAGCAGGGCGTTGAGCGTAATAGGGTCAGGAGTGGTGTGAGTGGTGGGGATGGCTCTGCCCTCTATGTAGTTGCAGACGGTGGAGAGGAGTCCGGCCTTAAACCCTTCGAGGCGAGCCATTTCGTAGAGGAGTGTAGCGGTAGTGGTTTTACCATTGGTGCCGGTCACACCGACGAGCTTGAGGCTCTCGGAGGGGTGTCCGAACCAGGCGGAGGCGAGCCTGCCGAGAGCTTCGGCGGAGTTTTCCACCCGGATGTAGGTTATGCCTTTGATGATTGAAGCCGGCATCTCTTCGCAGACGATTGCGGCTACATGATTGCTGGCTACCACAGGGATGTATTTGTGTCCGTCAGTGGTGACGCCTTTTACGGCTACGAACATACCATCCTTGACAGCCTTTCGCGAATCGCTGTCGAGGCTGACGATATTCTTGTCTGTGTCGCCGATTATTTCCTTGACGGCGATATCTTGCAGAAGTGTCGAGAGTTTAAGCATAATTGTCTTCCGGGAGTATGATTGGGTTATATAGTATATGATTGGGTGATATGTAATTACTTCAGTGTTAAAAGCACGGTAGAGCCTTGCGGCGCCGGGGCGCCGGCGGCGGGAGCCTGGCCCACAACTCGCCCGTTGCCCTTTATCCGGACGTTATATCCGGCTTTCTCAAGGATGGCGAGAGCGGAGCGTGGTTCGTATCCTTTGACGTCGGGAATCTGCGACTTTGCAGTGCGAGTCTCCGGGCGCTTCACCTGGCGCGAGCCGGTGAGTCCGAGCTGTGATGAGAGCTTGTCGGCATCCTGTCGGGTAGAAGCCGCGAGGGTAGGGCGCTGAGAAGTTCGTTCGGCTGTGAAAGTGCTTTTATTATTGAGCATGCCGCGCGAATAGAGCTTCAGCGCCACTCTTTTGAGCACTTGCCCGGATGTGGCATTGGCTGAGGTGCCTCCGGGGGCGAGAATGAGGGCAATGCAGCTGTATTTGGGGTTATCGTAGGGGAAGAAGCCGCAGAAAGCGTATCTTCTCTTTGCCATGTTGTATCCGTTTTCTTCCACGGGATAAGCTGTTCCGGTCTTGCCGGCAATTTCCACGCGGTCGTCACGCACGGCGCGGGCGGTGCCATGCTCGCCCCATACGACTTCGCGGATGCATTGTCTGACCTTTGCGGCGGTCTCCTGCGAGCATACTCTTTCAGGGAGTCCGGGAAGATTGACGTTAAGCACTGAGTCACGGCCGTTTTCGTCGCGCAGAGCACGCACGAGATGAGGTCTTTTGAATATTCCCCCGTTGGCAATGGCGTTATAGTAAGCCAGCGTGTAGAGTGGAGGAATCATGGTGTTATATCCATACGTCTGTCTGGCGAGGTCGAGGTGTCTGGCGGTCATAGTGATGTTGTTGCCATTTTTGTCTCTTGGCTCCAGACGCTTCACGATGGGGGTGTTTTCACCGGCGATACCGCTGTGGAACGGGGTGAAGAAACCGATGCTCCTGAGGCGGTCATGAAACTTCTCCGGCTGCTGGGCATAGCCTCTGAAGAGCACTCTGGCAATGCCTGTATTTGAAGACATTTCGATGACCTGCTTCATGTTCTTAACCGAGGGAGCGTGCGGGTCTTTAGTTCGCTGGAAAGGTGAGCAGTCTATAGCATCGTTCACGGTCTTGACGAGTCCGTCTTCGAAGGCTATCATCATGGATATCGACTTCATGACGGAGCCCGGTTCGAAGGGGAGCACAGCGCGATTCAGCGCTTCTCCGTAAGAGCCGTCCTCAAAGCGTTCGAGGTTTGAGATGGCTTTGATTTCTCCCGTGGCTACCTCCATGAGAATAGCAGTGCCCCACTCAGCCCTTGCTGAGTCGCACACGGCCTGCAGCTCTTCTTCGAGGATGTCTTGCATATCAATATCGATGGTGGTGAGGATGTCATATCCCCGTTTGGGAGGGGTGGCCACCCAGTTGCTCAGACCTCTTGTCATGGTGACTTTCTTGGCGAGGCCGGGTTTGCCATATAGGAGGGAGTCGAGGTCTTTCTCGAGTCCGGAATATCCGTGTCTCTCTCTGGTATCGCCCACTTCGTGCACTCGGCCAATGCTTCTGTAGGCCATTTTGCCGAAGGGGTAGATGCGAATGTTTTTCTCCTCTTTATATACCGGGATGGACTGGCCACTCCCCTTGAATGTCTTGAGATATGGGAAGTTGCGGATACGGTCGAAGTCGTCGTCAGACATTTTTTTTGCAACGACGAGGGCTCTGGGCCTTTCCTTAAAATCTTTTTCAAACTCTTTCTTGAGTCGGGTGTGCCAGGAATATTTGCGTATTGTGTCGCGATGCTGAGAGAGGAGGTTGGGGATTCTCGGGTAGTAAACGTCGAGGGAGTCGGCAAGAGAGTCGACCGATTCCATTGGAATTTTAGAGTGTTTCTTACCGGAGAATATGTTATGCCGGAGGTCGAGTTTTATGTCGTAGCAGGTGAGATTGCAGGCGAGAATGCTTCCGTTAGAGGCGAGGATGTTGCCTCTCTCGGGGGGGATGGGTTTGACCTGCGACATCTCGCGTCGAGCTCTTTCATTCCATGCACGCGCTTCCACCACAGTGGTGGAAAAGAGTTTGGCGACGATGCAGATAGATATGAACAACAGTCCCAGCGAAATGAAGCCGTAGCGTATAAGAATGTATGCTTTATTATTCTGTTTCATTATGGTTGGGATTTATCAGTCGTGGATGTCATTGATGTCAATTTCGTAGGGCGGCTGTTCGCGAAATTGAAGACCGAGTCCTTTTTCATTAACGAGGCGGCGCATTTCAGACTCTCTGATGAGGGTCATGTATTCAGCCTTCTGTTTGAGTTTGTCGCTTTTGGCATGCTCAAGTTCTACTTGCAGCTTCTTAATCTGGCTCATTTTGGTCTTGGTCTTATAGCGCAGTCCAATGAGAGAGAGGACGGCTACGAGAATCACGAGCATAAGCCATGCGTTTCTTTTGAAGAAGTCAAGCGAGAGGGCACGTCCGTATCTGACATTGTCGACCCACTTTTCTTTGCGTTGAGTCTTGGGCTTCGAGGGCTTGGTGTCGTCTGATTTTTTGCGTGCCATAATATCGAGCTGGGTGTTTTAGAGAGGCTGAGTCTTGGTGGGTGCCGTGTGGTTAGTGTATTTTTTTAGTTTTCTTGGAGGTTTGAGTAATGAAATTAAGTTTGTTTAGTCTTCCTGCGTCCCGACGAATTCCGCCACGCGGAGTTTAGCGCTTCGTGCTCTGGGGTTTGCAAGGATTTCTTCTTCCGAGGGAAGTATAGGGTTTTTGCCTACCAGCTTCCAGGGAGTATTTGGCTTTCCGAAGAAGTCTTTTTCAATAATGCCATCGAAGTTTCCGCTTTTGAAGAAGTTCTTTACGATCCGGTCTTCGAGGGAATGATAGGTGAGGATTGCGAGTCGTCCCCCTTTCCGGAGGATTTGTGGGGCTGAGGTGAGGAGCTGTCTTAGCGAGCCGAGCTCATCGTTGACTTCAATGCGTAGCGCTTGAAAGACTTGAGCGAGTTCTTTCTTTTCCTGGCGGGGATTGATCACGCGGCTGACAGCCTGACAAAGTTGTGTAGTAGTCGTAATGGGCTGTTTGCTGCGCGCTTCAATGATGGCCTTGGCGAATCGAGAGGCGTTTTTAAGGTCGCCGTAGTTTCGGAGAATGTTGGTGAGCGTCGCTTCATCGACGTTATTGATAAGGTCTGCGGCCGTCGTGGAAGCGTTTCTGTTCATTCTCATATCGAGCGGGGAGTCTGAGCGGAAAGAGAATCCTCGCCCGGCATCGTCAAAGTGATGAAAGCTTACTCCGAGGTCGGCAAGAATGCCATCGACTTTCTCTATGCCGTGGTAGCGAAGGAAGTTTCGGATGAATCGGAAGTCGGAGTGTACAAATGTAAACCGCGGGTCTTGCGGGATGTTTTGTATCGCATCGGGGTCTCTGTCGAAACCGAAGAGGCGTCCCTGCGCTGACAGAGAGTCGAGAATGGCGCGGGTGTGACCTCCGCCTCCCATTGTGACGTCAACGTATATGCCTGAGCGGTCGGTGATTAACGTCTCTACCGTGGGGCGTAGAAGTGCGGGGATATGATAGGTCTGTTCTGTCATTTTTCTCGTGCAGGGGTGTAAATACAATTCAGGGCGTAAAGTTAATTAAAATTGCAAATAGTTTACAAACACAAACGCAATTTTTTTTGAAAAAAATCGGACTTAGCCGTTTCTTTAAGATTTTTTATTATTACCGTGGCGGTCTGCTCTTCAGCTGGATTGGGATTGAGACGGAGTGCTGAATTATGATTTTGGGGGGCTGGTGTGCACAGGGTTCATCCAGTGGCGCAGGGGTGTGCGTCCTCTTCAAAATCTTCAAGGGACAAGCGTTGATCTCCGGCACGGGAAATCCTTAATGGAGGAGAGTGTCTGCCGCCGGAAAGGGGAGTGTGTTCAGTCGGGATTATCTTCTAAAATCGGCAATGGCTCGCCGGTAGACTTCGTCGAGTCTGTGAGCCATTTCGGAGTTGTCAAAACTTCGGGCGTGCTCTTTTCCTCGGGCGATTCTGGCAGTTGGGTCAATAGAGCCGTCTATGAGCCCGCGAAGAATTTCAGAGAGCTGCTCAGGGCGATTCGGGTCAATGTACCATGCGGCATCTCCACCGGCCTCTTCGAGGCATGAGCCCTTGGCGGCTATTATGGGGCGTTTGCTTTCGAGGGCTTCAAGTACCGGTATTCCAAATCCTTCATAGTGAGATGGATAGACAATAATGTCGGCACGCTGATTGATGGCCGGGAGGTCGGTGAATGGGATATTGTTGCGGAAATGTACCCTATCGGCAATTCCGAGTTCCTGCGCGAGAACCTTCATTTTCTCAAGATAGTCGCCGCCACGTCCGACGGCTACGAGGTGTATGTTGTGGGGAAGAGCGGAGAGGGCCCGAAGGGTAATCTCGAGATTTTTGCGGCGTTCGATGGTGCCGACCTGCAGGATGTAATTGTTCGGAAGTTCGTATTTGCGTCTTACTTCTTCGAGGTGAACTTTGCTCAGCGGAGTCTTGAAGGTCTCATCGCATCCTTGATAGACCACGTCAATTTTGTCGGGATGTACGCCATAGATTTCCACTATGTCTTTCTTAGTGCATTCGCTGACGGCGATAATCCTCGTGGCATTTCGGCAGGCGGCTCCATATTTTATGTCGTAAAGTCGCCGGTCGATAGGCTTATAGCAATAGGGGAGACGACGGTATATCACGTCGTGAATAGTGACGACGGAAGGGATGGAGGCTTGGCGAATGTTTAGTGGGAGCTCGTTGCTGAGTCCGTGGAAGAGATCGAGGTTGTCGGTTTTGAGTTGTGAGGTGATGCCGAATGATCTCCAGAGAGTACCCTTGAATCTTAGCGCAGGGTCAGGGAGGCGGAATTGAACATTGCGCAGCGACTTGAGTCTGGTGAGCCTGGGACTCTCTTTCATCGAAGGGGTATAGACCACGAGGGAACGGTCAGGAAACCGTTGTCCCATCGTTTCAAGTATGAGGCGAGAGTAGTTTCCCAAGCCTGTGAGGTTATGTATGGCACGCTTGCCGTCGTATCCGATAATCATTCTGTAATGTCACTTATTATGTGCCGGCGAGTTTACAGCATTAGGCTCGCGGCCCAAAAATCGGGAAGCCTTTATCCCGCATAGGAGAGTGGGGTAGGGGAGGGGAATCGTTTCTAAAATCTCCCTGCCACCTGTGTGGGGCTATTTTTTTTGAAGGGACAGTTGCTTTCCGTCAAAGCGCCCCGACATTGCAAAAATACAAAAAAATCTCATGATTTGCAAATATTGTGCCCTTCGTGCGCCCTATTTTGAGGGTAAAAAAGCCGTAGAGGGAGTCGCGAAATTTAATATTTTTAATTCTCAGGGGCTTAATTTGAGCTTATTAATCATGTAAGTGTCAGAGAATCAGGATGAAATTATTTATAAATTATTGTCGTTTTTTTTAACGAAAAAATTCTAAAAATCAATGTTTTCGGCCTTCACTCCCTTGACTGTAGATAGATTGCTAAAAAGTGGGGTGTGTGAGTTGGAGATTCGAGAATTTTATGTAAATTTGTAATTTGGATTTTTAACTCCATATATTTTATCGGAAGAAATAGTATGTTAGATGTACAGACAGGAAATGTAGAGATGCCATCTCTGGACTTTGGCAAAGTGGAGAAGTGGCTGACTGCCGTTGCGCACTCTCATGGGTATTCGTTCGGAAGGGTGAATTATCGTTTTTGTGACGATGATGAGATTCTTGTGGCGAACCGGCAGTTTGTCTCGCATGACTATTATACCGACATCATTACATTTGACTATACTCGCAATGGACGTGTAAACGGAGATGTGCTGATCTCTCTCGACACTGTAGCGTCCAATGCCGAGCTTCTTCGCGTGCCTTATTATAAGGAGTTGCTTCGCGTAGTGGCCCACGGAGTGCTTCATTTATGTGGAATAAATGATAAGTCTCCAGCCGAGCGGGCAGAGATGGAAGAGGCTGAAAATGCAGCGCTCTCTCTTTGGGATGCGATGTATGGCTCTGAGTATTAATGCGTTAATATTTGGCGAAATCAATATGGATTTGAAATACGATGTCATTGTGGTTGGGGCCGGTCATGCCGGCTGCGAAGCGGCGATGGCTGCCGCAAAGCTTGGCGCGAAGGTTTTGCTTGTGACGTCTGATATGAACCGCGTGGCCCAGTTGTCATGCAATCCAGCTATTGGCGGCATTGCTAAAGGGCAGATAGTCAGAGAGATTGATGCCCTTGGCGGCCAAATGGGTATAGTGACAGACTTGTGTTCGATACAGTTTAGAATGCTCAACCGCTCGAAAGGGCCGGCTGTTTGGTCTCCTCGTGCTCAAGTGGATCGCACCAGATATATTGATACTTGGAGAAAGATACTTGACTCTCAGGATAACCTTTACCTATATCAAGACTCTGTACGGTCGTTAATCATCGAACAGGATGGCGATGGCAGCAAGGTGTGCGGAGTAGTGACCGATATGGGGCTTGAGTTTCATGCAAAAACAGTCGTGCTCACTAACGGCACCTTCCTTAATGGTAAACTGCATTTCGGCGAATACAAAACTCCGGGAGGTAGAATTTCAGAAAACGCCATATTCGGTCTTACCGAGCAGCTTGTCTCTTTAGGATTTGAATCAGACCGTATGAAGACCGGCACCCCGGCCCGTGTGGATGGTAGAAGCATAGACTACTCACTTGTAGAAGCTCAGTCAGGTGACGATAGGGTCATTGAGATTAAGAAGGAACCGCTGAGCTCGGATGTTCCCTATATATATAAGGAGTGTGACGCCAAAATAGAGAGAGACAGCCATAAGTTCTCTTTTCTTCCGGAAGTGGAAAGACTTCTTCCCCCACGAGATTGCTACATCGTTCACACAAATCCCGAAGTTCATTCACTGCTGCAAGAGAATCTCGATAGGAGTCCGCTATATAATGGCGATATACAGAGCATCGGACCACGCTATTGCCCCTCAATAGAAACAAAAATTGTCACCTTTGCTGATAAGGAAAGTCATCAACTCTTTCTTGAACCGGAAGGGGAGACCACTTGTGAGTTTTATATCAACGGCTTCTCAAGCAGTATGCCGGCAGAGATACAGTTTGAGGCGCTTCGACGTATTCCGGCGTTGAAAAATCTGCGTTTTTATCGTCCCGGCTATGCCATAGAATATGACTTTTTTAATCCCACACAACTACGTCATACACTCGAAACTAAACCTGTGCAAAATCTTTACTTCGCCGGTCAGATCAATGGTACCACCGGATATGAAGAGGCCGCCGGGCAGGGTTTAATTGCAGGCATAAATGCCGCGTTAAGAGTTACTGGGAGTGAGGAATTCGTACTCAAAAGAGATGAGTCATATATTGGTGTGTTAATAGATGACTTAGTCACAAAAGGGGTGGATGAGCCCTACAGAATGTTTACCTCGAGAGCCGAATATCGCATACTTCTCCGCCAGGATGATGCCGACATGAGGTTGACCGAGAAATCGTATGCCATCGGACTTGCTTCCAGACGTCGTCTTGACCTTATGAAAGAGAAGGCGGAAATGCGTGATGAGTTGATAGCCTGGTGTGATAAAAAACTGATAAAGGTAACAGATGAAATCAACGAATTTCTTGAATCCGCAGGGACCACAAAAATTTCTGCATCTCATAAAATTTCCGATTTAATCAGAAGACCTCAGCTCTCTATCAGTCTGCTTAAAAGCGTCTGGCCTCCGCTTGCCGACCGTCTGAAGAGAATTCCTGAAGAGAGAAGGGGAGAAGTGGTAGAAGCTGCAGAGATACTGATAAAATATGAAGGCTACATAAAACGCGAAAAGGAGATGGCGAGCAAGATGCACAGACTTGAAGATGTTCGCATTCCTCATACTTTCGATTATAGCAGCATCTCAGCCCTTTCCACAGAGGCTCGGCAGAAGCTCACCAAACATCGTCCGGACACCATCGGTGTTGCCAGTCGCATACCCGGAGTTAGCCCTGCTGATATTTCTGTTCTACTCCTTCTGCTTGGGCGCTAAAGTTGAAGTGGTAATTTCGCTATCGCTCCTAAGTCACTTAAACAGTGCAGAATGTAAAAATAATGTTCCACGTGGAAACATTGCTTTGGAGGGTGTGTGATGTATTGGGAGAGAGGGCGCTCCTTGTTGCTGCCCGGGGAGTGGCTGGTAGATTTGATTCATATTTTAAATTGTCTGCCTAAAGAAACTGTCGACGGCTAAATTTAAATACGTACTTATAAATTTTAATTCAAAAGATATGGTATTAGAAGAACTCAAAAGGACCATTCGCGATGTGCCTGATTTCCCTTCCAAGGGAATCATGTTTCGCGATCTTACCACGATGATTAAAAATGGAGATGCGCTGACTCTCATGAGCGACGAGCTGGCTGCTCTCTACGAGGGTAAGGGTGTTACGAAAGTTGTGGGTATAGAATCCCGCGGTTTTATCGGGGGATCTATTCTTGCATATAAGCTCGGATGTGGTTTTGTTCCTGCCAGAAAGCCCGGAAAGCTGCCCTCTGTTACAATTAAAAAGGCATACGCGAAGGAGTATGGCGTCGACACAATAGAGCTGCATAGCGACGCTATCAATGAGAATGATGTAGTAGTGATTCATGACGACCTGCTCGCCACCGGCGGTACGATGGCGGCTTGCTATGACCTTGTAAAGTCGATGAATCCGAAGAAAATCTACATTAATTTCATCGTTGAGCTCACAGATCTTGACGGTAGGGCAAATCTGCCGAAAGACTGTGAGGTGACATCGCTTCTGAAATATTAAGCACAAATTCTTAAAGGATTTTTTCTGCTCCCCGATAAAATGGGAGTTTTAATAACATTGCGTCTTACCGGAAGGCGCAATGTTTTTTATAGAAATACCCTGCGATGCAATTTTTTCGAGGTGTCTTTCGTTTATGATTAGAGTGTAACAACGTAATAGAGGCCCGAAAGATTCTTTTTTTTATTCCACTTTTAGAAAAACACAATGCTATGAGCTCATCTTCCAAAGATAATCCCACCCCTGACAATTTTTCACTCAAACTCCCCGAAGAAATAATCGCGGGAGAGGGGAGAACTATAAACGAAGAGAAGGGTTTCCCTTTGGAGATAACCCCGGACCGTTCGCCGGAAGATCTTTTCTATAACAAGCCGGGGGCGCAGTTGAGACAGAAGATTTTGTCGCTTCCCGATACGCCGGGAGTGTATATGTATATCGACCGTCACGGGAAAGTGATTTATGTGGGAAAGGCAAAGAATCTCAAACGCCGTGTGAGCTCCTATTTCAATCGCCGACACGACTCCACGAGAACGAATCTTCTGGTAAGAAACATCGTGGATATGCGCTTCATCGTCGTTGCCACCGAGGAGGATGCCCTGCATCTTGAAAATGCGATGATAAAGGAGTATCAGCCTCGCTACAACGTGCTGCTAAAGGATGATAAATCATATCCACACATAGTGGTCACCAATGAGCCATATCCTCGCGTCTTCATGACGCGAGACCTTTCCTTTCCGGGAAAATATTACGGGCCCTATTCCAATCAGCAGTCTGCCAAAGTGGTGCTTCAGTTAATACGCGATATTTTTCCTATCAGAAGCTGCCGGCATCCGTTGGAGGCCTCTGCCATAGAGCGGGGAAAGTATCGTCTCTGTCTCGACTACCACATTGGGAAATGCCAGGGCCCATGTTGCCGCATGGTCACCCGTGAGGAATATGGTCGCAGCGTCGCTCAGGTGCGTCAGATACTTTCCGGCGAAACCGTGATGCTCGAAAAGATGCTTCAAGAGGAGATGAATGCGCTTGCTTCGGAGTTGAAATTCGAGGAGGCGCAGGTGTTGAAAGAGAAGTATGAGGCCGTGAAACGCTATAACGCTAAGAGCGTCATAGGAGCTCCGGAGGTAGGGGAAATGGATCTCTTTGCCTACGTGGAGAAAGAGGACACGGCCTATATCAATTTCATGCACCTCCACAACGGGGCTGTGGTTCAGAGTCTGAATCTGGAATTTCGCCGGCGCCTCGCAGAGACGCCCGCAGAAATACTCTCTATGGCTATAGTGGAAATAGCCCGAAGATTTGAGCGCAGATTCAGTGAAGTAATCGTGCCCTTCCTCCCCGATACGGAATTTGAAGGTGTCCACTTTATCATTCCCAAGCGCGGCGACAAGAAAAAACTCCTTGATGTCGGAGAGAAAAACGTGCGGCAGTATATGCAGGATAAGGAGAAAATGGCGGAAAAACTCAATCCTGAACTTAGCGTCACCAAGCTGATGAAGCAGATGCAATCCGACTTCCGCCTTCCCGTCGAGCCGAGGCATATAGAATGTTTCGACAACTCGAACATACAGGGCACGAATCCAGTGGCCAGTTGCGTAGTCTTCCGCAACGGAAAGCCCTCCAAGCGCGACTACCGTCATTTCATCATCAAGACCGTGGAGGGGCCTGATGATTTCGCCTCCATGAAGGAGGTGCTTCACAGGCGCTACTCCAGAATGATGGCCGAAGGAGAGCCATTGCCACAGCTCGTGGTCGTCGATGGTGGCAAAGGCCAGCTCAGTGCTGCTGTGGAGGCCTTCGAAGAGATGGGCATAAGAGGAGAGGTGGCTCTTGTGGGCATTGCGAAAAGGCTCGAAGAGATATATTTCCCCGGCGACACACTTCCTCTTTATATCGACAAGACCAGCCGCTCGCTGAAGGTGATTCAGGCACTTCGAGATGAAGCGCACAGGTTTGGCATCACGCATCACAGACTGCGTCGGTCCAAAACTCAGCTCACCAGCGCTCTTGACGAAATCAAAGGGATAGGCCCTCAGACGGCCAAAACCCTGATGAAACATTTTCGTAGTGTGCGCCGCATCCGTGAGGCTGCTCCCGAAGAGCTTGAAAAGGTTATCGGCAAAGCGAAAGGGGGACTGGTATACACTCATTTCCACCCGGAGGATAACTAATAAATTCGGGAATTAAGACCGCGACCCGCAAGAGACGAAACTCTTCACCGCGAAGAAGGTTGAGAAAATGCTATGCGCCACAACAAAATTACACTCTAAAAGTGTTATAATAGTGAGCCATACGCATTTTCCATCTGAAACAGGAGAAGAGTTTGTGTGGTCCTGATGTCTATAAAAGATAGCATATATAGAGTATTTGCTGCAACGGAAAAGTGATTAGCGGTAAATTCTTTGTAAATGTTGTTTGTTATTGTTTAAGTAAGTTCAAAAAATTAAACGATATATGTGAGATGAAAACTCTTGTACAATAAAACTTGCCCTTTTGGGCTAATTTCACGTTGTCTCTCAGTCAGATATGCCTATATCTTCCTTCGTTTCGCCGCGAAATTATCTCCAAAATTCCTTCGTTTTATATGTACATTAATTTTTCTCACTTACTTAAAATATAAGAATATAATAATTGATTCCACATCATATTTAATTTAATAGGTTATGAAAGATACCATCACCGCCACTACACAGAGGCGACTCAAAAAGAAAGATTTACTCAACAAGATACTTGAATTTCTCCAGAAAGAGAATAAGAAAGCATTTAACTACAAGCAGATAGCTCACGCCATCGGCGCCGATCATCCCGCCAATAGAATAGACGTCATCAATCTGCTCGACGACCTTGCAGCCGCTGATGAAATAGTTGAAGTGAGCCTCGGTCGCTACAAGGCCAAGTCAAACAGAGGCACCGAAAGCATCGGTATCTTTGTGCGCCGAAGCAATGGCCGCAATGCAGTAGTGATTGAAGATGAGCAGATTATGGTGGCAGAACGCAACTCTATGCATGCTCTCAATGGCGACAAAGTGCGCGTAGTGATATCAGCCACCCGCAAAGGTCAGGAGCCCGAAGCTAAAGTGACGGAAATAATTGAAGCGAAAGATCAGGTATTCATCGGCACGCTCAAGGTCGAGAAGAATTATGCCTCCCTTGTGCCCGACTCCAAATTCCTCGCTGCCGACATCATCATTCCCCGCTCTAAGCTCAAAGGGGGCAAATCAGGCGACAAAGCTATTGCCCGTATCACCTATTGGGGAGATGATGAAATGAATCCCCGTGGAGAAATAGTCGACATCCTCGGTAGAAAAGGGGAGAACAATGCCGAGATGCACGCCATACTCGCCGAGTTCGGACTCCCTTACAAATATCCCGAAGCGGTAGAAAAAGCCGCCAACAAGATTTCTGCCGGTATCACCCCTGAAGAGGTGGCCAAACGCGAAGACTTCCGCGGAGTCACCACCTTCACCATCGACCCCGTCGATGCCAAGGATTTCGATGACGCACTCTCCATCCGTCAGCTTGCCAACGGCAACTATGAGGTAGGCGTGCATATTGCTGACGTCACTCACTATGTGCAGCCAGGCTCTATAATTGACAAAGAGGCGCGCGAGCGTGCCACGAGCGTTTATCTCGTAGACAGAACCATCCCCATGCTTCCCGAGCATCTCTCTAACGGCATCTGCTCCCTGCGCCCCAATGAAGAGAAACTCTGCTTCTCAGCCATCTTTGAGCTTGACAAGAAGGCCAATGTGCTCAACTATCGCATAGGGCGCACCGTGATTCGCTCCGACCGCCGCTTTACGTATGAAGAGGCCCAGAAAATAATCGAAACCGGAGAGGGCGAATTCTCCAAGGAGATTCTCACGCTTGACTCCCTCGCAAAGGAATTGCGCCGCAAACGCTACGATGCCGGCGCGCTGGAATTTGAAAGGGCAGAGGTCAGATTTGAGATAGACAAGGATGGCAAGCCCATACGCGTATATTTCAAGGAGTCCAAGGATGCCAACAAGCTCATCGAGGAGTTCATGCTTCTCGCTAATCTCACCGTGGCCGAGTCCATTGGTAAAGTGCCGAAAAATAAGAAGGCAAAAACATTCGTCTATCGAGTGCACGACAATCCCGACCCCGAGAAAATCGCCAACTTCGCCCTCATAGCCCAGCGCTTCGGCTATAAGGTCAATGCAGAAGGGAGAGCCAAAGAGGTTAACAAGAGCCTCAACCGTCTTCTCAAAGACGTCAAGGGAAAAGGGGAGGAGAATATGCTCTCCATCCTCGCCATCCGCTCCATGGCTAAGGCAATTTACACCACAGACAATGTAGGCCACTATGGTCTCGCCCTTGACTATTACACCCATTTCACCTCCCCGATACGCCGTTATCCCGACATGATGGTGCATAGGCTCCTTCAGAGATATTTCGACAAAGGACGCTCAGCCGACAAGCTGAAGGTGGAGGACCAGTGCAAACACTCTTCCGACATGGAGCAGCTCGCTGCAAACGCCGAGAGAGCATCCATCAGATTCAAGCAGGTGGAATTTATGAAAGACCACCTGGGAGAAGTCTACGAGGGCGTCATCTGCGGTGTCACCGAATGGGGGCTCTATGTAGAGCTTGATGAGAATATGTGCGAAGGCCTCGTGCCTATCCGCGACCTCGCCGATGACTATTATGACTTCGATGAGAAAAACTATTGCCTGATAGGGCGTAAGAACCATAACAAATATACACTCGGCGACAAAGTGCGAGTGCAGGTAGCCCGCGCCGACGTCGACAAGAAGCAGCTTGACTTCGCGCTGCTGGCTGACGACGGCAATCCCAATAAGCCGTTGCGCACTGAAAAGAAAAGCAATCCCCGCGCCCATGCCGGCAAAAAACATTCCGGTCGGGGCGGCCGCAAGCGCAAATGAAAGCCGCAAGCGCAAATGAAAAAAGCGTTATTGCCGATATAAAGCTCACCACCGAATAAGCTCACTACTGAATAATTATGCTTACATCAATCTTGCTGACTATGGCCGCCGCAGCCTCCCCGCAGGTTGTGGTGCAGACCGATGCTTACGTCTGGAGAGGCGACTCCCTGATTCAGGATGACTTCGTGGCCACTGCCCCTACGCCATTCGAAATCCAGTCTACCTATTCCGCCCGCCCGGGCTATTTCATGCCGGTCGAGAAGGTATGGAAGTTGAAGAACGACATCTCTGCCTATCCCTCGCTCAAATCCTCCAACACCCTCCTGCAGGCTGTCTATAATATGGGGCTTGACGAGATGGTGAATGCCGTAGAGCCCGACACCACGCTGCGCACGGGAAAGGAATGGGCCGGTGTCTGGACCCGCGACGTCTCATATTCCATCATCCTCTCCATGGCGGCGTTGCAGCCCGAGGCCTCTAAAATCTCGCTGATGAAGAAGGTGAACCCCGAAGGCCAGATAATTCAGGACACCGGCTCCGGAGGTGCCTGGCCGGTGAGTACCGACCGGCTCGTCTGGGCTCTCGCAGCCGATGAGATTTATCGCGTCACGGGAGATAAGAAATGGCTTCGTGAAGTCTATCCTATCATCGAGAGGTCAATAGCTAAAGATGATGACAATGTCATCTCTCCCGATGGTCTCGCCATGGGGGAGACCTCCTTCATAGACTGGCGTGAACAGTCCTATCCCAAATGGATGCAGACGGCCGACATAGCGCGTTCCGAAGCTATGAATACCAACATGGTGCGTGCCGCCGCACTCCGAGTGCTCTCCTCTATGGCCGCTGACCTCGGCAAGAAAAAGGATGCGGAAAAGTATTCCAGACAGGCCGATGAGCTCGTCAGGAATATCGACGCCCGCTTCTGGATGCCCGAAAAAGGATATTACGGCATGTACACTTACGGCCGCGACAATCTCATCCTCAATCCACGCGCCGAGACGCTCGGAGAGTCGCTGGCTATCCTCTATGGAATAGCAGATGAGGGCAAAGCCCGCTCAATTACGGAGAGTAACCCCGTGACTCCTTTCGGGGCAGCTATCTTCTATCCCCAGATAGCCGACATGCCCTCTTATCACAACAACGCTCTCTGGCCTTTCGTAGGGGCATATTGGGCTCTCGCTAATGCAAAAGCTCATAATGAAGAGGGCACTCTGGAAGCCATTGGCGCAATAGTGCGTCCGGCGGCTCTTTTCGCTACTAACAAGGAGAATTTCAATCTTGACAACGGCGACATCTTCACCGAACTCAATTCCTCCAATATGCTCTGGTCGCTGTCCGGAAATCTTGCGCTCACAAATAAGATTCTCTTCGGAATGAATTTCCGGAAGGATGGCATTCTCTTCGCCCCCTTTGTGCCGGAAGCGTTGGCTGAGACGCGCTCGCTTGAAGACTTCCCCTATCGGGGTGGTCGTTTCTCCGTGACAGTATCCGGCTATGGCGACAAGATAGCCTCCATGACGGTCAATGGAAAGAAGCATAATCCCGCGCTCCCCGTGGATGCTTCGCTCCTTGCCAAGGGCGCAACGGTAGACATCGTAATGAATTCCGAGCCCATAGCACCAATGAGTGTCAATCGCCGGCCCAATCTCAAAGCTCCTCTCACTCCAATCGCATGGATAGAGGATGGAGAATTGGTATGGAATCCTATAGAATACATAGGACACTACAAAGTGCTCCGCGATGGAAAACCCGTGGCTGAGACACGGACAACTACCTATCCTCTCCTCGAGCCGGGAGAATGGCAGGTGATAGGAGTCTCCTCAGATGGAGTGGAGTCTTTTGCCTCCGAGCCGAGAAGCAATCGACCGGTCATTACCCTTCAGATGCCCGGAGAGACTACCTCTATGCACTCTTCAGAAATTTCATATCCGGCTCAGGAAGCCCCGGAGGGATACACAGGCGCAGGTTTTGTGGAGACCGACCACAATTCCGGGCCTGTCAGCGTCTCGCTTTCAGCTGCCGACTTTCCGGAAGCGAAGGCAGGTAGATATTCTCTTCGCCTCAGATATGCAAACGGCAACGGCCCCGTCAATACTGAAAATAAGTGTGCGGTGCGCTCTATAATCGTAGATGGGAAAAAGGTCGGAACTATCGTCATGCCTCAGCGCGGAGTGGGAAATTGGAACGATTGGGGCTACTCTGATTCCGTAATGGTAGAGCTTGAACCGGGCGCACATACATTCTCCGTAGAGTATCTGCCGGAAAACGAAAATATGAATCTCGGCACGAATCATGCGCTCATAGATGCTATAATTCTCACCAGGCAGTGACGTGCAGAGGATAATTTTATGACGTAAATGCTTAATCCGGGCATAGGCTCCCTCTAAAGGGCTTCTGTCCGGATTAAGTGGTTTAATATGTTGGCACTCAGAGGATAATGGGTGAGAGGCTGTTAAATGTGATGAGTTGGGTGGATGGAGTTAAATGTTAAAAATATTTAATATGTAGAATTTTTTTGCCTTCAACTCTTGCGTCAGGGCGATTTTGGTTGTAACTTTGCACTCGGGGTGAGTCCTCCACGACCAGCTCCCTTGAATCCCCCAGGTCTTGACCGAAGCAAGGGTATTAGGTCGTAGCGGTGCGATGTAGGTCGCTCGCCCTTTCTGCCTCTTTAGCTCAGTTGGCCAGAGCACGTGATTTGTAATCTCGGGGTCGTTGGTTCGAATCCGACAAGAGGCTCGAAATGCTGCTCTCAGCATAGCGTTGAATGTTTTTCATAATTTTGTTTTGGCGGCGTGTTCTGTTGACATGCCGTTTTTTTATCCCCAAGCTGAGGGCTATGAATGATTTCCGGATGAGCCATGCCTCGCAGGAAATTTTCAGTTAAAAGTAAACTCGATCTCAAGGTTTGTCCGCCATTAAAGGCTTTAATTTCTCGAAATCTATGTATATTCTCAATATAACCTTCCTCTGCGCAAAGGAGGAATTAGAGGAGCGTACCCGTATGCTCAAAGAGGAAATGCTTCCTGCGCTCAACGTGGCTCCCGCAAGAAGAGCTACCCTGATGATTCTGTCGGATGTCCCCGGCAGTCCCGATTTTCATACCCACGAGCGGACATTGCCCTTGCAGATAGAGTTTGACTCCAAAGCCGACAGGGATGTCTGGATGCAGATGGTGATGATGCCTGCCCTCGAAGAGTACCAGAAGGAGCTCGGAGAAAGAGGATTGGTCATGGTTTCTCTTCTTGACGTCTTGGAAAGATGCGAAAGGGAGCAGGATGGAGTTTGAAAGGATTATAATGGGCATAGACCCGGGCACGAACGTAATGGGATATGCCATGCTCGGCATCAATGGCAAAAAGCCTACGCTCATCGTCATGGGGGTGCTGAAATTAAACAAGTTCGAAAGCCATTATAAGCGCCTCAACCGCATATATGAGCGTGTCCTCTCGCTTGTGGAGCAATATCTTCCGGATGAACTGGCCATAGAGGCGCCATTCTTCGGCAAGAACGTGCAGTCAATGCTCAAACTCGGTCGCGCCCAAGGGGTGGCCATGGCGGCCGCTCTTTCTCGAGATATCCCTATTGCAGAGTATGCCCCACTGAGTATCAAACAGTCAGTGACCGGCAACGGCAATGCCGGAAAGGAGCAGGTGGCAGAAATGGTGAAAAGGCTGCTTGACATACGTCCTGAGCAGATGTCAGACTTTTTTGACGCCACCGACGCCGTTGCCGCTGCCCTCACGCATTTTTATGAAAGCAGCAAGCCCGAAGCTTTCCGTAAAGGCTCTTCCTCCTGGGCGAGTTTTCTCGCCGCCCACCCGGAAAGAATTGCCAAGAGACGGACAAAATAATGGGATGCCGCAATTTTCGCGTCCCGTCTTCGTTTAGTCTGGGAGGAAGTGAGAAAAACAGCTCAGGATTTTCTCGCCTATATCGTTTTTAATATCAGAACTTACTTAATTTTGTCATGGAAAGGATTCTTGAGTTCCTATCCTCCTTTGAAGAGAGTCTGCTGCTTGCCGTCAATGGCGCTCACACTCCCTTCATGAACATAATCATGTGGCAGTATTCTGCGAAATGGGTATGGGTGCCGTTTTATGTCTTTCTTCTCGTGCTTATCATACGTCGCCATAGCTGGGTGCAGGTGTGCAAGATAGCAGTATGCATTTTCCTTGTCATACTTCTCACCGATCAGGTGTGCGCGTCATGGATAAGACCTCTTGTGGCGCGCGACAGGCCGTCACATTCAGAACTTGGCGTTCTGCTCCATTATGTCAATGGGTATAAAGGGGGCAACTACGGATTCCCCTCATGCCATGCAGCAAATACCGGTGCGCTCGCCGCCTTTCTCTGCTGTGTCTTCAGAGGCAAGCTGATTCCCGCCATTCTCGTAGTCTGGGCATTATTGATGGGGTATAGCCGAATGTATCTCGGAGTGCATTATCCCTCGGATTTGCTTGTAGGATATCTGGTGGGAGGCGGCATTGGCTCAGCCATTGGTTACGGCTGGATCAAGAGGCGCCCAATCGGCCGGACCCTTCTGCATGGCACTCGTCTTTTCCTCACCTACCTCCCATTCCGTTAATACGAATAGCAACTAAAACAAACGCGGATACTCACGAATAGAGGCGCCTTTTTTTGGTCGCCTCATTTTTTTGTTGTAAATTTGCGACTATGGAAAACGTGCGCAAACCCATAAGGAGGCTTCCGGTGTTCCTCTCACGAATATCGGGCGATTATCCCCGACTCACTTTCAGCGTAGAGGGGCATGAGGTGCCATTTCGCCGCGGGCGAATATGCCTTGAGGGGGATGATGTAAATGCTACTGAGATTCAAGTGGCCGCCGAGCCCGGGGCTGCTTTTGTTCCTCTTCATTCGGCCGTGCCGGTCAGCGATGGCAAGGTCTTTGTGGAACTGGTGCCGGCAGATGCCCTGTCGCAGGCTGCCGCTACGTCCGAAGCCTCCGACGAAGAGTGGGAAGAGGTGCCCGCAGCTGAATACTTCGATGATGACGATGTGGCTGAGAAGGGGAGTATGTCTCGCGCTACGATATGGGTACTCTCGCTCTCTATCATAGCTTGTGTGGCTGTCTTGATATGGTTCTTCTTTATTCCACGCGCTGAGCCATCCGCAGCCATTTCAGACTCCGACAGCGTGAAGACAGACACAGTGCAGACCGATACCGCCCGGGCCGACACCGCAAAGACCTCACTGGAAGAGTCTCCCTCCCAGGCGCCCGAGTCCGGCGGATATGCCGCTCCCGCTTACACCCCCTCGGAAGAGTCTGCCGTGGAAGAGGAGCCCGCCCCCAAAAGGCGTGAACTTCCGGAAGGAACAGATCTTGCCACAGAGCACGAGCATTGATGCACGGGAATTGATATTAGCTAACTTCTCAAACTGGCTTAGCAACCGGAATCAGCACTTAACTTATGAAAAGATACCTTCACATTCTTATCTTCGCCGCAATGCCGGCATTTCTCATGGCTCAGGAGCCGGCCGAGACCTCTCTGCCCGCCGACAGCGTGGCGGTGGCTACTCACCTGCCTGCCGATGTCAGCGCTCTGATAGACGAGGCCCGCACCTATTGTGAGGGCTCATATCTCGATATGGAGCAGAATGAATTGGAAAAATACCGGGCTCTGCTGGCCGACAAAGATTATCCCGAAGCGCTCGCTATGCGCGAGAAGATTGCATCCACGCTAAGCCTCTGGCATGAAATCGACGGATATAAGCGCCTGCTCTACGTCCCGTTCCAATACGACAAAGTGAAGAGAGCCAGAGAGAGAATCTACGAAATGCAGGATGAGATGTCGCCCGCGCAGTATGAAGTCATCTATGAGCAGCTTGACTCGCCTCTGTCTCATTATTATCACGGCGTGAAATTCTTTCAAGAGGTGCTCATCACGCGCTTCAATGAGCAGGTAGACAAAGCCCGCAAAGAGAAAAACATCAGCGAAGTGAGGCGTGCATTCACTGAGCTCCTCAAGGATCCGGAAGTGAAAGAGAATATTAAGAACAGAATAGCCACAGTGCCCTGGCTGCAGAAAAAATTTACTGACTATCAGCAGTATATTATGAATCGTAATAGCTCCCCTCGCGGCCCTGTGGCGCAAGACGTCATGAAAATTTCCCTCACGCAGACGCAGTGATGCGTAAGTTCGGAAAAATGATAGATAAAGCACATCAATTCTCCTCACTTAAATTCATCTCACTTACTTATGAAGACTTTGCTTCTGACCCTGGTGAGCCTGCTGATGCTGATGCTCTCCGGATGTGGCAAAAATGAATTCATCGTCAAAGGTGCGCTGGATGCCTCTGTGACGGAGAATTACAGAGTGCTCTATTATGCCGCCGACAAGCGTGGGGGCTTCATCACGGAAGCCACGCTCGTCATCTCGGAGGGTAAAGGCGAATTAAAGGGCATTACGCGCCTCCCCTGCGTCGTTTATGTCTTCGATGGGGGAGATGTCCCGGTGGTCAGCTTTTATGCGCGCAGAGGGGATAAAATCACTATTTCGGGCAGCTCCGCCAATCCGCGCGAATGGTCATTCTCCGGAAATGATATCAACAAGCAGTGGTCTGAATGGCGCGCCGATAATCTCAAAGCCCTCTCTTCACCCTACTCTGCCAATGCCGCCGTGGAGAAATTTGTGGCTGAGCATCCCGATGACCCCCTCTCTCTGATTCTGCTTATGACCATATACGACCGTCGCCTTTCCGACTCTCATTTCCGCAGCCTCTTTGACTCCTTGGGTGAAAAAGCAAGGGATGCCGAATGGTTGCGTCTGTTCAATCCCGCCTCATCCGTCGGCTCAGACTCTTTCAATGTGCCGGGGGTGACGGCTACCGGGTTCCCTGTAAGGGTAAATCCTGACAGTATGGTGACTTTGAAATATGATGAGACGCCGCGAACACTTTTCTGGTTCTGTCGGCGCAGCGACAATCCCTCTCGCACGGAGCTTGCCACCATCAGAAATCTCATTGCCTCCAATCCCTCGGACCGCCTTCGCGTCAACGTCATTCTTTTTGCAGCCGACAGCGTGGCCATAGCGCGCAATCATCTTGCCGATTCCGTCCCTTCAGCTCACTTCTACTGGGCTCCCGAGGCGGAAGCCTCACCGGCAGCGGCAGCCCTCGGCGTAACCTCCACGCCCCGATTCGTAGTTACCGACCGCCGTGGACGCACGCTCTATAACGGAGCGGATATGTCCGCAGCCTCTAAAGCAATCAAATAAATAAGTAAGCATCCATTTAATCCCTTTTCCCCTTGGTCACCAAAGTATATTCGGCAGCAGTTCACGGCATAGAAGCCTTCCCCATCACCATTGAGGTAATAGCCGAAAAGGGGATAGGCACGAGCATAATAGGACTGCCTGACACGGCAGTGCGCGAAAGTTATCAGCGCATCACTTCGGCCCTCTCGGTCTGTGGCGTGGTCTTTCCGCATAGAAAGATTGTCATAAATCTCGCCCCTGCCGATGTGCGTAAGGAGGGGGCGGGCTTTGACCTTCCGATGGCCGTAGGCATCCTCGCCGCACACCGCTCGATAGAGACTCCGACGCTCAACGAGTATATGATAGCCGGCGAGCTTTCGCTTGACGGCTCGGTGCTTCCCGTGCGGGGTGCCCTCCCCATAGCCATCAAGGCGCGCGAACTGGGATTCAAGCGTCTCATAGTGCCTGCAAAAAATGTCACCGAAGCCGCCGTGGTCAATAATCTGGAAGTCTTCGGCGTCAGCACTCTTCAGGAAGCGCTGGAGATTCTTGCCGGAGAGTCTCGGCTTACCCCGGTAGTGATAAATACGCGTGCCCTCTTCGCTCAGGAAGCAGACAAATTTGACTTCGACTTCTCGGAAGTGAAAGGGCAGGAGGCCGTCAAGAGGGCATTTGAAGTGGCCTGTGCCGGCGGCCATAACATCCTGCTCATAGGCTCTCCCGGTTCCGGCAAGTCCATGATGGCCAAAAGGCTACCATCCATCCTCCCCCCTCTGAGTATGAGTGAGGCTCTTGAGACCACAAAGATTCATTCCGTCGCCGGAAAGCTCTCCACCGGCTCCATGCTCCTTACCTCACGCCCCTTCCGCACCCCTCACCATACGGTCTCCCCGGTGGCTCTCGTAGGGGGAGGCGCCTCTCCGCAGCCCGGTGAAATCTCCCTCGCTCACAATGGAATATTGTATCTTGATGAATTTCCCGAATTTCCCCGTGCGGTGCTTGAAGTGCTTCGTCAGCCCATAGAAGACAGGGTCATCACCATATCAAGAGCTAAATATACGGTCGACTATCCCGCCTCCTTTATGCTGGTGGCCTCCATGAACCCTTGTCCCTGCGGTTATTACGGCCATCCTACCAGAAAATGCACGTGCTCACCCTCGCAAGTGAGCCGTTATCTCAATCGCATATCCGGTCCGCTGCTCGACAGAATAGACCTCCAGATAGAGATCCAGCCCGTAGCCTTCGATGATATGGCCACTACGATTCCCGCCGAGAGTTCGGCTCAAATCCGCAGCCGTGTGCTGACTGCCCGGATGAGGCAGCAGGAGAGGTATAAGAACGAGGCAGGAGTGCATTGCAACGCTCAGATGAATTCCCGTCTGCTGCGTAAATATGCGTGGCCGGATGCCGCCGGTCTTGCGAAGCTGAAAGAGCGCATGACTAAGCTCAATATGACGGCCCGTGCCTTTGACCGAATACTTCGCGTAGCCCGCACTATTGCCGACCTTGAGGGGTGCGAAAATGTGCAGAGTCTGCACATCGCAGAGGCTATAGGCTATCGTAATCTCGACCGCTCATCCGGCTCCAGCCTTCCCTTCTGATACCCTCCGGACATCTTATTAGACCCCAACCCAATCAAAAAGATTGAATCACTATACAGCTAAATGGTAAATACTTATTCGGGATGGAAAAGATTGTCTCAATGACATCCGGATACTTAGGCATTGAGGAGTCCGGATGCTATATCGGCTCTGAGATGCGCAATGTGGAAATACTGCATCTGACTTCTACCAATGTCATAGCGCGCGGCCAACGCTATGGACGCCAGTGGTTTCTCAAGGGGCTACGCAAGGAACTGCGCGATGCTACCGCCATGCGTCGGCAATTACTTAAAGAGTTTGAAATTCATTCCAGATTGCGTCATCCCTCTGTGGTGCAAGCCGTAGGCCTCGAAGAGATAGAGGGCATAGGGGTGTGCATAGTGCAGGAATGGATAGAGGGAATCACTCTTGGAGAGGCTTTGCAGAAAGGCCAACTTTCCGGTGGGGAGCGTAAAAAAATTTTGCGGCAGCTATGCGAAGCCGTCAGCTATCTTCATAGCAGGGGAGTCGTGCATCGTGACTTGAAGCCGGCCAATGTGATGATTCGCAGCATAGGCAAGGAGCCTGTGCTCGTAGACTTCGGACTTGCCGACAGTTCCGATTATCTGGAATGGAAGCAGCCGGCCGGGACGCCAGGATACGTATCGCCGGAGCAGCTCGATGCCGGAGGCGCTGACCCTGCGGATGATGTCTATAGCCTCGGGGTGATGATGAGGGAGCTGACTCCCGCGCTCAAGAGGCTTTCCGCTAAATGCACGGACTCGATAGGCCGTCGACCCAAAGATGCCGGCGTCCTCCTTAAGATACTCGGGCGCAGGGAGCGGAGACCAAAGGTAGTGTGGAGTCTGCTGGCAGCGATTGCGGCAACGGCTCTTATCATCTTTTCACTGAATCGTATGGATACGCTTGGGAAATCAGCCGGAGCGTCAGAGTTGAGAGTAGCGGAACTTACAGAGAAGAACGTAAGGAATGAGGCCTTGGTGAGTTCTCTGCAAGACTCACTTGAGAATGTGAGCTCTCTGCGAGACTCACTTGTGAATGTACGTTCCCAGCTCGCCCTCACAGAGCATCAACTGAATCAGATAGCCGAATATGAGTCTCTCAGACAGCGATTATATAAGGCCGGATGTGAAGAGATAGATAGAATATTGAGAGAGGCTGATAGAAAGGAATTCTCAAAATTGGCCCCCGGAAATATTTTGGAGTATAACGAGAAAATAATAAAGCTGACGCGAGAAATGACTGAGACCGTAGAGAAGCTCGGCGCCTCGGTGGCTGACTCCGATCTCCGTCCGGAAGATAAAGAGAAAATAAAAATGGATTTCTATAATTATAACGCAGTCAGACTGCCGGAATATCAGCAGAAATGGCTCAAGAAAATCAACGTTGCCGGATGAAAGAACTTATTCGTAAGCTTTGCGGAAGCGTAGAGAAATATGCCGGCATAGAGGTCAGAACCGCGCGTCAATTCGAGTATCTGGCCGATAGGATAGAGTCGCGCACCGGAGTCAGTCTCAGCCCTACGACGTTAAAAAGACTATGGGGCTATCTGAATGAGGATGTCCGGCCCAGGGAGTCTACGCTTGA
The DNA here is from genome assembly GCA_014800685.1 of Bacteroidales bacterium. GTDB lineage: Bacteria > Bacteroidota > Bacteroidia > Bacteroidales > Muribaculaceae > Lepagella. The sequence goes on from JAAVFQ010000016.1 coordinate 112,731, forward strand.
CGTGCTTGCCACTTTCTGCGGATGGCGTAATTTCAAGGATTTCGCAGATGGGAGAAGCCCGGAGATAGAGAGCGGAAATGTAGGAGCAAAGCTGATAAGAGCCGATCATAATGTCAGGATAGGAGATGAGGTCAGAGTGTTCTGGCATCCGGGACGCGTATGTGTCATAAGATATTTGGGAGGTGGCAAATGGAGAGTGAAGGAGGCCGAAGGAACCCGACTGGCGGCAGGCGACACCTTCACCTGTCAGCTTATAGTGGAGGGCGAACCCCTCTATCTTGACAATCTCTCGCACGAGGGAAAAGAATACGGTGTCTACGTCTGCGGCCGCAAGTCGGGAATCACTTTCGAAGCCCCCTGTCAGAAAAAGGACTGAAAAGGACTTGATAATAGATTCGGATAAAAGCTATCTTTGTGGCGGCAATAGCTGCTACAGAGCTGAACAGACAAAGCAGAGATAGCTGAATGTCAAGATGCAGATGATAGCGAAATTTTGATAATAAAGAAATATTTGCTAATTTTGCAGCCGAAAGATCGGTCAATAGTTTTTGAAAAACGATCGATCGTGACATAGAAAGCGTTTACTTGAAGATTCTTTCCGGCACTACGAAATCTGGTAAATTTCAAAATTGGAGACGGAAAAAAGACAGAGGTAAGCGCCTTATGCTGGTATGTTTTTTCGGCATCGTTGAGGATGGCAGACATCCCCCGATGTTGTATCGCATACATATATGCGTGAGGCTCTACTTTGTCTGTTCAGCTCCAATAGGCAGTACCAGGGCCTCGTAGTGCGGAATAGACAATTAAGTACGGGCTCACGCTTTTCTTTTTTTATTACACCGCAGAAAGAGCCCGGCTGGAAGAAAAACATGAACTTTTAAATGAAAGAAACAACAAAGATTGTATCCCAGCAAGAGGCGCTCCACAAATACCAGTACTCCACCCATAGAGGTGATGGCACCTGTGAGGTGCGCGTCAGATACAGAAGCGATGGATCAGAAGACCCTTCCTGCTGTAATATGAAATATCGCACCGAGCACGAGAAAGCCGCCAATGAAGAGGAGGAAGAGAGTGCAAGGAAACAGAAGGCAAAGAAGCCCAAGACCCCGGCTAAAGGGTATTTCGGGATGTCACGCTGGAATCCTATCTGCTGGATTATCTGGATCGTTCTGCTACCTTTCAAGCTGATCTGGGCCATCCTGAAATTAGTCTTGAAGATATTAGGCATCATGGCCATAATCAATTTCTTCAAAGGAGACGATTAAGCTGAACATGATACTGAAAAAAGTACTTCTTTGCACTTTACTCAGTGCTTTGGCCATCAGTGTCCCGACCGATGCCCAGCGTCGTTCCCGTCCCGGCTCAATGAAACATTCTGCTTCTGAGGTTGAGAATAAAAAGAGGATAGTCAATCTCAAATGCAAATACATCAAAGACGGTGCGGTTTTCCAGGGTCCGGTTTATATGGTAGGAGATGCAGGTGGTATTAAAATAGGGGATGCTGCTATCCTTTTCCGTGGCGGACGATATATACTCAGTTTCGATGCGGCAAAATTTAATGTCAGGAAATACGCTGCAATGACCGATGAGCAACTGCGCCAGAAAGGTATCTCCAAGTATGAATACGAAACTTCATGGGAGAAGAAAAAACTGGGCCAAGATTTCGATTATACCGGTAAATATGCCACAATCGAACAATATGGTCAGAAGTGGCTGATTCTCTATAATGGCGACACTGAGCGCGAATACGCAAAAATCCCCCTCAACAGTATAAATGACAATTCATTTGAGCTTCAGGAAGACGATATGCTTGTCAGAATGAGCTGCAAATAAATCAATCAAGATATGAAGACAACAAGATTAACAGCAATGTTATTGCTGGCAGGTGCTATGATTCTGCCTGCTACTCAGATCTCGGCTCAGACCCGCAAGTCAGGTGCCCGCAAGACAACCGCAACCGCAAAAAAAACAACAGCGGCAAAACCGGCCGCTGCCGCCAAGTCAGTTTCACTCGCTGACAGCTATTATGAGGGGATTGTGAAGATGAAAGGGCAGCCGATGGATTTCTTCAGCACCCTTAACTTTTCAAGCTCGGATGGAGCCTTCAATTTCGCCGGAGCCGCGGATTTTCCTGTAACGTACACGGCATCCGATGCTGCAGGTAAGATGAACATCACCCTCACTTCAAAAGTAGTCAACGGCACTCTGACCTCCAAAGATAAAGGCAGCTCAATGGATGGTACCATTAATTTCAATGGAAATGCACTGACCGCCTGGTTTGTGAAAGTCAATAAAAATCATACGACTCCCACCGTATCAGATGAGGAGCTTATGACGATTGTAGGCAACCCTGACGGCTACACAGCGTTCGTCGTCGGAGAACAGGGTGGTCAAAAAGTATGTTTCCCGGCTGATATGACGCTGAACGCTAATGATAAGAGTTATAGTGTAACATTTGACAACGCTATTGTTCAGCAGATATTCAGTAAGCTTGCAGGTGACTACAATGTGCATGACAAAATGCTTGTGCTCAGCGATGCAAGTGGAAAGAAAATCTCCGGTAAAATCTACGATGACGGCACCTACATCACCCTTCCTATGGGGTCTGCTCAAGGTTTTGACTTCTCCCTGCTGATGATCCGCTAATCATAAGTAAGTATTGAAAATTATTTATACTATATTCGAGCGAGATTTTTAAAACTCATATTATCGATTAATTTTGAATACTTACTTAAGACCAAGTTAAGATCAGAAGATGTGATTATTAATCTAAATTTAATAATCGCATCTTCTTTTACTCAATGCAGCGAAATTATCTCCAAAATACCTTCGTTTTATATGCACATTAATTTTTCTCACTTACTTATTTCAGAAAAATAACTATCTTTGCAAAAACAATTCATGCCTCTAAATACTAACAAATGAAAAAAAGAATTTTAATGCCGCTGATGTCTGTTTGTCTGGCAGCCTCCGGCATAGCTCTCGTCAGCTGTGGTGGGAAAACGGATAAGGTGAAAGCCTTCGCAGTAGATTTCGCCACTAAGGCCGGCAAAAATCAGCTTGACTCCTTAAAACTTCTCTATCCCTCGCTTGATGCGGATTCCGTAGCTCTCGCTTTCAGTGCCGACAGCATCACGATTGCTGATGGCGCTGAGCCTGATAATTTCGTCGTCAACCTTGGCAATGGCGCTTCTGTCAATGTCGTGGTAGCAGAAGATGGCACTATTTCTGCAACCTCCTCCAAGGGGCTATATGCATTCAAAGATGCTGATCTCAGCTTTGCAAAGTCTATCGGAATGTATGACGCTTCTTTCGATGACAAGGCTCTCAAGAAACGGCTTTCCGAGATTCCTGATGTGAAGGCTTATCTTACTGAAGATTATGCTGCCACCCATAAGAAAGACCTTGCGGTAACTTCTTCGGTAACCGGCCATGATGCCGGCTACATGACTCTCAGAAATTTGCACATCAAGGTTACAAATAAGGGTAATGTCCCGGTCAAAGGAAGTGACTATACAGTGAATTACCGAGCTGCTTGGATGGATTTTGGTCAGCCAATGAGCCGAAGCTACAGCGCTCCGGGTAAAGACGTTCCCGTCGGCGGCTCTGTCACGATAACTAAAACAATTACCGGCATGGGAGGCGTCACCGGCATCTCATGGAAGAATAAAGATGCGGCTTTCGATTTCGACAAGGATTTCAAGCCTACCGGAAAAGAATATCAGACTTATCTTGATTCGAAAAAAGCATCCGGCAAGTAGCGGATATCGGGTCTTCAACCTCCCTGCAATCATTCTAAAAAACGTACTTACAAATGAAGAAACGAATTTTAATGATGCTCATGGCAGTCTGTGTGGCTGCTTCGGCATTTGCTCTTTCATTTACGGGTAAAACGTATCGCGGTGAGAAAAATGGGGCGGTGCTCACCATTTCGTTCACCTCTGCTTCTCGCGGCACTATGGCTTTAAGAGTAAATGGAAAGACTGAAAAGATGGCATTCCGCTATGAGGAGAGCGGAGATATATTAAACCTTGATATGCCGGGAGGTGGCTTCGATTATATCTACACCGACCCTTACCACGAGTATGGCGATGACTGCATTTATGTCGTGGATCCATACGGCAATCCATACATCATCCTCAACCGAGTGTCAACTCCCGCAGGCACCACGACGAAAAAGAAAGCTAAAAGGAAATAAACCTGAAATGAAAAAAATCTTAGTTTGCACTCTTCTGGCCCTTGCGGTGCTCTCGGGCTGCAAAAAGGCTACTTATCTTGACTCTGATGTGAAGGACCTGACTGCCTCCATCTCCGGTCAGACAGATACTATTCTGCTCCACAGCGATGTCAATGATTTCAAACTTGAGTCTGTACCTGACTGGGCTATAGCAGAGTTGAATGACTCGGTGCTCATAGTGAAAGTCGGCAAGAATGATTCCGGCGCACGGCGTAAGGGTGAAATAGTTGTCACCAACGGCGACCTCCGTCTCGCTATTCCTCTGCTACAGCAGTTCAATGCCACTCACCTCACTCTCCCGGAAGGCGAAGAGGTGAGGATAGGTAAAGAGGGTGGTAGCAAGACCCTTCCCGTTGACTGCGATGGAGATGTGAAGATAGAGGGGGCTGAAGGTTTCGATGCTACTTATAAGAGCGGTCAGCTAACTATCACCGCTCCCAAAAATGAGGGTGCCTCCATAAAGAAAACGCTCAGTCTCACCTCCGGCCCTTTTATGCAGAAAGTCGAGGTGGTCATCGAGGGGACTGTATGTCCCCGCTGCAACGGCAAGGGGACTGTTACGTGTCCGAAGTGTAATGGAAATGGTTTTATTTTCGCATACAACGAGGATTGTCATAAAAGTTGCACTAATTGCGGCGGAAGCGGATTTGTTTGCCCCGGCCCTAATGGATGGGATGGTAAAAAGGGGAAGGGCAGGATAACGTGTCCCGACTGCCACGGTCAAGGGAAATGACGACTGAATACACAAAAAACGGCTTGGACCACGCGGTCCGGGCCGTTTTTTTGTGAAGTGGCTCGTCAGTATCGTGAGGATATCGGAGTAGTTGCTACGCCAGTTCAAACTCCTTGAAAAGCAATCGCTGCCACTCCGGCAGGTCGCGATATGTGGCGTCCGGACTTTTGAGGAAATATGAGCAGGCTATCTCTTTTCTTTCTCCTGAGGGAAGGGTATATGGGCTAAATTGGTGAAAAGATAATGATTTATGAAAAAAACCAAAACGCGCTTGTAAATATGGATTTAATTGTCTATCTTTGTGGCGCCGAGGTTTTTCCATAAGCAAAAGTCCAACCTTAATACCCCCGAATTATGAAGAAAATTTTACTATCCCTTCTTGGTGTCTGCACGGCCCTTTCTCTCTTGGCTCAGGAATTTGAATATGAGTATGAGGGCCAGAAAATCAGATATGTCGTAGTCGACGAGACTGCCAAAACTTGTGGGACAGCCTATGGCCTCTGGGAAACAGATTGTTTGGAACCGCCCTACGCAAGCCCGGGAAATTATGTGGAAGGAGCGCTGATACTCCCCTCTGTCGTGGTGAATCCTCAGAGTGGAGAGGAGTATACGTTGGTATCCATTGGAGAGAACGGATTTATAGGTTGCAGGGGGCTGACCTCCGTAATGATTCCGGAGTCAGTGGAATCTATGGGATATGATGCGTTCGCTTATTGTTCCTCACTTGAATCGGTCAGTCTGCCCTCCACCCTTAAAACAGTTGATGGCGGGGCTTTCAGTTATTGTCCTTTGCTAAGCACCATCAATATCCCTGAGTCTCTGACTGTCATCTCGGACGGTCTCTTTGCAGGCTCGGGACTCACCTCGATATTTATCCCTGCTACTGTGTGCGAGATAGGTGAAAATGCATTCTGGCAATGTAATCATTTGACAGAAATCAACGTTTCTGAGGACAATCCGGTGTATGCCTCCGTGGATGGCGTGCTTTATAACAAAGACGTGACCTCACTTCTCAGTTGTCCCGGCGGAAAATCCTCGTTAGTTGTCCCGGATGGAGTTGAGACGATTGTCAGTTACGCGTTGGGCGGAAATAGGGGCATCACCTCAGTTGCCCTGAGTAGTTCTGTGAAAACGATTGAGGAATTTGCTTTCGAAAGGGCTACCGGTCTCACTTCTTTGTCATTCGGCTCAGCCGTGATAGAATCAATAGGTAATTATGCGTTTAGCGGCTGCACCGCGCTCGCATCGGTCAATTTCCCCTCCTCGCTCACTTCAATAGGCAACAATGTCTTTAGCGGCTGCACGTCGCTCACATCGGTTAATTTCCCCTCGTCGCTTACTTCAATAGCCAACTATGTCTTTGACGGTTGCACCTCACTGGTGAAAGTCGATTTAGGTGAAGTACAGACTATCGGGAAAAGTTGCTTCAATAATTGCACCGCTCTGGAGGAAATCACCATACCGGCCTCCGTGCAGTCTATCGCCACTCCCATCTTTGAGGGCTGTAAGAGCCTGAAGGCCATCAATGTGGAGAAAGAGAACGAAACGTATGCGTCGCTTGACGGAGTATTGTTCAACAAGGATTTTACCGCTCTTCTTGAGTTTCCCCGCGGAAGAAACGATCTCAGCATACCCGCTTCGGTAGTAGAGATAGGACCCGGCGCAGTTAGCGGTGTGGCTCTTCCGGCTTCTCCTGCCCTCAGTGAGAACATCAAGGCTGTTGGTGCAAGTGCATTTAAGAATTGCACCGGATTTGACACACTCACCATCCCGCGATATATAGAGTCGATGGGAGAGGATGCTTTTGACTGTCCGAGCGTGACCTCCGTATATTACAATATGCCGGAGGCTAAGTCGCTTCCCGTGAATCCATTCGGCGATATAATGCCCGCTCAATCCACACTCTATCCCCCGAAGGCTGTCGCAAAATACCTTCGCAGTTATAGCCCCTGGAACAAGTTCAAGAAAATCCTCGCATACGAGTTTGCGGATGGCGTGGAGGACGTGGTTGCCGACTTTGACAGTTCGCTCCCTTACATGATTTTCGATATCGAGGGACGCTTCATAGCCACGGATATTAACGCTCTCCCGGCGGGTGTCTTCATAGTCCGTCAGGGAGACACTGCACGCAAAATCATAGTAAAGTGAGAAAAGAACTCCAGGCAGAAGCAAGAAAATTCGGACAGATGGCCGAGGAGGCCGCAGCCGGTTATCTACTGGCTGAAGGCTACACAATTCGTGAAAGAAACTGGCGTCCGCGTAATTCCCACCTTGAGGTGGATATTATCGCCGAAAAGAATCTGACGCTAATCTTCGTGGAGGTGAAGGCACGTACAGGTACCCTCACAGACCCTCTCGATGCTGTAGATGACAAGAAGATAAGGAAACTCGTGCGCGCCGCTCGCATCTACATGGCTTCCGTGGCCGAGCCTCTTGACTTTCGCTTTGATGTCATCACTGTAATTCCTGCCGGCAACGCAGATAATGAAAATGAGATAAGCGACTTTGCCCGGCGATTTGGCCCCAAACTGCCACCTCCCACTCTAACTACGGATGAATACATACTCGATCACCTTCCGGATGCCTTTATGCCTCCTCTTGGATTGTGATGAATCGAAAAGGTCTTTAAAATCGCATTTTGAGGCCATATAAACGCAAAGGGGTGCCCGCAATGAGGATCCCTTTATTTCATGCGCGAGAATGCGCTTATAGGACCTTAAAATCAATATTGCGGATTGCCTTGTCTCTTCCCCAATCCTAATTCACTCCCATACTTCCCAAGTCTCCCGGCCTGCCCGGGCCAGTCGGCTTCCCGAACTTCCCACAAATCCCTAACTCCAGCACTCATCCACTCCATATCATCCTCTCAAAAACCTCAGAGGGTGCGTCAAAATTGAAAAATTTTGACGCACCCTCTGATATGCGATAAAAGTCTGAAATGACTTTCCTTTATTCCTTATACTTTTTAAGGATGATGGCAGCGTTATGACCTCCGAAGCCGAAAGTATTTGAAAGCACAGCGTTCACGTCGCGCTTCTGGGCCTTGTTGAAGGTGTAATTCAGGTCATAGTCAAGCTCCGGATCATTGTCACCCTCTACGTGATTGATGGTCGGGGGGATGATGCCGTCCGTGATAGCCTTAACGCTGAAAATGGCTTCAAGAGCGCCGGCAGCTCCAAGAAGATGTCCGGTCATGGACTTTGTGGAGCTGAGATTCATCTTGTAGGCATGGTCGCCGAAGACTTTCTTGATGGCTTTCACCTCGCCGATGTCTCCTACGGGGGTAGAAGTGCCATGCATGTTGATATAGTCAATGTCTTCGGGCTTCATCTCTGCAGAAGCAAGGGCATTTTCCATTACGAGGACTGCGCCGAGGCCTTCGGGATGAGTGGCGGTGATGTGATAAGCGTCAGCACTCATTCCTGCGCCGGCTACTTCGCAATAGATGTGAGCGCCACGGGCCTTAGCGTGTTCGAGCTCTTCAAGCACGAGGGCTGCCGCGCCTTCGCCGATTACGAATCCATCGCGTGAGCCGCTGAAGGGGCGTGAAGCGGTTGCAGGCTCATCATTGCGTGTGGAGAGGGCTTTCATGGAGTTGAAGCCACCCACGCCGGCGGGGAAGACCGCCGCTTCGGCGCCTCCGGCTACTATGGCGTCTGCCATGCCGAGGCGGATGATGTTGAAGGCATCCACAAGCGCATTGTTAGAGGAGGCGCATGCGGAGACCGTCGCGAAGTTGGGGCCACGGAAGCCGTGGTCTATTGAGATATGGCCGGCTGCGATGTCGGCTATCATCTTCGGGATGAAGAAAGGATTATACTTGGGGCCGTTTTCCTTGTTCATCGCATAATATCCGGCCTCCTCCTCGAAGGTGTGAAGACCGCCGATACCTGCGGCGAATATTACGCCCACTCGATTCTTATTGACGTCCTCGTTGTCAAGACCGGCGTCATCGATGGCCTGATTGGCAGCCACCAGCGCATACATGGCATAGAGATCGAGGGTTCGCGCTTTCTTGCGGTCGAAGTGCTGCGAAGGGTCAAAATCCTTAACCTCACATGCAAACTTCGTCTTGAAGAGCGAAGCGTCAAAATGCGTAATAGGGCCGGCACCGCTGACGCCGTTGACTGCGTTGTCCCACGCTGTGGCGACATCGTTGCCAATGGGAGTCAACGCTCCCAGACCGGTAACAACTACTCTTTTTAATTCCATCGGGAAATGATTTGGAGAACGTCTTCCGGGAACGGACCCGGACGGGCCGCTCCCGGATTAGTTCTTATTTTCCGTTTGCCTCAATGTAGGCGATTGCGTCTCCGACGGTGGCGATCTTCTCTGCCTCTTCGTCGGGAATGGAGATGTTGAATTCTTTCTCGAACTCCATGATAAGTTCTACGGTGTCCAGAGAGTCAGCGCCAAGGTCGGTGCTGAATGATGCTTCGGGAGTAACTTCTTTCTCATCTACGCTGAGCTTGTCAACGATGATGTCTTTTACTCTTTTTTCAATATCGGACATAATTGTACGTTGTTTTAGGTTATTTAATTGTGTTCCTTTCTAATTCAGACTGCAAAGTAAGCACTTTTTTTCCATATATGGAAATTTTTCTGCAAAAAAAGTGCACATATTTTTTTAACTTGTGCATCCGACTCTCTCTATTAGTTATCGAAAATCCGCATAAGATTCTGAATATAAGAATCTTATGCGGATTTTTATGGTTTTGGTCTTTAAGTCGGGGGACGGATTATTTTACCTCCCAGGTCTCATGAGTCTTGAGAATCATCTCGCGCAGGGTGTCAAAGCCTTTCTTGGCCTTTACGTCTGCCACCTGGCGGTTCACCTCCTCATCGTAGGTGGCGGCTTCCACGTCGCGTATCACGCCGATTGCCAGTGGGAGTTCGTGGCCGTCCATCATGGCCAGCTGCTCCTGAAGGAAATATGACTTGCTGTGGGCATCGTGCACGAGCACGTCATCCATAGTGTAGCCATCTTCTCCTATCACTACAGCCTTGAGTCCGAAGCCATCCTGCACAAGGCCCTTCTCGTTCTCCTTGCCGAAAAGCATCTTCTCGCCGTGGCGGAGATGAATGATGCGGTTTTCGCGCTCCTCCTTGTCTGAGAGCCATGCGTAGACGCCATTGTTGAAGATCATGCAGTTCTGGAGTATCTCCACTACGGAGCAACCCTTATGCTTAGCGGCTGCTACCATGACTTCGCGAGTGGTGTCGAGAGAGACATCGAAGCTGCGGGCGAAGAAGTTGCCGCGAGCGCCGAAGCAGAGCTCGGCGGGGATGAAGGGGTCTTCAGTAGTGCCGTAAGGTGAAGATTTAGTCACTGCTCCACGGTCTGATGTCGGTGAATACTGCCCCTTGGTGAGTCCGTAGATCTTATTATTGAAGAGCAGGATGTTGATATCGATGTTTCGGCGCAGGGCATGGATGAAGTGATTGCCACCGATGGCCAGACCATCGCCGTCGCCTGATACCTGCCATACGGTCAGCTCCGGACGTGAGGTTTTCACGCCGGTGGCTATGGCAGCCGCACGTCCGTGGATGGTGTGCATGCCGTAAGTGTTCATATAGTAGGGCAGGCGTGAGCTACAACCGATGCCCGACACCACTACCGTATTCTCGGGAGGAACGCCGAGTGTGGCCATAGCCTTGTGGAGTGTGTTGAGAATAGCGTGGTCGCCGCATCCGGGACACCAGCGCACGCTCTGGCCGTTCTTATAGTCGGCTGCTGTGTATGTGTTCTCTTTGTTTGCTTCCATGTCTCAGGCCTCTAAATGTTTTTTTACACCCTCTACGACCTCGCGCACGAGGAAGGGCTGTCCTTCGATTTTGTTGATTCTGAGTATCTCCTTCATGGGGAGGTGCTGCTGCAGATAGTCGGCAAACATGCCGGTGTTGAGCTCGGCCACTATGATGCGGTCATACTTTCTGAGCGCTTCGAGGGCGTTCTTAGGCATGGGGTTGATATAGCGGAACTGGGCGAATGCTACCTCCACACCTTCTGCGTTGAGCTCTTCGGCTGCCGTGCGGAGATGGCCGTACGTGCCGCCCCAGCCTACGAGGATAGTCTTGGCGTCGGGGTTGCCCATGATGGAGAGGTCGGGGATGTCGTTGGCGATGTTGGCTATCTTCTGACGACGCAGATTGACCATCTTCTCATGGTTGGGGCCATCGGTGGAGATGACAGAGGTCTCTACGTCTTTCTCCAGACCGCCCACGCGGTGCATGGCGTCTTTCATGCCGGGGATAGCCCAGTAGCGTGCGAGGCTCTCCTCATCGCGCATGAAGGGCTTCCAGCCATTCTCCAGCATTTCGGGAGTGACGAAGCGGGGCTTGATTTCGGGATAGTCGGACTCTTCGGGCACTCTCCATGCAGAGGAGCCGTTAGCGATGAAAGCATCTGTGAGCAGGATGACGGGAGTCATGTGCTCAATGGCTATGCGGCTGGCCTGAAATGCCATTTCGAAGCAATCCGTGGGGCTTGTGGCGGCTACGACGCAGAGGGGAGACTCGCCGTTGCGGCCATAGAGAGCCTGCATGAGGTCGGTCTGCTCGGTCTTGGTGGGGAGGCCGGTGGAGGGGCCACCGCGCTGCACGTCAATGATGACGAGCGGGAGCTCGGCCATGACTGCGAGTCCGATGCCTTCGCTCTTGAGGGCGAGGCCGGGACCGGAAGTCGAGGTCACGGCGAGGCAGCCGGAATATGATGCTCCTATGGCAGAGCAGACGCCGGCTATCTCATCCTCCATCTGGCAGGCGCGCACACCGAGGTCCTTGCGCTTGGCGAGTTCGTGAAGGATGTCGGTGGCCGGGGTGATGGGATAAGAGCCGAGGAAGAGGGGTCGGCCGCTCTTCTCAGAGGCCATCACGAGGCCCCAGGCTGTGGCTGTGTTGCCGTTGACATCGGTGTAGATGCCGGGGGTGACCGATTCGGTCTCTATGCGGTAGGTGGGCATTGAGGCGTGCTGATTGTGGCCGTAATCCCATCCTGCGTGTATCACCTTGGCGTTGGCTTCATAGACTGCGGGCTTCTTGGCAAACTTGTTGCGAAGCTTGTGGAGCACGCTCTCTACCGGCTTGTCGAAGAGCCAGCAGATGAGACCGAGAGCGAGCATATTCTTGCACTTCATGATGGCTCTCTGATCCATTCCGCTGTCGGCGAGAGTGGCTTTGAGAAGCGTTGTCATGGGGACAAGCATTATGCGCTTGGGGTCGATGCCGAGTTCCTTTACGGGATCGTCGGTGGCATATTCAGCCTTCTTGAGGTCTGCGGGGCGGAAGCTGTCCACGTCGCAGATGATGATTCCGTTAGGCTTCAGGTATTTGATGTTAGTCTTGAGAGCGGCAGGGTTCATGGCTACAAGGACATCCGCCTCGTCGCCGGGTGTGAGCACACCGCGGCCGAGATTGACCTGAAAGCCTGAAACACCGCTGAGCGACCCTTGCGGGGCGCGGATTTCGGCAGGATAGTCGGGGAAGGTGGATATCTGATTGCCCTCTCCGGCCGAAACGTTAGAGAACAGGTTGCCGGCGAGCTGCATGCCGTCGCCGCTGTCTCCTGAGAATCTCACCACGACCCGTTCGCGGGTCTGTACGTTAGTGGCAGGTAACATAAGATTGTTAATAATTTTTTACACTGAAAGATGAAGCACGCAGGGCGCGCTCCATCCTGTCATTATTAAATTTGGCGCAAAGTTACAAAAAATATATGAAATAAGGTCTACCTTCGTATTTTTAATTGCACTTTTGGGGGTGCAGCCATAAAGAGAGAGGGTGGGCGGAGTTTTTTACATTGCCGCCTCACCCTCTTTTATGTATGGTCTGTTATCGTCTGTCTCTTCAGCGCAGCAGTATTTTGTCGGCTTTGGAGCCTTTTACGCGGATGTAGACTCCGGCGGGGAGATATTCGCCTGTCACTTCGTGTCCGGTAAGGTCGAAGAGTCTTACGGGTGCCTCTTCGATGCCTATGCTGCTGACGGCTCCGGGAGTCTCGTTGTCCTCTTTAGTAAGCTGAATAAATGCTACGGGACTGAGGTTGCCATTTACGAGGCCTATGGCTTTTATGGTGCAGGACTCGGTCACCTCAAAGACATCTTCATAAAGCTTTGTCGACTCGGATGAGGGCTCCCAGGTGTTGAGGTCTACTTTGGGATCAGTGCCGTCGAGTGTGTAATAGAAGAAGGGGTCTTCGTAGTTGCCGTCGGAATATGAGATTTCCACATGGGCTGAAGAGGTGAAGGAGCCGGTGGTGATTTCGCCATCCTGATCAAGGACGAGGATGCCGGGAGCCGGCAGCTCGATGGGATCGGGAGTGGGATCGGGAGTGGGATCGGGAGTGGGATCGGGAGTGGGATCGGGAGTCGGGTCGGGCTCGGGTGTCTCCTCTTTCACTACGAGGCGATAGAGGTCTATGCGTTCCATGCCGTTAGATGTGTAGGTGGTGAAGCGTTCGGCTCCGGAGTTCTGGTTATAGCAGATTTTGCCGGCTTTGCCGAAGCTGATTTCCGTGCCCTGAGTGGTGATGTCGATGTTAGCAATGGCGGCATCGGTGGAGGGGAGTTCGTAGAGGCTCATGTTTTTGGCCGAAGTGGAGGCCAGGTAGCCGTAATCGTTACCTTCGGCGTCTGCCACGCGGATGGAATATCCGCCATTGAGAGGCTCAATGGTGAGAATGGCTGTTCCGGCGGGCATCTCTGCGATGATGTCGTCAGCAACGGTAGCGGCAGCCGTAGGATTGAAATATTTGCCGTTAAGGGTGTAAGACATTGCGGCATGGGCATTGTGAGAGACAATGGCATAGCGCATTTCGGCATCAATCTTCTCGCCCGGCGCGACAGCTATCCAAGAGCCTTCAGGAGCCGCTCCGGGTCCCGGGGTCGGGTCAGGATCGGGTGTTGGATCGGGATCCGGGTCAGGATCGGGAGTGGGGTCGGGATTGGGAGTAGAGGGGCCGGGTTCGTAAGAGCCGTCGTAGGAGAATCCCTGGTCCATCTTGTTTCCCCAGATGTATTCGGCGAGTTCGGGGCAGTCGATGAAGGGGTTGCGGTTGCCCTGTATTTTATAGATGGCCTCGTTTCTGTCTGTCTCCTTTTCATCCACCGGGTCGAGTCTTGACCATTCGAGGAGAAGGTCAATGGCCCAGGGGCGGAAAGAGGGATATGATGAGCCGTCAAACATATAGTTGCGGTCTGATGAGGAGGTCATCCATGCGATGTCGTCATAGATAGTGAAGATATACATGAAAGCGCGGGCCATGTCTCCTTTATAGCAGTCGGCGGGCTCATATACATGTTTCGCACCTCCGGAGGCTCCGGAGGTGGGAGTGCCGACCTTGGTATATCCGTTGTCATACTTGACGCCTTTGCTTGTGACCTGCACAGTCTTTACGTATCCCAGGGGATAGTTAGACTTCCAGTTGTTGGCCTCGGAGTTGGAGGGGTTGAGGTGGAAGAGGTCTTTATATGCATCGTTTTTGGTGCCTCCCCACCATGAGTTGGCCACTGAGTGCTCAATGTTAAGGCTGCCGTGGCCATTATCGGCCGACACTTCATTGGGAGAATACATATCCCACCAGATGGCTCTGCCGTTGACCATGCGGACATCCGTCTGGCGGAATGCGTTCCATGTCTGGTCGCCGTAAGAGATGACGGTATGTTTGCGTGCCACCTTCTTGGCGGCAGCCTTGAGGTCTCCTTTGTTGAGGCCTTCGAGCGAAGAGTAGTAGTTTTCGGGAGCTTTGGCAAACGCGAGAAGGGCTGCGAATGCCAGCATCATAGATATACTTCTTTTCATTTCAAAAAAATGTATAGTAGTCGGGATTAATATACTACCGTTTTGAGGGGAGCGGGGTTCTGATCGGTAGTGACGATGTAGACTCCGAAGGGGAGCATGATGGTTTCACCACCGGCGGCAGATTCTTTGAAGAGGAGGCATCGGCCTGTAAGGTCGAAGACGCGGAGGTTGGTCTGTGGCTGATCAACGATAAGCGTGAAGCCACCCTCAACGGGAGCTAAGGTGAGGGGCTGGGATTTCATGATTCCTGCCACTGAAGAGCCGGCGCTGACCATAATGGAGTTGGAGGGCTCAGAGAGGTAGCCGAGTCGTGAAGACTGCACGGTGTAAGACTCATCGATAGCGACGTCGCGGTCGGAGATTTCAGCTGAGTTGGTGTCTGAAATGATAGTGGAGGCCTGCGGGCCATCGGCAGTATATTGCACTCTGGTGACGACGTAGTAGTCTACGGTCTGCGGCGCCGCTACCCAGTTAGCAGTGTATCCGGTGTCGGAGATGTCTGAGGCGGGAAGGGCCTCGAGCTTCGAGAGAGTGGGGATTGCCATAGCCTGTCCGCACAAAGTGATTGCGACGCCCTTGTCCGGGGCGAGGCCGCCGTCATAGAGAGAGAGGGTGGCGGAGTGATTGCCGGTAGTCTTCGGATTGTAGTAGACGTTGAGATGGTAGACGTCAGAATTGTTAAGGTCGGCAGCAGAGATTGTGTTGCTTTCGAGGGAGAATTGTGCGCGGTCAGAGCCGGAAATTCTGAGCGAGAGGGGAGCTGTGAGGTTGGAAGCGACGATTTCGAGGGGACGTGTGGCAGTCTGAGTGACTGCTACCTGACCGAAGGCGAGCTCAATGCCGTTTTCAGGGCGGATGAGTTCAGGGTCGCCGCTGATAGGGGGAGTGACGTTGCCCCCCTGCTCACTGATGCGGAAGACTTCCGTGGTTCGGGTTCCCCAGATATATTCGGCGAGTTCAGGGAAGTCAATGAAGGGGTTTCGGTTGCCCTGCTGAGACTCCACGCCTTCATTGCGGTCTATCTCTTTCTGGCTGACGGGGTCTTGTCTGGCCCACTGGAGAAGCATGTCCATAGCCCAGGGCTGGAGAGTAGGCCAGGTCTGAGTGCGGAACATATATCCATAGACCCAGTCGAGGTCATCATAGACAGTGGCGATGTAGAAAATGGAGCGTGCGAAGTCTCCTTTGTATTCATCGCCGGGTTCGAAGACCTTTCCGGCACCGCCGCCGTATCCGGTCTTGGGAGAGCCGACTTTTGTAAGGCCGTTGTTATAGGAAGGATTGTCTGTTAGTCCGAAGGGGTAGTTGCTTTTTGCCTGATTGGCCGGGCCGTCAGAGGGGTAAAGATTCCAGAGGTCGGTATAAGCCGGCGTGTATTCCACATCGTTGTTCTTCTTCCACCATGACTTCGGGATGGAGTGCTCGCGCTGCATTTTGTTGGCGGAGAAACTGCTCCGCGGAGTCTGGTTGCCTGAGATAAGATAGATGTTGTTGGAATACATATCCCACCATCTTCTGGATCCATTCACCAGGTCGGGATAGATGTCAGTGTAAATCCAATAGTCCGGAAGGTCGGTATATCCAAGTCGAGTATGAGATGATACGCATTCTTTGGCAGCCGCTTTAAGAGCTTCTTTCGACTTACCGTCCATTTTGTCGTAGTAGCCCGGGCGGTATTCAGCCTGAGCGAGCTGCGAGGCGCCTATAAGAGCTGCTGTGAAGATAAGTGAATTAAAAAAGTGTTTCATAATAATTCTAAAAATTAAGCTGGAGGTGAGAGTGAGTAAATATCGTTGGAGAGATAAAAATATCGTTGGAGAGACAAAGAGGTGAAATGTCGGGTTGAAGGGGGGCTTCGTTATATTTCAGGAGGGAGGATAGCCCCTTCCTCCCGGAGCGGGTCCGGAAGGAAGGGGCATTAAGATAGTAAAGTATCAGTTGAGGATGATGAACTCAGAAACCTGGTCAAGGATTCTGGTGCCATATCCCTTATTGATGTTGCCTTTCAGCTTGACGTGGTTGAGGTAGGCATTGGGGTTAGCGCGCAGACCGAGTGTGGTTCTTGCGGCGGTGTTGGCGCGGAGCTTGACTGGGATAGCGTTGGCGAACGCATTGGCCGTGGGGGTAGCACCGAGGATAATGTTGTTGTTGTTATATCCGTCGCCGGAGGTGTCATCGCTGACCATAACGTTGCTCCACTGAGCGCCGGAGTCGAGCG
This sequence comes from Bacteroidales bacterium, assembly GCA_014800685.1. Lineage (GTDB taxonomy): Bacteria > Bacteroidota > Bacteroidia > Bacteroidales > Muribaculaceae > Lepagella. Next base: position 129,717 of record JAAVFQ010000016.1, read on the forward strand.
AACCGCCGTTGATGTAGCCGACGATGTAGCCTTCCACCCATACGTCAGCCTGCGTGTCGGAAGCGGCAGTCTGCTGAATGTAGTAGATGGAATAGGGGTCTTCTTCAGTGCCGGAGCCCATGGAAGATGAGGGAGGGGTGACGGTGCCGCCGCCGGCTTCCAACTCAAATTCCGAGGCAGCGCCGCTTTCGGGGGTTACGCCGCCCATTCCATAGATTTCAGCAAATCTTCCGGAGACGTTAAGGAGTTGACCGTAGACACCGGGATTGTCAAGAAGATTGACCTGGCTGCGGAGAGCGCTGCCCTGGTTGAGGCTCACTACCATGCAGAGGTTATAGTCCTTGCAGTCGGCAGCGGGAGCTATGACTACGTTGTTGTCAAGCTCAGCGTCAGAGCCCCAGATGATCTGGTCGTTGTCAGTGACGGCGGAAACGCCGGTCTTCACGGAGCCCACGATGTAGCCCTTGACCCAACCGGAAGTTTCGCCCTGCAGTTCGAGAGCCTCTTCGATGGTATAGGGATCCTGACGGGTGCCCTTAGAGTCGAAGATGACGTCGCGGGAAGAGCGGAGGAGAAGCTGCCAGGTGCCGTTGAAGTAGGAGAGCAAACCGCGCACGGTGCCGACGCCTTCGGGGACGATCTGATTGTAGAACGTGGAGTAGCCCGAGGTGCGGACGATTACTGAAGAGACGCCATCGGTGATAGTGCGATTGACGCCGCTGCTCTGGTATTCAGAGAAGGGGAGCTCGCCGCCGTCAACGAAAGAGACGTTGCGGAACTCCACTAGCTGGCTTGACATCTCAAGGACGCCTTCCGTAGTTGTGGGGAGCTGTCCGGGAGTCATGACAGTGCAGTAGAGACCATCGGCGGGTCTCTGCTGTCCGAAGTTGATATACTGCACTTCCTGGTCGGGGAGACCGTTCTTCTGAGAATGAGCAGAGAAGTCTTCAGCAGACATGAAAGACACCTGATAAGTGCCGTTGTAGTCGCCGAGACCGCCAATCTGTATGAGTCCGGCATACTTGCCGAGGTAGAGTCCGGTGACGTCAAGGACTATTTCCTGTCCTACACGGTAGTCATTATACATGGAGAGCTTTCTTACCGAGAGTGTAATGGCGTCTGTGCCGTCCTGGATGTAAAGAGCCTGATAGATGTTACCGGAGGCATCTGAAGAGATGACGCGACCCTTGATGATGTAGTGGTCGGCGAGGTTCGGGCTGATTCCTGCTTTGAGGGCGCTCATCTGGGTCTCTTCGCTCTTATTGAGGTCAGCGGCGTTGACGTATCCCTTTTCGCGGTCGAGCATGAGGAGCGCGAAGTTCTCATCGGAGCTTGCCTGCGATGCGAGTTGCTTAAGGTCAGCGATAGAAATATTGGCTTGCATGGATGCTTCGGGCACGACGAGTGCCGGAGTGTCCATGTCGGCCTGACAGCCTCCGAGCATTGCGGAGAGAGTCAGGGCGGCGCATATCGCTATGTTTTTGAGAAATGTCTTCATTTTTTCCAAATCTTAAAATTAGAGTGTGGTGAGATGGATTTATTTCTCTCCGGTCACCTTAATGCCGTCAATCTCGAGGGTTCCGGCGATGGTGGAAGTGGAGGTGTAGTTAAATCCGAGTTGCACTTTCTTTCCAACGTAGGGAGTAAGGTCGATGACACCGCTGTCTACGTAAGAGAATGAGGTGCCTTCCGGGAAGTTGATGTCGGTGAGTTCTATCCATTCACCGCCTTCGACTCTAATGGCAGCCGCAATCATAGAGAGCATAGTGGCGTGGTCATTGAAATAGTTTGCGGCCCATCTCCAGTTAGCCTCGGCAGAAGTGTATCCCGAGAGGTCGATGAGGGGAGAGATAGCCCAGGAGTCGGATGCATATCTTGAACCACCTACGTAGGCAGAAGCCACGAGGCCATATCGGGTGTCTACTTTCCAAACGGAGTTGAGTCCGGGAGCGAGTTCGATGTCGTTATATGAGAATCCGCTGATGTCGCCGGAAGTGAAGCTTGAAGAGTAGATAGTGGGTTTCTCCTTGATGCCGGTGTCGCCCCAGTTATACATGGTTATGGATTTGATACCGGCGTTATTGGAGAAGTAGCGTTCGTTATTGCATTTGAGGGTGACCTGCTTACCGAGGTTCTGGGGATTAGCCTGGAGGTTGAGAGCGTCGCGGGCATCGCCGGTGAGGGCCACGGGCACGCAGTTTTCCCAGTTGGTCTCAGTGGGAGAGACGGCCATGAGGATGTTTGAGGTCAGAGTGGCCTGCGCATTGAAAGTGCAGGTAGTCTCGTTCATGGCAAAGTTGTCTCCGGAGGTGTCTATCCAACCTACGATATAGCCGGTGACCCAGATGTCGTTGCCCTTGCCGCCATTAGCGAGCTGAGAAACGCGATAGGGGTCGTCCCAAAGACCTGTGCCGAGGCCACCATCGGGAAGGATGACGGGGGGCTGAGAGAAGTCGTCGTTGCAGGCTACGAAGTTGAGTGCCATAAGCAGCAACGCCATGTAAGATAATATCTTTTTCATTTTCTGTGAATCAATTTAGTCAGTTACTGCCTGGGGACTCAGAAGCGTATACCGAAGTTTACGAATACGCGAATGCCCTGAGCGTAATAATACTTGTTGGGGAATTTATTGACGCTATAGTTGGTGTAGTCAAATTTACCTTCCTGGTATCCGCCGGTCTGGATATTGCGGTTGTTGAGGAGGTTGTTGACGCTGACGTTGAAGTTGAGCGCACCGAACTTGGTGTAGATGAGCTTGCCGATAGAGAAGTTGAGGACGAAAGCATTCTTGAGCTTATCCTGGTGAGTGATTTCAGAGATTTTCTCTTCGAGCGCCTGCTCCATAGTCTGGCCAGCAGCGGGCACGACTACGGTGTAGAGTTCGGGCATAGCTTCGTGGCGAGAGGGAGCGAGGTCGATGTAGTTGTCGCCAAACCAGTTAGCGTTAAGACCGATGAACCACTGCTTAGGAGCAGCCCAGTCGAGGCCGATAGTGTAAGCCTGCTGAGGAGAACCGCTGACGTAGTAGTTTTTGAGGTAAACGCGACGGGTGACGTCCTCCATAGCACCATTCTCGTAAGAGCGGATTCCGAGGGGGTCGTTCTTATACTGATAGCGAGAGAAAGTACCGGCGGCAGAGAGAGTAAGAGAGGGGATGATCTTATATGCCATGCCGAGTTCTATGCCCTTATATTCAGTCTCGATTCCTGACATGGAATAGTTCATGAATGTGTTGAGCTGGTAGTCATAGAAACCGGGGCAACGCTTGGTGGCGTCCCAAACGTGGGTATAGAATCCGGTGACAGAACCGCGGAAACGAGCATAGTTCCAGACGTAAGAGAGGTCTCCTGAAATGTATCTTTCAGAAGAGAGTCCTGTCATGGAAGTGTCCTTGGTGCGCGGGGAGATGTAAGAGTTGTCGGGGAGTGGAGCACGAGTGCCGAAAGCTCCATTGATAACGAAGTAGTTACGGCCATTGAGCTTGTAGGTAGCGCCGGCCTTGATTGCGGCGTTGTCGAAGTTGTGGCGTCTGCCGGCACCGTAGGAATTTTCAGGGGCACGGCCGTTTCTCATTTCACCGTGACGGAAGAAAGAGGTGTAAGAGATGTCGATGCCGTAGTTTACATTCCAGTGAGCGGTGTTGATCTGATTCTGAAGCCATGCGTTGGCGATGTAAGAATAGATGTGATAGTCGTAGCCGAAGACGTCGCCCTCTTTCACCTTGCGGTTTGGATGGTTGAGGTCGTTCTGGAGGATTTCGGTGTTTCCGGGGAAGTCGCGTTCAGAGAAGTTGTCCACGTCTCGCCAGTACTCACCTCCGAGGAGGTTGTTGATGGTCTTATAGTAGCGGGCGTCGGTATAGTTGAAGCTGATGCCACCCTGAAGAGTCATCACGTCAGAGAGACGATGGTCGATGTAGGAATTGAACATCCAAGAGGTGAAATTGCTGTGACGGTTTTCGAGGATGTAGGTAGAATGGCCTACGAGAGAGGGGTCACGGTCGAAAGAGTCACGGTTGAGGAGGTTTGTCTGATAGATGTTGTTCCAGTTGATCTGGCGGAAAGCTTTGTCATTCTGCCAGAGGTCGGTATAATAGTTGAAATTGTCAAGATACTGCTGATAGACCGGGGCCATAGAACCATCGGCGAGGAATCTGTCGGCGGGGTCTACGTAGTAGTTGCTTGAAGCGTTGTTGGGATCCCAGTATGAGGGGAGATAGCGATAATAGTCGGGACGAGGGTCGGCAGCCTGATACCAGTTGAGAGCCGAGCTTGCATATCTGCTCATCTGCATTCCGATACCGGTATTGATAGTAGTACCCATTCGGGGCTTCCAAATCCAGTTCAGGAGGGCAGAGGGGGAGTATGTGTTGACCACGCGGGCAGACTTTTTCTTACCGTCGAGATAGCCCCAAGAGGGGTTATAGAGGTTAGAGCCTGCAAGGTCGTAAGCCTCCTGTGTAGCGGCGCCGTTAGAAGCTCTCTGAGTGGGCGCTCCCCAGGTGGAGAGGTTGAGGGAGTGCTTGTCGTTGAAGATTTTCTGAACGGAGAGAGCATAGCCAATAGAGTTATAGAAAGTACCTTCGATGACACCTTCCGGAGCGTAGCGTCCGATGATAGAAGCCGAGACAGCCCATCCGTTCTTGAGGAGACCGGAGTTATACTGGAGCATTGCACGGAGCATATAGTTCGAGTTGGTGTAGGATACGTTGCCGCGGAAGCCGGGGGCGTATTCAGAGGCGTAAGTGGTGAAGTTAGAAGCACCGCCGACGCTACCGAAACCGTAAGAAGCAGCGGAGAGGCCGGGGTCGACAGTCTTGTTGCGGAAAGCGGAAGACGTCATACCACCGAGGCCAGAGAAGTTGAAACGGCCTCTCATAGCGTCGTTGAAGTAGAAGCCATTGATGTAGCCGGCATTCCATGAGGGGTCATAGCCGCGGATGCGGAATCTCATAATAGAGAAGTTATAGTTTGCATTCTGATAGTAGACGTCGTCCACGGCGCCCTGAATGGTTCCTACCGACTGCTGAGCGCCCTCATCTTCAAGGATCTGGGCCTCGTCGAAGACGAAGTCGTCGGTGTTAAGGTTGGAGGCATCGAAGCCGGAGATCTCCATGCGTATAGTGCCGAGGTCTTTGATGATACCGGAAGCGATGTCGACGTCGATATACTGGTCGGCGAAGCCGTCGGCCATAATTTCGAGAACGTCAGAGCCGGGTCCGGCATTAGAGATAGTGAAGAGTCCGTCGGCACCACTCATGACGAAAATGCCTTGGTCTCTGAGGAGAACGTTGGCACCGGCGATAGCTTTACCGGTTCGCGCGTTCACCAGCGTGCCTTTGACTCCAGTCTGCGCGATGGCAGGGAGAAAGAAGGCGAGCATTAGCAGAACTAAAAGTTTAAATCGCATAAGGTAAGAAACTTATGGGTTAGTTATTGTGTTTTGGTATTATTTCGGGAGTCAGTCGACTTGTTTGCGGATATAAATCTCAGTGGGGAGGTGGTCGCTATATCCGTCGGTCCATGCGCCACCGGAGAAAGTTCGTAGCGGATATCCTTTATACTGTCCGGAAGACTGTAGGAGGAAAGGCTTGTTGAGCACTTCGGCCTTATAGAATTTGAGTTTGGAGGGGCCTTCGGGCAGCAGGTTGTAGTTCACGATAATCTGGTCGAAGAGGTCCCATCCGCCACGATAGATGTAAGAGCCGATGCCATCGTCGAGTTTCTGCCAGAAGGGGTTGAAGAATCCGCCGGGGTGTACGTCCTGCTCTTTCTTTTTTGCGCCGAGAGTGACAGCGCAGGAGCGATTAGAGGGGTCGTCGTTAAGGTCGCCCATGATTACGATTGCCATGGCAGGGTCGACTTTGAGCAGAGAGTCGCAAATCTGCTTTGTGAGGTCGGCGGCCGCTTCGCGCAGGGGTGAAGATTCCTTTTCACCACCGTAGCGGGAGGGCCAGTGATTGACGATGATTGCGATGCGCTGTCCGCCCATCAGGCCTACGACACACATCTGGTCACGGGTCTTGAAATAGGGCTTGTCGGGGACCACGAGGCGATGGTTAGTGACGTTGAGTTTCTTGAACAGGCGAGGGTTATAGAGGAGTCCCACGTCGACACCGCGACGGTCAGGGGAGTCGTGGTGTACAATCTGCAGATTCCAGTCGCGGATATTCTTAGCCTTGACGAGGTCTTCAAGGACAGAGATGTTTTCGATTTCAGAGACGCCGATGACAGCGGGCCCGACGGGAGTCGTGGGAGTAGTCATCTGCGAGATGGCGTAAGAGAGTTTTTCGATTTTACTCCAGTACTTGTGACCATCCCATTTGCGTTTGCCACCGGGAGAGAATTCCAGGTCGTACTTGCCATTGTTGTTGATAGTGTCGAAAAGGTTCTCAAGGTTATAGAAGGCCACACCGAAAGTCTGGTACTTCTTTCCGCTCTCCTTAGTCTCGGCTTTAGCCGGGGAACCCCCGAAGGCCATAGCCGCCAGAAGAGCCGCCACGAAAGATAGGCGTAAGAGTTTTTTCATAAGCGTATGTTTTTAAGTAAGTAAGTTCTAAAAATTAAACTCTAAATTTTGCACACGGCCGATATTGCTACAACAGGCTGAGTGACACTGAGTTAACGGAAATGAACCCTGTGTAGGGCATTTCCGTTAATTTTCAAATAGCAAAGATAGTGTATATCAGAGAAATATGCAATAATGGAAAGATGAAAAATTTTGTAAATATGTTGTAAAACATATTCAGGGTTGAGGCCTTGCCGTGAGATAAACGGCCTTTCCATACAAACCGAAGAGGGCGTGTCAAAAATTTTGCATTTTGACACGCCCTCTTGGACTATATTTTTTTGGGAGTAAGATTCTGACCTAATCAGAAGAATTTCACCTCTTTGCCCTCCATAGCGGAGAGGAGCGAATTGGCGAGTGAGCTGGCTCCGATGCGGAAGAGATCGTGAGAGAGCCATTCTTCGCCGAGAATTTCACGGACAATGGTGTAATATTTCACGGCATCTTCTGCAGTGCGAATGCCGCCGGAAGCCTTGAATCCAACCTTGCGTCCGGTCTGCTCATAGTATTCCTTAATGCAGCGACACATGATATAGGCCGCTTCGAGAGAAGCTCCGGGAAATTCTTTGCCGGTAGATGTCTTCAGGAAGTCGGCTTCGCTCCAGAGGGAGAGAATAGATGCTTCCTTAATGGCCTGAGCGGTCTTGAGGGCTCCGGTCTCAAGGATGACTTTGAGTTTGGCGTTTTTAACGGTATGTTTCTGCTCGATAATTTCATCTGTCAGAGATTCGAAATCTCTGTCGCGATACATGCCGACATTGAAGACGATGTCGACTTCGTCGGCGCCGGCTTCGACGGCGAGAGCGCAGTCGGCGATTTTTACTGCGGTGAAGGTCTGGCTGGAAGGGAATGCACCGGCCACAACAGCGACGTCCACTCCGGGGACATCAAGATGAGTGCGCACCACTTCGGCAAAGTTGCTGTAGACGCAGATGGCGGCCACATTCTTATACTGAGGGTAGGCGTTGTCAAACTCGTTGACTTTCTCGGTGAAACGAGCTACCGACTTAACGGAGTCTTCGGTAGAGAGGGTGGTGAGGTCGATGGATGAGAAGCAGAATTGATAGACTTCAGGGGTCATATATTCGGGAGCTTTCTCAAGAATCTTCGCCACTTCGGCGGCTACCGTCTCGTTAGAACCGGTCACTTTGCTATCGGCAAGCGCTTTGTCGTATTTGTCCATTTCCATAATCAGAATTGTTGTCTAAATGTGGATAAGTAAGTATTCTAAATTAATCGATATATGTGAGAAGAAAACTCTTGTATAAAGTAAGTTCGGCCATGAAATTGTCACCAAAATAGCTTCGTTTTATATGTGGATTAATCTTCTCACTTACTTAACAAAAAAGAGCCCCGGGAAGTTTTGCCGGCAGTCGTGATGGTCTATTCCAGCGTAAATGGGATGGCGAGAGTGGCAGTACTCTCTATGGGGTTGCCATCGCGGGAGGCAGGCGTCCATGCGGGCATGGTCTTAACGAGGCGAATGGCTTCCTGCTCCAGGTCGGGGTCAATCATTCGCAGAATCTTGATGCTGCCTATCGAACCGTCGGGTTTAACGTCTATCTGGAGGTTTACAACCCCTTCAATGCCCATTTGCTTCGACATTTCGGGATATTTGAGATTTGCCTTAATGAAGTCTTTCATGGCCGCTTCGCCTCCGGGAAAGGAGGGAGTGGTGTCAGCCGCGAAGAGGGCAGTGGCTCCGAGGAGCGTTGCGCAGAGCAGTAGTAAAAGTTTTTTCATAAGTAAGTTCTAAAAATGGGTTTTTCTGTTTTGACAGCGTGGTGTGGTAAAAGTTTACTGCTCACTCTGTAATGGCGTCATAAAGAGCCATGCAGGCATCTTCGAGGAGGTCAAGCACCAATTCAAATCCGGCAGCCCCTTCATAGTAAGGGTCGGGGACGGCATCGTAATATGGATGGAGGCGGCAGAAGTCGGTCATGCGCACGATTTTTTTACGGTCATCGTCGGTAGGGGCAAGCGAGCGTAGCCCGGAAATGTTGGCATCATCCATTCCTATGATAATGTCAAACTCATTGAAATCCCATTCTCTGGCCGGGCGGGAGCGATGAGTGAGATTGTAGCCTCTACGGGTGGCGTGAATGCGCATTCTCTTGTCGGGGAGCTCGCCGGCATGTCCTGCGTAAAGTCCTGCGGAGTCGAGGTGGAAGTGGGCAGCCGTGCCCTTCTCTTCTGTGATGTATCGGAAAATGCCTTCGGCGGCCGGTGAGCGACAGATGTTGCCGAGGCAGACGAAGAGGATGCGGACCGGCTTTCCCTCGTGGTAACGCTTCCTGAGGTCGGTTATAAGTGAGTTGTCAGTCATCTTTTTACAGGAGTTTTTGGAGTCTGCGCATAGAGGCGGCTTTGCCTTTGGAGTCCGGGGCCGGGACGTAGACAAAGGCTCCGAGAGCGGGCCTGCCGTTGGCGAGGCGGTCTCGTCCATCCATGTCGTAGAGGCAGAGGCTGGTGACAAAGTCAGGATTTCCGGCGGCAATGGCCGGGGAGCCCTCGCGCAGATGATAGTTAAAATAATAATCTTCACGGATAGTATAGAAGAGAGGATCCTCGCCCCAGATGCAGTCTACGAAGTGAGCATCGTTGTTGCCCGTTGACTTCAGCAGGACGTTGCGGAGGTAGACATCCGTATTATCAAGATTTCCAATGTTGAGATCCTGTCCAAGGCCGTAGACGATGCAGTTTAGAAATTGAGCCTGCATGAAGGGGAGGCCACGGGAATTCTCCAGGGAATTGTCGGCGTCGGTGTGATAGAGGCAGAGAAGAGGCTCAAGCACAGCGGAGAAGAGGTAATTGTTGGCGATCGTGCACTGGACAAAAGAATGGCGGCCACCCGTGAGTGAGACAACGGCCATCGGCGCCTCGGAGAAAACGCAGCCGTAGGACTCGACGTTGGCCATGTTGGCCGACAAAACATTTTCGCGCGAATTGTGGAGCCATGAATTGAGAAGGGTAATCTTCACCTCGTCGCTGACAGCGCATGAGTCCAGAGAGAGACCGGATTCAGTGGAGCGCATATCCACATACTCCAGGCGGTTGCCGAAGCTTTCAGGGGCTATGGAAATGCCTTGCCACTGGCCTGCAAGGATGTCAAAACCGACATCGGGGAGCACATTGTCAAGACGGTCGCCGCGCAGGTCGATAATATTCTGCGGGGTGCCTACGGCGTTAAGTCGGCCATAGACCCTCATGGAGCCTTTGTCATGAAAAAGCACCTGCGCTCCCGGCTCGATAGTGAGAGTGGCGCCCTTTTCCACTACGAGAGAGTCGAAGACCACGTATGGGCGTTCAGCCGTCAGAGTCATGTCGGAAGAGACGCACATATTCTTCAGGCGGGTGACATTCTGTCCCCATGCCTCAACGATCACCTCCTGCACGTTGCCGTTGGTAGTGAAGCGGAGGCGGTCGGAGACGAGATGAGGAGAGGCGCTTTCAGTCTGCGGGATAAAGCACTCTATGAAAACGTAGATACTGTCTTTCGCGCGAATCTCGACGTCATGAAACTGCTTGCCGCTCTGGCCGTCAACGTTAAGACGAAAATAACCGTCCGGGTCGGAGAAGGCAATGTCTGAGACCATAACGCCCTTGTCGCCGCGATTATATACGAGGAGTCGGGCTGTTGGGGTGCCCACGTCCGTGAATACCGTGTCGAAGCTAAGCGTGTCGGTGGAAAAAGAGAGCCGGGCAGAGGGGGAAGTGGTGATTTCATCGCTGATGCAGGAAGCCACCGTTAAACCAATCAGTGCCGCGATTGTCAAAAGTATCAGGCGCATATTATTCATCTCTTCAGGGAAAGGGTCTGCGGATGTCTCCGGGAATCGGAAACAGGCAGACGCGATTATCATTAAAACGCTCAGCGCCCGTTTTTTATTGTCATGAAGTATCTACTCATAGCCGGAGAGGCCTCCGGCGACCTCCATGCTGCAGACGTAATCTCTGCTATAGCGCGTCTTGATGAAAAAGCGGAATTCAGATTTTTCGGAGGCGACCTGATGGCCAAGGCGGCCCGTCGCGCTCCCGAACTCCATTACGACGAGATGAACGTTATGGGATTCAGCGAGGTAATCCGCAAGCTCCCGGCTCTGCTCAGGAATCTCGCAAAGGCAAAAAGACTACTGGATTGGTGGCGACCGGACGCTCTGGTGCTCATAGACTATCCCTCATTTAATCTCAAGCTGGCCAAAGCCGCCCACAAGATGGGCATCCGCGTATTCTACTTTATTTCCCCCAAGGTATGGGCCTGGAAGGAGTATCGTGTGCGTCAGATTAAGAAATACGTCGACCGCCTTTTCTCCATTCTTCCCTTCGAAGTGCCCTTCTATGCGCGTCATGGCTATGACGTGACCTACGTGGGCAACCCCTCCGTGCAGGAGATAGACAGGGCCATGCGTCACCTCCCCCCGGCAAAGCACTTTTTCCAGCGCCAGGATATCGAGGATGACGGACGCCCGCTAATAGCTCTCCTTCCCGGTAGCCGCAAGGGTGAGATAAGAAACAACCTTCCTTACATGATAGAGGCCGCCAAGCGCTTCCCCGACTGTCGGTATATCGTAGCGGCCGCTCCTGCCGTGCCCGAAAAATTCTATCGCATGGTGGCTCAGGATCCGGGGCTTCGGCTGACGTTTGGCGCCACGGTGCCGTTGCTCAAATATTCGAAGGCAGCTCTGGTGACGTCGGGCACTGCAACTCTCGAAACAGCTCTTGTGGGGACGCCTCAGGTGGTCTGCTATCGGGCCAACGGCAAGAAATTTACCTATAAGATAATGGAGAAGCTGCTGAAAGTGCGCTACGTCTCTCTCCCTAACCTCATAGTCAATAACCGCGTGGTGCCGGAATTGCTTCTTCATCAATGCACGGTAGAGAATATCTCCCGCCATCTTTCCCCCCTCTTGCAGCCCTCGCCCGAAAGGGAGTGGCAGATTTCCGGCTATAAGAGCATGAGGCGGAAACTCGGCACCTCAGTGGCGGCCGATTATGCCGCCGAGCTTATAGTGGAAGACCTTATTCCCTCCACCTCTAACCGTGAGAAACCCTCCGACTTCAAGAAGCAGAAGGGGAGTCGGGACCGCAATCCTGACCGCAGAGAAAGAAATTCTCAAAAGGCATAAGACCCTATTTCTTGTAAGACAGGGTCTAAGCGCAGACAGAGTAAAGTTAACCCCTCTTTTTAATGTTAAAAAACATTAAAAAGAGGGGCGTTTTTGTCTGATATTTTGTGGGGTTATAAAAAAATTAGTAACTTTGCCGAGTGTTTTTCATAGTATTAAATTAAGATTAAGGTTTCAGTCTGTCCCTTTGTGAAAAGGGACAGACTTTTTTTATAGACATTCCCGGTGGTGTTTAGCTGCTTTATACCAGATTGATAGGGTGTCCTGCCTGATAAGCCTCAATATTGGCGGCCGTGATGTCTATGAGTCGTTTTCTGGCCTCCTTGGTAGCCCAGCCGATATGAGGGGTGATAAGGACATGAGGAGCGGAGAGGAGGGGATTGTCGGCTCGTGGCGGCTCCTGAGAGAGCACGTCAAGGCCGGCGGCATAAATTTGCCCCTTATGGAGAGCGTCTGCGAGGTCTTTTTCATTGACCAGGCCACCGCGACCGGTGTTTATAAGAATCGCGTCAGGCTTCATGATGCTCAGCAGCGAGGCATTAATCATCTTTTCCGTATCGGGGGCGAGCGGACAGTGAAGGGTGACTACATCGGCTTCCCTGAAGAGTTGCTCACGGCTCATTTTTACGTACCCCTCCGGGAGCTGATCCTGAGACTTGGAAGTCTCGACAGCGATACGCATGCCAAAGCCTTCGGCAATTTCTGCCACGCGGCGTCCTATGTGTCCGAAGCCCACTATACCGAGCAGTTTGCCTGAGAGCTCGAAGAGGGGATAATCCACGTATGAGAAATCGGCGCAGTTGGTCCAGGCGTGTTCGCAGTTGCGCGAAGTGTAGTGCTCCGGATGATAGACAATGGAGAGGAGGAGCGCAAAAACGAGCTGAGCCACTGAGTCAGTGCTGTAAGAGGGGATATTGGTGACGGTGATGCCCTTGCGATGAGCGGCCTCAAGGTCAACGATATTTGTGCCTGTCGCCAGGACTCCGATATATCGCAGATCGGGGAGGGCGTTGATGATGTCGGCATCAAGGGTAGTTTTGTTTGTAAGCAGAAGAGAGGCCCCTTTGGCACGCTCTATGATAAGAGAGCGGGGCGTGCGGTCATAGACAGTCAGATTGCCGAGTTTTTCCACCGGTTGCCAAGAAAGATCTCCGGGATTGGTGGTATATCCATCGAGAATAACAATTTTGTTTTCCATATAATAGAGTTTATGAGTTTGGGGGCATTGATGCAATCTCCGGTGGACTCATACGCCATAAATCAGATCTTGCGAAATTTAAAATGCTCACTTCATATAACACTCCGGAAGAAGAAAATATCATAAGACAAGAAAAAATATGGAGATTTTTAAAATGAGGATAAAATTTTAAGTCTCTGATATAGAGAGATGTAATGCATGGGTGTCGAAATTATGCGAAAAAAAGTTGCAAAAAAATTTGGAGAACGGGAAAAATGGTTGTAACTTTGCAGTGCTTTTGAAGAGCACCCCCACTGCGAAAGGGTAGCGCAAGCGAAATTTGGCAGCGAAAGTATCCGTCTCCACCCCGGGAGGCAGTCATGGATACCGGTTGGTGACTCAAAAGCCACTTTTCATCGGGGTGTAGCTCAGTCCGGTAGAGTACGCGTCTGGGGGGCGTGTGGTCGCAAGTTCAAGTCTTGTCACCCCGACTAACAAATAAGCTGTGTCGTAAGAAAGTTTACGGCGCAGCTTATTTGATTTTTGTGCTGTCGCTTATCGTTTTGAGTTGGCGCTTACTATTTTGAGTAGTTGCTAACTATTTTGAGCTGTAGCTAACTGTTTTGTGTTGTCGTTTTCTGTTGAATCTTCACGAGAAGAGAGCCGGTCAAATGCAAAGCTCTGTTAAGGGCCTGTCTGACAATTTTTGTGGGACAAGGTCTAAGAATAATAATTCCGGCCAAAGCCGTAATTCTGACTTCTTGTAGTGAAGAATTCCTTCCGGATAAGGTGTGGAGGTAATCTCGTGGTGTGAGAGCTTAAAGAGTGCGGATTCGGGAGATTGCTCAGAATGATAATCAGTCGGGTTTCTTTGAGGCATTTAGTCGGCGGGAGTTGAAGCGAGCTTTGTCTCGCTTGCTCTTCTTTTCAATAGAAGCCGCTAAGGCATCTGTCAGGTCAGTACCGGTCTGATTTGCCAGACAAACTACCACCCAGAGGACATCGGCGAGCTCTTCAGCCAGGGCATGTTTCATGTCGCCCTCTTTGGCTATCTGGTCGCCATATTTACGCGCAATGATGCGGGCCAATTCTCCAACTTCCTCAGTGAGCAGAGCCATGTTGGTCAGTTCAGAGAAATAGCCCCCTCCGATTTCCCCAATCCAGTCGTCTACGGTCTCCTGAAGTTGCTTGATGGTCATTTGGCGTGTGTGTCGATGATAATAGTTACGGGGCCGTCATTAACGAGCGAGACCTGCATGTCGGCCCCAAAAATGCCTTTGCGCACCGTAGTGCCGGCAGCCTCGGAAAGTAGGCGGCAGAATCTGTCGTAGGCCGGCGAGGCGACTTCGGGACGGGCTGCCGCAATATAGCTCGGGCGATTCCCCTTACGCACTGAGGCGGCCAGAGTGAATTGGCTGACGCATAGGATCTCACCGGCTACATCCTTGACAGAGAGATTCATCACCCCTTCAGCATCCGGGAAAATGCGCAGGGAGGAGCATTTCTTTACCATAAGGTTCATGTCGGCCTCTTCATCGTCTACCTCAATGCAGAAGAGAATGAGAAGTCCGTAGCCTATAGAGCTTATTGGGGAGCCTTCAACGGAGACTTCAGCTCGGGACACACGTTGTAAAACCGCTATCATGAGAGTAAGTGAGAGTCGGGGGGAGGTTTAACGTAAATGCTGTATGAGGGTCACGGTATCATCTGTAGCCCTCAGCTCGGCCGGACATCCCTCTACGAGAGGGTAGTTGCGACCATCCTCATGACCGAAGGGAAACCGGAGCACTACGGGACAGTCTATGCCCCATAGAGAAAGCCGGGATGCAATCATCTCCTCCATAGAGGGATGGTTCTTGTCAGGCCGATAGTTGCTGAACGAGCCGAAAATAAGACCCTTGGCACGGCTCAGAGAGCCTGAGAGATAGAGTCTCCAGAGCATCCTGTCCACTTCATAAATGGCTTCTCCTATATCCTCGAGAAATAGGATGACCTCCTCGCCTTCATCAATTCTGAGAATGTCAAACTCAGTGGCGGCCAATCCGTTGAGGACGGCGAAGTTTCCGCCGCGCAGCTGTCCGCAAGCGGTTCCGCTGCGGAGGATGCTCACCCCGTCAGAAGCCGGGAAAGTATATGAGATCTGCGGCTCTCTGCACGACATAATCTCAAAGGCAGCCTTCACGGAATCATCGTCAAATCCGAGCTCGAAGATATGTTTGGCCATACCGGCGTGAAGAGAGGCTATCGAGTGTCTGAGCATCATGGCGTGGAGCGCAGAGACGTCTGAGAATCCTACTATCCATTTTGGTGAAGAGAACATCAGAGACCCCGGGATGTCGGCTAAAAGCTGAATACATCCATAGCCACCTCTCGCGCAGAGGATGCATTTCACCTCCTCGTCGGAATATGCGGCAATGAAATCATCCAGCCTTGCAGCGGTCTCTGCTGCATAGGTGCCGCTGACGTGGCCGAGAGTGTGGGGAGCTAAAATCACCTTGTAGCCATGATTGCGGAGCATAGAGGCGGCTCCATAGACATACTCCTCCTTGACCTCGGTGGCCGGAGCTATGATGCAGATAGTATCTCCCTCTTTTAGCGGCTCGGGGAAGCGTATAGGGGCTGATTTCATAAAGAGCTAAGAGTGTTAGGTAAGCGGTATCAGTTGACCTGAACGGGGATTCCGGCGCTTCTTATCTTGTCGGCAATGGCTTCGAGCTCCGGTTTTTCTACTTTGACGAGCTTCTCTTCCGGAGTGGAGCGGTCGAGCGAATAGAGCATCACCTCTTTCGGGCTGATAGCTTTATAGGCCTCAATGAGAGCATTTATCTCCTCCGGAGTGGTATTGTCTACCTTCCGGCCGTCATGCTCGCCACGGAGCATCATAGTCTGGATGATGGCCTGTCCCGAGAACTGTTTCAGCTGTTCGATCACCTTTTCAGTGGTGAAGAGAGCCGACGTCGGGGCGTCAATGAGCCGCATAGTGGAGTCAATGGCGGAGTCGAGTTTGAGAATATTATTGTCTACCTTGCGGAGAGCAGCGCAGACGTCGGGATTGTCAAGGCGCGTAGAGTTGCTGAGCACCGAGACTTTAGCGTCAGGGAAAAAGCGGTCACGCAGGGCGATGGTGTCCTCTACGATAGCCGGAAAGTCGGGATTGAGGGTAGGCTCGCCATTGCCGGAAAATGTGATGACATCGAGGGTCTGCCCGGCCTCTTTCATAGCGTGAAGTTTCTTCTCAAGGTCGTGAGTCACTTTTTCGCGCATTGGGAGGCCTGTGGTGCCGGTGCCCTGAGCGTTATATCCCGCTTCGCAATAGATGCAGTCGAAAGAACACACTTTGCCGTCATCCGGGGAAAGATTTACGCCGAGCGACGTGCCAAGGCGTCGGCTCTTGATAGGGCCGAACACGGTGGAATGAAATATTACTGTCTGGTCTTTTGCCATGATTATAAATGTAAGGAAGCCGGCTGCAAAATTAACAAAAAAATCGGAGAGAAGCCCCCTCTTCGCCCTATAAAAAGAGATAGGAGAGCAGCGCAGCCACTCGATTTCGCAATCGTGCTTTAGGATTATGAAGCGAAGCTGCCCGGAGGTTTCTGATATTGAGGCGAGCCTGCTCCAGAAAATTTCTGATCAGAGCGCGCTCTTCCGGAGAAAATCGCCCTTTGGGTCGGAGTCCGAAGAGCCGTATGATATTGAAAGAGGCACTCAGCCGCCGGTCGGCAGCAGCCCTTTCAAGCCGGGGAGAGATGGCTGCGAAGTCGGCATGGAGACGGCGAGTGGCCCTCAGAGAGTCTCCTTTGGCAACGTCAATGGAATGAATGAGACTCGTAGAGCGCAGAGTGTAGAGATAGAGGGGGCTGTGCACCAGAGCTATGCTGCTCGCCCGGAGCAGAATGCGTGGAATGAGGTCGAGGTCTTCGTAAATAATGCCGGGCGAAAAGCGGGCATTATCGAATAGAGATTTGCGGAAGAGTTTGCCCCAGGGAGAATGGTCGGGCAGTCCCGTCTGATAGAGCAGGCTCTCTACAAAGTCCTCCGGGGAATAGAGCGAGAGTCGGGGTGAAGAGAGATCAGAGGGTGATATGGGGGGAGTGGAGTCAAGCTTGGATTGCGGAATCTTGCTGTGCAGAGACTGGACAGCATCGGCCTTTGTAGCTATAAGAGCTTCATGCAGAAGCCTGAGAGCCTCGGGGGGGAGGGCATCATCGGCATCAAGGAAGAGGATGAAGTCCCCCTTTGCTTCGTCAAGGCCACGGTTTCTTGCAGCCGCCACGCCCCGGTTGGGTGTAGGAATTATCCGGAGCCTGGCGTCGGAGGCGAGAGGAGACAAGAGAGAGAGAGAATTATCGGTGGAGCCATCGTCAACGACTATTACCTCCAGGTCATAAAAAGTCTGATGCAGAGCGCTTGAGACACTCCGCACCAGATAGTCAGCACAGTTATAATTCGGGATGATGACCGAAATCATACCGTAAGAATCTCTTTCTCCTTAGCGGCGAAAAGGTCGTCTATCTTCTTGATGAATTTGTCGTGAATTTTCTGCACCTCATTCTCAGCATCCTTTTCCACGTCTTCGCTGAGGCCGTTTTTAATCTCCTTCTTCAGACCGTCGATAGCATCACGGCGAGCGTTTCTGACGCTTACCTTGGCGTTTTCAGCTTCGCCCTTGCTCTGCTTTACGAGCTGTTTGCGTCGTTCCTCGGTCAGAGGGGGGATAGAGAGACGGATCACTTCGCCGTTATTCTCCGGAGTAATGCCGAGGTCGGAGTTTATGATAGCCTTTTCAATCTCCTTGAACATGGATTTCTCCCAGGGAGTGATAGCGATGGTTCTGGCATCGGGCACGCTGATGTTGGCTACGTTGGATACCGGAGCCTGAGTGCCGTAATAGTCTACGCGGATGCCGTCGAGCAGACGGGCGGACGCCTTTCCTGCACGGATGTGCGAGAGGGTGTCGTCAAGATATTCTACGGCGAGAGCCATAGAGTCTTCGGCTTCCTGAAGATATTCTTTTACTTCCATTCTATAAGGGGGTATTAGGTAATTTGCAAGAGTGAGTTTAAAGAGCCTTGAAAGGCAATCAAGCGTGGACAAGAGTGCCGAGGGGTTTCCCCTCGATCATGCCGGCGAGATTGCCCTCTATGTCCATATTGAAGACATAAACGGGCATATTGTTCTCTTTGCAGAGAGCAGTTGCGGTGAGATCCATAACCTTAAGACCGCGATCGATGACTTCATCGTAAGTGATGTCGTCGAAGCGTGTGGCCGAGGGGTCTTTTTCGGGGTCGGCGGTGTAGATTCCATCTACGCGCGTTCCCTTCAGCATGACGTCGGCACCAATCTCTATGGCACGCAGAGCGCTTCCGGTGTCGGTGGTGAAGAAGGGATTGCCCGTGCCACAGCTCATGATGGCTATCTTTCCTTCTTCGAGAGCTCTGAGAGCGCGGTCGGGAGAGTATTGTTCACCGATAGGAGTCATGGGGATGGCGGTAAAGACCTGGGCGGGCTGTCCGGCATCTTTGAGCGCAGACTCCAGAGCGAGAGAATTAATGACGGTAGCGAGCATTCCCATCTGGTCGCCCTTCACTCTATCGAAACCCTTGGAGGCACCGGAGAGGCCGCGGAAAATGTTGCCGCCACCGATTACGATGCCTATGCTGACACCTCTGTCAGCGATTTCCTTAATCTGACGAGCGTAAGAGGCGAGACGTTCAGGGTCTATTCCATATCCCTGGCCTCCCATGAGAGACTCGCCGGAGAGTTTCAGAAGTATGCGTTTATATTTAGTAGCCATAGTTAAGTGAGTTCTAAAAATTAAGCGATATGTGAGAGCTGAAAACTCTTGTAAGACAGGGTCTTAAACGTAAGACTCACGTATAATTGCAAAATTACTAAAAAAATCCGGAACTGCAAGAGGGCTTGCAGCTAAAAGTGTCAGAGAATCTGCAAAATTCTCAGTTCTTCAAAGATTTCGCGTCCTGAGAGTGTGCGTCTTCTGGCGAAGACACGGGCGAGATCATCAATGGCCGGATGAATGCGGGGATTGGAGAATATGCGATTCATGCGTTTGAAGGCGCGGTCGTATATCTCATCCACTTCATCACTTTCAAGCCCGCAGGCCTCCTCACCCTCTATCAGCATCTCATGGTGGATGGCTTTGAGTCCGCTCTCAGGGACATTCTTTTTCTCGCGCACGAGCGAGCGCGCCATAAGATTGGATATCACCATTGTAGAGGTGAGATAGAAATTATTCAGCAGATTATTCCATGTTGCCTTCGGGGAAATGGTCTGAGCTCCGGTGAAGTAATATTCGCCGGCAAATGAGACCATCTGATTCTCGGCATCAAGAGAGAACTCCACTATGCTGTCAAAAGCGTCGAGCGCGGCGACAGAGACAGCCATTCCGGCCAGTCCGTAAGCCCGGTCGTCTTCATTGAGATATGCGAGATGGTCAGCAGAGTTATTTTTCTTGTCTTTCTTCATACTAATATCCTTTCAATAAGGCTATAAATTCATAGCACCGGGTATCCGGAAAATCCGGCCGGCGGAGTATCCTCGGTCAGAAAAGTAGGGAAAAACCGCCGGTAGCGGCGAGTTTTCCGGAGCTGACGCCCGGTATTAGAACGTTTTTGCGACAGAGAAGGTTGTCCGCCGCTACTCTTAGTGCAAACCGCTCTGTGACGGCATATTCGGCGCTGAAGGAGAGTTGTGAGAAATTGGGAGCCTTCATGCGGTTGAGGGTAGTGGGGATAGAAAGATGACCATCATTTATCGCCGGGTCCGGGAAATTGCGGTAGTAGAAATAGCGGCGTGCGCGAAGCAGATAGTCAGCGCTGAGAGTGAGCGCTTTCGTAGGATGAAGTTTTAATGAGGCGTCAAGAGTGTAGCGCGGACGGTCGTAGCCATTGAAATATCCGTGTCCGTTCCGTTGATAAGCGTAGGTGGCTTTGGCGGCCACTTCAAGCAGCGATGATAGGCGATAATCAAGGTCAAGGCCGAACTGCCATCCCTTGATGTTCAGATTGTTCCCTTCCGGATAGAGGGCAAACGAGGGGTCGTAGGCCCAGGATTGTCCGGCGGGTGTGAGGGGATTTGCCAGCCAGTATTGATACCATCCGGCCAAAGGAATGTTATTGCTTACCTTGAAGGCCATGGTAGCGGCGATTCTGAAGCCTGAGACCGGCCCGAAGGAGAGTCCGATTTTTCCGTCAATAGGGGAGAAGACGGGGCGGGTAGTTTCCAGAGCGGGCATAGTGTAGTAATTGCGGTCGCGCATCAGGGAAAGGGTCTGCAGCTCGGTGCCGCCGAGCAGGTGGAGATAGAAGGCGACAGCCCCCTTGCGCCAGTCAAACCTTACGTCGGGAGCCACGTGCAGGAAGCTGTAGCGATGACCTTTCGGGCCGGCATTGAAGGAGAGGTCCAAGTCAGCACCCAGACGCACATTGAGCAGCCCCCGCTGAAATCCATAGTAGGGAGTCAGGGTGAGGGCGGCATAGTCATCAATTTCCGGTAGATGAAAGCTGCCATCGGAAGTAGCGCCGGAATAGAACAGCATGTCAAAAGCGGCATCAAGGCCTAATCTGGAGCCTGACTCCCAGGGCATCCTCAGGTGGGCGTAGAGATTGACATCCGTCTCTCTCTGGCCGGGGGTGCGGAGAAATGTCTTCCCGGGATTGCCGAAAAGGGGATGATAGAAATCCCTGAATCCGAGATAATGGAGGCCGGCGCCCGCGCTCCAGTCGAGTCTGTTATCTTCAGAAGCCTCCCAGCGCAATTTAATATCGGCCTGATTGGTAGCCTGCCAAGGAGCCTTGGAGGTAAATTCGGGAGTGGCAGCGGCGTAATAGTTGTAGTAGCCGAATCCGTAGGATAGAGACGCGGACAGACGTCCTATGTCACCGAATGAGTGGGAGCCATATAGCCCGAGGCGCCCGTCATAGCGTCGGCGATAGGGGAGGGCAATGTCATCATCTCCATCGTGGTAGAGCGAAGAGGAATTGAATTGCAACCAGGCTCCGGCCGAGGTCTTGCCGTCATGAAGGAAGCGATAGCCGGCGGAGAGGTCGCTGTCAAGGTAGCTCCCCAGAGTAGCTCTAAGGTATCCGTCAGAGGGTAGAAATGTGCGTGAGGCGCCCCATGCAGTCGACTGCATCGGGATGAGATAAGGGTCATATTCGAGTTGCTGCCCTTTAGTCTCGTAGGGAAGGGTGGACGCCGGCGATGAGATGACGGTCTGCGAGGGGCGCGAAGAGATTCTCTCCTGCCGGATTATCTCCGGGGTGTAAGTGCCCTCAACATTGATGTTCTCCTTCAGCTCCTGAGCGGCTGCCGGAGAGGAGAGAAGCAGCGCGGCCAGAGGTAGTATGAATTGTCTTATAGGAGTCATAAGCAAGTGGTCAGAGTGGTATGTAAGTTTGCTGAGATTAAAGTTTGCTGAGTCGTCTTGTAATCATCTCCCGGATGTCAGCCTCATCGCCGGGATAATTAGTCTTCAGGGATTCAAGATACTCTTTGGCAAGATATTTTTTACCTCTTGCGGAGTAGACGTCGGCAAGAAGAATGAATCCTCTGGCCAGCCAGTATTCATGCGGAGTCCCGGAGTCAGCAAACTCTGACAGCACCTTTTCTGCAGCTGCATAATCCTTATGGTCAAATCTATACTGGCCGAGCGCGACAGCAGCTTTGGCGCCATATATCCCGGCGGGATGGCCGGAGAGTGTGGTGAGAATCGAGAGAGCCTCCTTGTCGCGTCCATCTTTGAGCAGACCCTCAGCTTTGTAGAAAGAGGCTTCTTCCATCTGGTCAGATGAGCCTCCGGCGCGGAGCACTTTGTCGGCGAGCGTCACCTGCTTCTCCGCTGAGGGAGCGGTGCGCATCATGCCGCAGAGAGCGTCTGTGGAGTAGGCGGGATTTCCTTTGCTCTCCAGCCGGGAATATGCATCGAAGGCCTTTGCCCGTGCATCCGCAGAGTCTGAATGATTCTCCAGAATTTCGCCTCTGATGAGAAGAGCGGCATCTGCCTGCGGGGAGTCAGGGCGCCTCATGAGAAGGAGGTCAACAGCCTGGAGCGCTCCCTTGTAGTTGTGAGCTTCAAGGCGTCCGTCAGCGAGATCGTAGAGGGCTGCTGCGATGTTTTCACCTTCGGGATAACGCTTCACGTAGTCTTCAAGAAGCGCAAGATTATTCACGTCAGCAGCGAAGGCATCGGCAGCCGCGCGATATTCCAGCCGCTCCATTTCGTCGCCGGAGATGCGCGGGGCGCCCTGAATGCCGTTGAGCCAGGCAGCATATTGCTGCAGAGAGCCTTCTGCAGCGTGGATGGATGAGAGATCTTCATGCGCCAGAAGAGCCTCTTCGCTTGACGGCCACCGGGTTATGATATTGCTATAGCTGTCAATGGCCTGAGTGGTTTTGCCTTGTGCGCGGAAAGACTGGGCCAGCCCGAGCAGTCCTTTTCTTGTCTCGGGGCGGTCGGGATATTCCCGGGCGAGATGTTTGTAAGCATCTTGAGCATCAGAGATTTTTCCTTCATCAATTAGAGTGGCGGCCTTTTCTAGGAGTGCGGCGGCATTCCATGAAGTGCCCGGATATTTGGAAGAGAGCATGTCAAGCTCCTTGATTTTGCCCGGGACGTCGCCAAGAAGACCTCGGATGGTAGCATGGCGGAGAGTAGCGTAGTCGGCACCCGGGTCGGCAGCCTCGATCACCTTCTCGTATGCCTCTTTAGCCCCCTTGAAGTCGCGTGAATAGAAGAGACAGTCGGCGAGGCGCAGACGGGCATTTGCTCTCTGAGCCTGCTGCAGAGAAGAGGCTCCGGCAGCCTGTCGGAAGTATGAAGCGGCCTTCTGAAACTTATCCTGCTGATAGAGCGAATAGGCCAGGTTATATAGTCCCAGTCCGTAGTCAGGAGCTGAGGAGCGTGCGCCGGAGACGTAGGCCTGCAGAGCCTCTGAGGCGGCAGCATATTTTTTTTGAGAGTAGAGGGCATCGCCGAGCCAAAGCCGAGCCTGAAGAGCGAGATCTTTGTCGGCAGGGGAGTCTGCGGCCTCTCGGAGATATTTTTCCGCCGGAGCGCTTTCGCCGTTCGACTGGAGTTCTACGCCATACTGAAATAGCACCTGCTGGCGGAGTAGGCGCACGGAGGGTGAGGGGTTATGAATGCCGTCAAGATAGTTAAGAGCCTTGCCGAAATCACCCTGTCGGCAGTAGGCTTCAGCCAAAGTAGCTCTGACATCCGAAGCGTGAGCCGAGTCGGGATATTTGGTCAGGAACTCTTCAAGGAGGCGGGCAGAGGATGAGAAGGGGATGTTGCCGCCACGCAGCAGGGCGGTGGCATAATTATAGAGAGCCGTTTCGCTGATATTGCTGTCATATCCGGAGCGGGCTGCCTTCTCAAAAGCTATTGCGGCCGCGGAGTTGTCGTTCTCCTGAATGGCGCATTGTCCGAGATAAAGCCATGCGCTTTGAGAGAGAGAAGAGTCATCGCCGGCCACTTTTGCAAAGAGAGCGGCAGCCTCGTCATAGCGGCCGTCATCATAAAGTAGCGAACCGAGCGAATAGAGAGCAGAGGGAGCAGGGGAGTCTGTAGATTCTATATATCTTTCGAGATAGTGACGGGCCACTTCCGGCGATCCGGTGCGGAAATAGCTCTCGCCGAGCACACGCAAAGTCTCAGGGAGAAGCTCGTCGACGGGTCTTTTCTCCAGCAGGGAGCGTCCGTGGCGTATGGCTGAAGTGTAGTCCTGATTAAGGAATTCAATCTGCGTCATATAGTATCCCGGCTCAATGCCGTCGGAAATATAGTCACGCTTTTGTCCGCGGGCAGAGCGGGTGGAAGAGCTGATTTCCGGAAGAGAGGCGAACGCCTTGTAAGCCTTATCGTAGTCCTTGTTGAGATAATCGATATATGCGAGATAGTATTCCGCAGGGATAGCGAAGTTTCCGTCAGCTATGAGGGAGCGGAAGAGTGGAGCGGCCTGGTCGGGATATCCGCATTTCAGCATTGCGAGAGCACGGCGGAAAGTATACTCATGCTGCTGAGCGGGGTCAATGGCCGAGCTGCTAATCTCATTGTAGCGGGCAAGAGCGGCCGGGAAGTCATGGTTGAAGAAGAAATAGTCGGCGGCCAGCAGCCGAGCGGTGAGAGCCTGCTCGGACGCCGGGTAGTCGGCTGCATAGTTGTCCAGGAGAGTGACGCAGATGTCATCGCCCCGCATATAGGCAGTCCGGGCGATAAGGAAAGTAACCTCCTGGCGGCTCTCCACATCAAGATTAGCGAGGTCAATGTCGCGAAGCTGGTCGAGGGCTCCTGTATAGTTTTTTTCGTCAATCATGCTGTGGGCGCGGCAGAGGTCTCCATTGGTGAGAGGAGAGATGCTCTGCGGGAGGATTCCGGCGGGCGCAGAGGCGAAAACTGCCGGCGCTACCCCCATGGAGGCAAGCACGATTTTTCCGATAATACTGTGTCTGTTCTTCATAACGGGGATGTGAGAGTGGTCAGATATTTTCAGGGATTTCACCCGTCTCAATTAGTCTCATAAGGAGGGGAAGGGCCTCTTCGGTGGGGATATTTTTCACCATAAGCTGCTTCCCTTTATAAAGGCTCACACGTCCGGGCCCGGCGCCGACATATCCGTAGTCGGCATCAGCCATCTCTCCGGGCCCATTCACGATGCATCCCATGACGCCAATCTTAAGGCCCTTGAGGTGAGCCGTATGCTTTTTCACCTGAGCAAGAGTGGATTGCAGGTCGAAGAGAGTGCGCCCGCATCCGGGACAAGCGATATACTCCGGACGAGAGAAGCGCAGGCGGGTAGCCTGCAGAATGCCACGGGCTATGTCAGCGCGTGTCTGTTCCGTCAGCGCCGGAGCATCCAGAATTATAGCCGAGGCGTAGCCGTTGAGCAGAATAGATCCGAAGTCAGCTCCGGCCTTTATCATGACCTCTTCCGGGGATGAAGAGGAGTATGAGAATTTTACTGCGAAGGGATTTTTGAAGCCTTTGGCCAGCGCACGCTCTATGTATGACATGACGGCTCCCGGGGCATTGGCATGAGAGGATGAGAGGATGACCGGGGCTTGGCTGCCGGGCCATGCATCGCCAAGTGCATCAAGCTCTTCCCAATCTTCCGGGATAGGGAAATCCACGCCTGCGATGGCTACTTCCCCTTCGGGAGAGGGGGGCGTGAGGGGAGCCGATAAGCGGCGTGCCGGCTCATCGGAAAGGGTGCGGGCGTCAGGTTCGGGAATTGGGTCATGTCCTTCGCGCGCAGAGATATAGTCACGCAGCATGGCAGCCACGGGAATTTCATTTTCCGGGTCTTCGCTTAGCGAAACGCGAATAGTGTCGCCGAGCCCTTCGGCGAGAAGGGAGCCGATGCCGACAGCGCTTTTTATGCGTCCGTCTTCTGCATCGCCGGCTTCAGTGACGCCGAGGTGCAGAGGATAGTTCATCTCCTCGCGGGCCATGGTTTCGGCAAGCAGACGCACGGTTTGGGTCATTACCACAGTGTTGGAGGCCTTAATGGAGATAACGATGTCATGGAAGTTAACATCGCGGCAGACGCGCAGAAATTCCATCACCGACTCCACCATCCCCTCCGGAGTATTGCCGAAGCGCGACATGATGCGGTCGCTGAGAGAGCCATGATTGACGCCGAGTCTTACAGTAGTGCCGTGCGCTTTGCAAACGTCAAGAAAGGGGATGAGCGCATCGCGGATGCCACGGAGCTCTTCAGCATACTCCTCATCGGTGTATTCGAGTTGAAGAAACTGCCTTGGAGCGTCCACAAAGTTGCCGGGATTGATGCGCACTTTCTCGCAGATTTCAGCAGCTACGAATGCAGCTTTGGGATTGAAGTGAACATCAGCCACGAGCGGAACGTCGCAGCCGTCGCGCTTCAGGGCTTTTTTGATTTCGGCGAGGTTGGCCGCTTCGCGGGAGCCTTGGGTGGTGAGACGTACTATTTCGCCACCGGCATCGACGATTCTGCGAACCTGCGCAGCGCTCGCCTCGGTGTCAAGGGTAGAGGTATTAGTCATAGACTGCAGCCTCACGGGGTTAGAACCTCCGAGAGCTACGTTGCCCACCTTAACCTCACGCGTGGGCCTGCGGTGATAATTATATCTGCTCAATGTGGAATGAGAATCATTGTCCCTGCGTCACTCCAATTTATTTCGTAGAGCGCCGGGGGAAGTTGTTTCAGTTGGTCTTATAGGGGAAGGAGACACTGCGGAGCTCCTCGTTGGCCTTTACTATTTTAGCGGTGAGACCGGCCTTATGGTCAGCGAGACGGCGGTCGATTTCCTCATCGGAGAGGGCCAGAATCTGAGTGGCGAGAATAGCGGCGTTTTCGGCAGCGTTGACACCTACGGTAGCCACAGGGATGCCGGGGGGCATCTGAACGATAGCCAGCAGAGCGTCGAGGCCGTCAAATGATGAGCGAATGGGGACTCCAATCACGGGTAGTGTGGTCATCGAAGCGATGACGCCACCGAGATGAGCCGCCATTCCGGCGGCGGCAATGATGACGCGGACGCCGCGGTCTTTGGCTGAGGATGCAAACTTCTCCACTTCGCGGGGAGTGCGATGCGCGGAGAGGGCGAGCATTTCGAAAGGGATATGCATGGAGTCGAGGAAGCGTGCCGCTTTCTCCATTACGGGAAGGTCAGATGTGCTTCCCATTATAATACTGACTAAGGGGGTCATAAGTAAGTTCTAAATTAAGTAAACTCTAATGTTTTATAGGTTTCAGAAGGCTGTTATGAGATAGACCGAGAGGAATCCTACGGCATATCCTGCCATAACCTGCCAGAAAGTGTGGCGTCTGAGATAAAGTCGGGCGGAGCCGGTGAGCCCTGCGAGAAGAATCCACAGCAGTAGCCAAACTATAACGTCGGCTTTCGGGAATCCATCGCTGGCTATTCGGATGAGGAGGGCGACAATTCCGGCAACTCCGGCAGCATGGGCGCTGATTTTCCACCGGAAATTTATGATGAGATTGATGACACCTCCGGCGGCTCCTCCAATGTAGAACAGCCATACCCATGAGGGGGCGTGGCGTGAGGCCAGAAACCAAGCCGTGCCGATGAGGGCAAAGATACTGACGATATAGGGTATCAGCCTTTCCCGGCGTCCGTTGAGGCCAAGGTCTTGCACGATTCCTATTCGCTTGAGGAGAATGACAATGAGGGCTGGCACGAGAACATTAATGCCGAAGACAATAGCTGCAAACCATAATCTCGTGCCGATGGCTGTGTAATTGAGGATGGAGAGGCCGAAAATGAGGAGTATGCCATATACGGGCATGAGCATTGGCACCATGACCCATGAGATGAGATGGGAGAGCATGGCCCAGGGTGAGCGGTCGGGGGTGTGCGGCTCTTCCGGCTGCGCGGGAGCGGAGTCGTCGTCGGAGGCGAGAGCGGCAAGGTCAGGCTCGTTATTCCCCTCTTCAGCTATATGGGCATCTGCGACCTCCTCTTTTCCCGTGGCGTCCTCAGAGGGGAAGAAGCGAGGAACATCGCTGTCGTGTCCTCTTGAAGAGGGCATGAAGCGGCTGTAGTCGCTGGGCTGGTGGTTGGATTTGTTGTCTTCAGTCATAAGAGAATGCAATACACAAGTTCAAGAGTGGCGCATGAGTCCTATGAATTTCGAGGGGATGGGGAGTTCGAAATTCATGTCGCGGTGCGTAATAGGATGAGCGAACCTCAGCGTGCGTGCGTGGAGTGCAAGTCGTTTTATGGGGCTTGCTTTTGCGCCATATTTACGGTCACCGACTATTGGGTGTCCGAGGTCTTTAGCGTGCACTCGAATCTGGTTTTTTCGTCCGGTCTCCAGAGAAAATTCCATCAGCGTATATCCACCTCCTCGTTCGAGCACTTTATAATAGGTGACGGCGGGGCGTCCTTCGCCCTGCTCTTTTGTGGAATAGACTTCGAAGCGGCTTGTCTCGCCGAGGTTGCTGCGGATGACTCCACTCTCATCGCGCACCACCCCCTCCACGAGAGCCACATAAGTGCGGGCGAGCACCATGTTGTTCCAGTTGTGCTGCATAGCCTCCTGAGCTTCGGGCGTTTTTGCAAACATCATCAGCCCGGAGGTGTCGCGGTCGAGTCTATGCACGACGAAAATCTTATTTGAGGGGTGTTTTTTCTTTACGTATTCCTTGAGAATATCGTAGGCAGTAGGCTCCTTGCGGGCGCTTCCGGTGCCGACAGAGAGGAGTCCGTATCCCTTATTAACCACGATGATGTCGTCATCTTCGTAGACAATCTGCATTCTGGGGTGAGAGAAGACCACGAAAGGGCGTGTCTGATTAAGTTCTACCCAGTCGCCGGGGAGGACCGGAGTCTTGACGTTAGTGGCCACCACGCCATTAATCATTACGTGGCCATACTTGAGCCAAACTTTGCGGTCGGCGCGTGATGGAAGAGAGCCCCGGTCGCGTCCGAACTCCGGGGCGTTTATGAAGTCCATGAGCGGTGTTGCGGTGTCAGCCGTATTCTGCCGGGCTATGATACGGTCTTCGGCACGTTCTCTTGGAGAAAACCTTTTTTTCTGCATATTGAGATATGGTGATGATGAGAGAGAGTGAGGGGGATGTCAGAGATATTTGTCGCCGAAATTGTCAGAAATGTCCATGACGTCGTGGCGGATTAGCTGCTCCTTATCGATGGGGCAGATAAGCAGAGCGTTAGGGGTGTCGGCAACGATGAAGTTGTCAAGGTCATGAGCCACAATAATCTTGTCGCCCTTGACGGCGAAAATAGAGTTGTGGCAGTCACGAGCGAGGACGTTGCAGTTTCTGGTCACGTTGCCATTTTCATCCCGTTCAGAGGTCTCATAGAGAGCGCTCCAGTTTCCGAGGTCGCTCCATCCGAGGTCGACGGTTTTGACGAATACATTATCGGCCTTTTCCATAATGGCATAGTCGATAGAGATGGAGGGGGCTGAGGGGAAGGCATGGGCAATGAAGTTCTCCTCCTGAGGAGTATTGAAAAGAGTCTTTCCGGGAGCGAAGACAGCCGCCGTCTTGGGGTCACACTTATCAAAAGCCTCAAGAATGGATGATGATTTCCAGAGGAATATTCCGGAATTCCAGAAAAATTCTCCGCTTTTGAGGAAGAAGCGGGCCATCTCTATATCGGGCTTTTCGGTAAAAGACTTGACCTTCATGATGCCGGGCCAGTCAGCAAGAGGCGTACCCTTCTGTATATATCCGTAGCCGGTCTGCGGGGAGGTGGGCATAATTCCGAGAGTGAGCAGAGCGTTGTTCTGCTCTACGAAAGACATTCCTTCATCCATAGCCTTAACGAATGCCTCCTCCTTTAGGACGAGGTGGTCAGAGGGGAGCGTCATGATTGAAGCCTCCGGGTCTCTTGCGAGGATATGGTTTGCTGCCCAGCAGATGCAAGGGGCCGTGTTTCGCCGTGCGGGCTCAGCGAGGATATTGCGAGCCGGGATGTCCGGGAGCTGTTCCCGAATGATAGAGGCATAGCGGAGGTTGGTGACCAGCAGGATATTTTCCGGGGACACAAGAGGTCGCACACGGTCAACGGTCATTTGCAGGAGGGAGCGTCCGGTGCCTAAGAAGTCGATAAACTGCTTGGGCATCTCGTTGCGGCTGAAAGGCCAGAAACGCGAACCGATGCCTCCGCACATAATTACGCAATATCTTGATTTGCTCGGTGTCATGGCAATGAAAATATTTAGAAAATATTTAAGTGAGGGAAAAGGGGAGCGAAGTCAGACGGCATCGGCCTTGAACTGATGCTTCACGCCCTCGACAACGTTCAGCATATAGTCGCCGATTTTTTCGGCTTCGCTGATGAGATCCATGAAGAATATACCCTCCTGATAGTCGTAGTCTTTATTGTTAATGTTAGAAATGTTGGTGTCGCGTAGCTGATTGCGAAGGTTATTGATCTCACGCTCCTTATTGTAAGCGGCGATAATTCTGGAGTCTTCGGGCGTCTCCATCTCCTTAAGAATTGTGAGCATATTGTTCATAGCATCGTCCACGAGGCTATACATCCGGTCTACTTCGTGCATTATAGAGTCGTCGAGGGAGACGTCGTTTCTCGTCATTCGGATAAGAGTTTTTCCCACGTTAAGGCATCCGTCGGCAATAGACTCGATTTCGGAAATGACACGGAGCATACCGGCAATTCTCATTTTACCTTCGGGGCTGAGACGACCTTCAGCTACATGATTGAGATAGTTGCCTATTTCAATCTCCATGCTGTCGGAGATGTCTTCATATTTCTCAAGGCGCGAATATATTTCGGTGTAATCGTCGCTTTTGGGATCGGTGTGTAGAAGCTTCTGAGCCATTTCGAGCATTCTCTTGACCCTCTCTCCATAAAGAGCGATTTCTTTCTGAGCCTGGGTGATGTTGAGCTCGGATGCGGAGAGGATGCCTCGGCCGATAAATTTGAGTGAGAAGTCTTCTTCATCCTCCTTGTTATGCGTGGGCACGAGCCAGCAGACGGCTTTTACGTATTGCTTGGTGAACCATATCATAATCAGAAGGTTCAGGGCATTGAATACGGTCGGGAACATGGCGAGGCCAAAAGCAACCGAGCCTTGGGCAAGAGCAGTGAGCGTGCCCTTGGAAGTCAGAAGATTGGTGTCGGCCATAGCCATTTCGCGGGCTTTGGAGATGTCGAGAGGGTTTGTGCCCTGACAGGCGTAAGTGATTTCACCGACCATTTCCACGAAGGGGTGGAAGACGCAGAGCACGATGATAGAGCCGAGGACATTGAAGAGGAGATGCCCCATAGCGGTTCGTTTTGCGGCCACATTACCGCTTAGCGAGGCGAGGATAGGAGTGATGGTCGTACCGATATTGCCACCGAGAATTATGGCGCAACCGAGTTCGAATGAAATCCATCCCTGCGAGCACATGATAAGCGTAATGGCAAAGGTAGCGGCCGAAGACTGGGCAATCATAGTGAGCACCAATCCGATGCCGAAGAAGATCAGCACTGAGCCGAAGCCCATGGATGTATATTCGGTGAGGAAATGGAGCATTTCGGGATTCTGCTCCAGATTAGGGACGTAGAGAGAAATGAAGTCCAGCCCCATGAATAGGAAGCAGAATCCGATGAGAAACTCACCTAAACTCTTGTAGGTGCTCTTCTTCATAAAGAGCATAGGGACGGCGAAAGCGAGGAGGATAAGGGAGTAGTCAGAAATGTTGACCTCAAAAGAGAATGCGGATATAATCCAGGTGGTGACCGTAGTGCCGACGTTAGCGCCGAAAATCACGGCCATTGACTGAGCGAGCGACATCAGTCCGGCATTCACGAAGCTCACTACCATCACGGTAGAGGCTGAAGAGCTCTGGATGAGGGCAGTGATGATGATACCGGTGAGCACGCCGGTAAATCGGTTTTTTGTCATTGCCCCCAGAATATTACGAAGCCTATCTCCGGCTACCTTCTGAAGACCTTCGCTCATCACTTTCATGCCATAGAGGAACAGGCATACGGAGGCGAGCAGCTTGAGGAAGTCAAAAATGCTGTAGTTCATCTCTTTTCGGTTGACTAATTATAGTGGCGCAATTCTGCACTGCAGGCAGATGGCTGTCGTCAGTGTAGAGTAGGCCAATTATGGCACAAAAGTAATAAAAAAAAATGAATTTGCGGTCTTTGCAGCCTTAGAGTTTCAAAGAGTGGGGATTTTTTATGGCGTAAAATGATTTTTTCGGGGTATGGTCAGAATCGGTAAGTGAGCATGAAGTGAATGCCGAGCTGATTGCTGTCTATCTGAGGCTGATAGGTCCAGGATGTGGGCTGTCCGAAATCGTCATAGACTTTGACGAGTGTGTCCGTGTAGTTGGTACGGCGATGATAGAGGTCGAGGCCGGCTGTCAGGAAAAGATTGTTCCATAGACGATAAGATACTGAGGTCTCAAAATGATTGAACCAGGCGCGCGACTTGTCGCCCTGCACGTTTACCATCAGCTCGGAGCTCAGTTCGGAGTCATATTTATTCATCCACGTATATACCCGATAAGCCTGGTCGGCCACTTGCACGAGAAGCCGGCCATCGGCGAGCGCCCAGTTTATGCCTGCTTTTAAAGCGAAGCCGGAGCCCCAGTTATAGTTGCGGTGATATTTTCGGTAGAAGTCAGTGAGGACGCCTGCCAGAATCAGGGCGTTGGCGTGGAAATAGCCATCGAGAGACATTTTGGGATTAGGGGCAAATTTAGCCATCAGTCCTCCGCCGATACATGCCGGAATGCCGAGTTTATAGGGGACAGCAGCCGGCAGGAAGGGATGAAGATTGTCGGCTTTTCCGGGTCCGATGGTGTCGGAGTCAAGAAAGTCGAAGTGCTGATAGAGGCCCACGTTGACGTGCAGGCGTTTCGCGTCGACGATTTCGCGTCCGAGCAGTCGCCCCATGACCTCTATGCGGCTCAGCAGAGGCTGGTCGCGTATGGTCTGCACCTCCATCAGAAAAGAGAAGTAATCGTAAGGCGCATTGGAGCATTCTTCATATCGTTGGCCATATTCTATATTGATTTCAGCAGCGGGCCCGATTCGGGTGCGGCAGTTGTCGTAGAGGCCTGTGAGCATTCTTGCGCCGAGCGAGACTTCCACGCTGATAGGGGGGATGCCGAAACGTCGGCCTGAGGTGGCACGTCTTTTCCAGGCTGCTCCGGAGAAAATTCTATTTAGACCCCTCATCGGATTGACGAGGAAAGATAGAAATTCCCTGCCGAAGCGTTCGCCTCCGGTTGCGCGGTCGTCAAGGATAAGGTCGGAAGTGCGATAGAACACTTCGCCGAGAGCAGCTCCTCCTATGGGAGTTGCGATTATGTCGTTGGTGGAGGGGTATTCACACTCCATAAAGAGCTCCCACATGGCGCTCCCTGAAATTGCAAAGAGCTCCGATTGCCAGAAATTGTAGCCGTTGGAGCGCCCGGCGTTGTAGAAAATAGAGCCGTTATATGGGTGAGAGAACATATTGGTCTGAAGGTGGTCGTTATCCCACTCAAATCCGTGGCGGAAGTTCTCTTTGATAGAATTCCATGAGATGTAAGCGTAATGGCCTTTCAGGACATAACGGTCGAAAGCCCAAAGGCCGATGTTGAAGCCGGCAGTTTCAGCGGCTGCCCTCCAGAAGTGTTTCTCGTTCTTAAAGCGGATGTCGGCGGAATCCGGCAGGATAGGGCGCGCTACGATATGCCGGTAGGGGAGAGCCTCTCTGACGATTGGAGAGTCGGGGAGGTGAGAGAGGTGAGCATAACTGATGGTGTCGGCGACTGAAGATGTGGAGTCTTCCCTTTCCGTGGCCGGAGAGGAAGCGATAGTGAAGAGAAAAATGAGGAGAAGTGCAATAGACCGGAGACCGGACTTCGCCGACGAGCTGCGGAAAAGTCGGTGCTGTTTCTGTAGAGTTGTTTTTATAGCTGCCTCAGATGCTTTCACGATGCAAAGTTACCTATAATTCAGAACTACTGCAAACATTGTGGTCGCAAATTCATTTTCTTTCGGATCAGTGTGTGAACCATAAGGAGGCAAATGTGTTTATAAAGTACAAATCAGCTTTGTCCGCGCGGGACTTACTCGGCGACGGGGCAAAATCTTTATTAAAACAAATACTTATGAAAGAACTGAAAGGAAGCAAAACAGAAGAATGCCTGAGAGCGGCATTCGCAGGAGAGTCACAGGCATGTGTGAAATATAGCTTCTATGCCAAGCAGGCAAAGAAGGATGGATATCAGCAGATAGGAGCCATCTTTGATGAGACGGCTCACAACGAACACACCCATGCAAAGCTTTGGTTTAAGCTCCTTCACGGCGGAGAAGTGCCCGGCACGCCCGAGAACCTGAAGGATGCTGCAGCCGGCGAAGAATACGAATGGGAAGATATGTATAAGGAGTTTGCCGCTATCGCCCGTGAAGAGGGATTCACCGCCATCGCCAAGCAGTTTGAGATGGTAGGCGAGATAGAGCGTACCCACATGGAGCGCTATCGCACCCTTCTCAAGAATATAGAGGAGGGAATCGTCTTCTCACGCGAGGGCGACAGAATGTGGATGTGCCGTGAATGCGGACATATTCACTTCGGCAAGAAGGCGCCTGAGATTTGCCCGGTATGCAAGCATCCGCAGGCCTTCTTCGAGCTTCGTCCGGAGAATTATTGATAATCGAAAGATAAAGGATGTAAGCGCAGACCTAAAGCGCTTTGTATCATGGAGATATAGCGCCCTGCTTTCGCATGAGAAAATGCGATGGCGGGGCGCTTGTGTATGGTGGGCTGCAATAAATATATCGAGAAAGATAAAATAAATTTACCGATTTTCGGTAAATAATTTTTTTATATCCGGAAATCTACTTATATTTGCAGCGTGAAAGGAAGCTGTATTTCTACAGTCCGGTCAGTTCAGGCAGCCTATCACGCTTTTATCTGTTGATATTTAATTGTTAAAATAAATAATCGCATGACACAAATCTCCATGAAAACCTTAGTGGCGGGAGCGCTTCTGACTCTTCCGGCTCTGGGGTTTGCTCAGTCGCTTCCTATCGGGGTGGCTACGCAGCAGACGCTCAAGGCAGGTCAGAGGGCTTACACACTGTCGCTCGCTGAGATGACTCCCGGCATCACAGCCATTACCTCCAATCAGAATGTCACTGTCACGACTGAAACCGATAGGTTCGGCGACCCTGTATATAAGTATAAGGGGCTCTATGCTACAGTAGACTGGGATGAGGAGGACGATACCTTTGAGTCCGGTATGTATCTTTCTTCTCCCCCTTGCAATATGACGGTAGACGCCGATGCGAAAACCGTTACCTTCGGTTGGGAAGGTATGGAAAACGCAGATTGGAGCACCGATTGCAATAATTGGCTCACCCATTATATAGGTAGCCAGACAGACGGTGCCATTCGTCTCACTATCCCTGAGGGTCTTATTTCAGTGACGGGCTCTGCCGGCACCTTCTCTAACGAGAAAACCGTAATTTACTACGACATCGTAGGCAACCGATTTGTAGCCGACATTAAGAGTGTGACTCCTGCAGCCGGCTCCATAGTAAAAACACTCTCCGACATCACGCTTGACATCGACTTCACCGGAATGGAGAACGCTCCCGAGTATCTGAGCGAAAACTTCGTAGCCTCCGATCTCAAACTCGACTATCTCGCACCCGGCGCAACTAAGGCCACAAGACAGTATGAGCCCAAGAATATAGAGTTTAAGGATGGTAAGCTCAATATCACCTTCACTAAAGACGGCGCTCCCTATTCCTACACCGCACCGGGCGAATATACTTTATCAGGCAAAGCGAAAGCACTCACCTTCTCGGCTACTAATGATGGAACTCCCAATGCCGTTTGCGGTGCGTTCTCTTACAGCTGGAATATCGAGGTGCCCGAGACCAAATACGGCACATTCTCACCCGTTCCCGGCACGCTCGATATGAACATAAATCCTGAAGGCCCCGCAGCTATCACATTCTCTCTCCAGGGTGCCTCTAAGGAGGATTATGGCAAGCGTAATCCTGACAAACTCGCTTACGCCACCCTTTCTCGCGATGGCGAAGTGATAGCCCGCGTGCCTAATACCAACTATCGCCTTGTCACCTTCGACAACTTCTACGCTTTCGTATGGAATATCTCTTTCTGGGAGCGTCCCAACAAGCGCGCTTCTCTTCCCGGAGAATATATCATTGACATCGAGGAGGGATTCTTCGTGCTTAACGACCTCCCCTCTCAGGCAAAAACTCTCAAATATATCGTAAAGGGTAAGGAGTACAATGTAACGCCCGCAGCCGGAACTGTAACTTCTATCGAGAAGGTGACCTTCACATGGCCGGCAGCTACTTCCGTGGCTATCGATGAGACAAGTGAGAATCTCCCTGAGATATATAACCGCAAGTCGGAAGAGGGTCTTCCCGAAGCCATCACATACGTTTGCGAAGGCAACTCAGTGATAATCACAGCTGACCCCGTCATCACCGCAGGGGGTGTCTATGACGTCACTCTTCCCGCAGGATGCGTGAAGCTCACATACGGCGAGGGAGACAGCGCAGTCACTTCCACATTTGCCGGCGACGTTACTGAGACATTCACCATCAATGGTGAGCCCGCTTTCCGTCCGATTCTTGCCCTTGATGAAACCATCGAGTTCATTCCCGGCGAAATCACCCTTAACGCCCCTGAAGAAGAGACCTTCAATCAGGTCAACAACATGGAGCCCTGCTATATCTATCCCATCAATGAGGATGGCTCCTACGCTGCATACGTAGCCCGCTACTCGGCTCAGAAGAGCAATGAGGGCAAATCCATCACTCTTAAAAACCTTGCCGGCGTTAACACCGACCTCTATCTCGCTAACGGAGAGTATGCACTCGTATTCCCCCGCTTCATCTTCAATACCATGAATGAGGCAACCTGGAATAGCGAAATGGTATATGCCATCGTAGTGAAGAATGACAATAAGCCCTACGTAAGCAATCCCTACGATGGCCAGTATATCAAGAAGTTTACTCAGGTTGAGGTGACTTTCAATGAGGCTGTGACCATTGATGCCAAAAACACTCTTCCTGCGACAGTCACCGACGGCGTCAACAGCTATCTCGCCGGTCTCCGCATGAAAGAGGGTGATGACAAGACTGTGCTCTTCACCGCAGTCACTCCCATTGACTATGAAGGTGAGTATACGCTTGTGGCTCCCACAGCAGTCATCAAGTCGGCTAAGGCCAACGAAGAGACTAAGAAAATCAATGTCTATGACGTGCGCACCTCTTTCGTAGTAGTAGGTGAAAACGGTCAGGCTTACATCCCCGCTCCTGAAGTGGCATCTTCAGAGTTCAACGGCTCTCCCGTCACCGTGACGCTCACATATCCCGAAAACGGTTCTGTCAATGCTGAAATCCCCGCAGCTCTCTTCAAAGTAGAGAACGGTGAGCGCGAGCAGATGTTCGTATTTGAAAATGCCGAGGTGAAGGATAATGTAGTGACACTCAACACTGCAGTAGAGCTTTATCTTGAAGACGGCACATACGAGCTCGTTATTCCCGAAGGCTTCTTCTATAACGATAATGCTATTTCAAAGGCGTTCACTCACAAGTTCAACTTCGTTGCTGATGGCGTAGAGAGCATATTCGGCGCAGAGAATGACGCTCTGACCGTCTATAATCTCCAGGGCATCTGCCTGATGCGCAATGCTGATGCTTCGCGCCTCGCCACTCTCCCCGCCGGCCTTTACATCATCAATGGCCGCAAGGTAGTTATCCGCAAATAACACTCACATTATATTTTAGGTAGGAAAGCGCCCCGCTCGGAAGAGCAGGGCGCTTTTAAATTATGGGAGAGAAGAGGAGTCGTCGTCAGAAAGCATCGATGACGGCGCCTTGTACGAAGCGATGGCCGAAGCGACAGTAAAGACACTTGTGGGCATCGCAATACTCCTTTTTGAGATGAAGAAGAGCCTGTGAGCGCATGGCGCAATCGGCATGAAGTCCGAGGGCTTTCCAGGTGCGTATTATGGCATTCTGCTCAGGCCTCAGCTCATTGAGAAGGGCTTTGGCCTTCTCCTCCGTGTCATAGTCTCCCCAGCGAAGGGCGTAGGCGTAAATCAGTGGCGCGACGAGATTGATCAGAATAATCTCTCGCGAGGCTCGCGAGAGTGTGCAAGGGGCGAAAGTGGCCGGCACGTCAAATGAGAAATGGTCGTGCCAGTAGCCCTCTATACGCCAGTCGAAAAGCGTCAGCAGCTCATCCTCGTATGGTGGCGACTCAAGTATGCGCCTGAAAAGGGAGAATCCTCCGAGACAGCTGCGTGCAAGCATGGCGATGCGCCTATGCGGAAGATTATGAGGCCTGGTGCGTGCGAACTTCCAGTTAAGGCGCAGAGGGCGTAGCCCATACTTGCGGGCCAGAAATACATATTCGTGGCAGAGACCCTGATAATATTCATCAAAGATGTGGGCCGAAGAGTCCAGCAGGCCGGCCTGACCGAAGAGGATAGCTTCAATCTGGAAGAGTGAGTCGGAATGTCGGTGAAGGAGTTTGAGCGGAATGCTTCGGGCGAGCATCTCGAAAGGGTCGTTGTTAAGCCCGAAACCGAGCGTGCGAGCCAGAATCACGAAGCAAGCCTGCTCCCAGTCGCCGCCGGTCGAGTCAAGGACGTCCGTGATGCGTGCCGCTTTAGCCTCAAGTCTCATCATGCCGAGCGACTCCAGCCAGTCGGAAATAATCAGCGAGGGGAGATACTGAATATAGTTGCGGCAGCGGATGTCGGCGCCAGGGCTCGATAGAGACTCATAGAGCGTCATAAATCCATCGGGCAGGGAGATGACCAGCTGAGGCACTTCGCTGCCGTCAGAGCGCCCTATTCTCGCATCGTCGGAGGCTACGACGTGCAGAATCACCGAGCTGTATGCCTCATCATTCTGATGGCCGTGGCGATACCAGTCGGAGGCCCTGACATGAATCTCTATATTTCCGGCCCATACCTTTCCGTCAATGCGTATTTTCCCATTGAAAAAATCGGGACCTGAATCAGAATTATGTTGACCCGGATCTATTATTTCCACCGACCGGCCGTCTACAAGCGTGAAGTCAGTCTCACCGAGCATCCGGTATTTCCATAAGTACTGGTAGACTTTCTCCATCCGGCGTGTGGTTTTAGAGTGAATAGACTTTGAGATGTGTGTTAACGCACGTAATGAGGGGCATCCGCGGGCACTACGACGCTAATTTCCACCAGCC
Organism: Bacteroidales bacterium; assembly: GCA_014800685.1. GTDB lineage: Bacteria > Bacteroidota > Bacteroidia > Bacteroidales > Muribaculaceae > Lepagella. Next base: position 168,319 of record JAAVFQ010000016.1, read on the forward strand.
CGGCCACATTGCCCTCCTCATCGCGCCAGGGTGTCTGGTGGATAAGTTTGTGCAGTCCGTTCTTCTCTATGGTGTAAGTGTTGGAAATGCCCTCAGAGAGCATTTTCAGAATCATTTCGCGAGCATGCGGAGGATGATAGAGCATGAGGTCATGGCCTATGATGTCACCGTGACGGGCGAACGTCTCGCGTGACTTCTGATTCATAAAGAGTATTTTTGCGTCCTTGTCGCAGACCGTGACCGCAAAGTCCACGGTCTCAGCCCACTGTTTCATCATATCAATGTTCATATCTTTGATTTTTCAGTTTTGAAGTCTGTGAGAGAAGTCTTTAAACCACTTTACGGTCTTGCAGATGCCCTCCTGCAGAGGAGTGCGGGGTGTGAAGCCGGTGGCCTCCGCCAGTGCGGAGGAGTCGGCGTATGTCTGATAGACATCGCCCGGCTGCATAGGCAGCATCTGCTTTGCGGCTATCTTGCCGGTGGCATTCTCTATGCAGCGTATGTAGTCCATGAGCCTTACGGGAGTCTGATTCCCTATGTTGTAGATAGCGGCCGGAGTCTTCTCCGAGGGTATCACATTGATAATCCTGCTGACGCCTTCGGTTATGTCGTCAATGTATGTGAAGTCTCGGAGCATGTCGCCATTGTTGAAGACCTTGATAGGACGGTCGTGCAGGATGGCGTCTATGAAAAGGAATGGCGACATATCGGGACGTCCCCAGGGGCCGTAGACGGTGAAGAAGCGCAGGCCGGTGGTCGGCAGGGAGTAGAGGTGACTGTATACGTTGGCCATCAGCTCATTGCTCTTCTTGGTGGCTGCATAGATAGAGACCTGATTGTCCACGCGGTCGGTCTCCTTGAAAGGAGTCTTGGCGTTGCCACCATACACCGAAGATGAAGAGGCGTAGACAAGGTGGCTGACTCCATTGAGGCGCGAGGCCTCGAGAATGTTCAGAAACCCGTGAACGTTGCTCTCGATGTAGGCGTAAGGGTTTTCGATGGAATATCTTACACCCGCTTGGGCGGCGAGGTTGACCACGATGTCAAATTTCTCGGTGGCGAAGAGCTCGTCTAATCTTGCCTTGTCGCAGATGTCCATTCTGCAGAAACGGTAGCCGGGATATCGGCTGCTCTGCACCGTCTGTCCCCGGACGATGTCATGCTCGGCAATACCGCATTGCTCCAGACGGGCATATTTCAGGCTTACGGGATAGTAGTCATTGATATTGTCAATGCCAAAGATGGTCTCCCCCTTTTCGCAGAGAGCCTTGACGAGGTGAAACCCTATAAAACCGGCCGCTCCCGTGACGAGAATTTTCATGATGTGCTTAGTCTTGATGGAAGATGTCGCGGGTGTAAACCTTCGGCTCCACGTCGGCCAGATCCTCGGAATTGCGATTGGCGATTATGGCGTCAGAGAGCCGTTTGAACTCATTGAGGTCATTGACCACTTTAGAGCCGAAAAATGTGCTCCCGTCGCGAAGGGTAGGCTCATAGATAATCACGGTGGCACCCTTGGCCTTTATACGCTTCATGACCCCCTGAATGGACGACTGGCGGAAGTTGTCGCTATTGGATTTCATGGTGAGGCGATAGACGCCTATGACGCATTCCGCCTCTCTGGAGGCCTGAAAAGAGCTGTTCTCATCATAATATCCGGCCATTTTCAGCACCTGGTCGGCTATGAAATCCTTTCGGGTGCGATTGCTCTCCACGATAGCCGACATCATATTCTGCGGCACGTCGGCATAATTGGCCAGAAGCTGTTTTGAGTCCTTGGGCAGACAGTAGCCGCCATATCCGAAAGAGGGATTGTTATAGTGAGTGCCTATTCTGGGGTCAAGGCCGATTCCTTCGATAATAGCCCGGGAGTCAAGACCTTTCACTTCCGCGTATGTGTCGAGCTCATTGAAATAGCTGACCCTCAGAGCGAGGTATGTGTTGGCGAAAAGCTTGACCGCTTCCGCCTCCTTCATTCCCATCAGAAGAGTGGGAATATCCTCTTTGAGGGCGCCCTCGCGCAGCAGAGCGGCAAACTCCTCAGCCTTCAGGCGCAGAAACTCAGGGTCTGAGAGCAGTAGAATAGCTTTGTTCTCCTCGTCATAGTCAGTCGCCTCCATAATCTTGGGATAGCCCACGATGATTCTGCTGGGATAGAGATTGTCATATAGGGCTTTGCTCTCGCGCAGAAATTCCGGTGAGAAAAGAAGATTGAGGCGCCGGGCCCCGGCACGGGCATATTTCTTGTAGAGACTGCGGGTATATCCCACAGGGATAGTAGACTTTATGACAATCACGGCCTCCGGATTCTCCTCCAGAATAATGTCGATCACATCCTCAATGGCATGCGTGTCGAAATAGTTCTTTACGGGATCGTAATTCGTGGGAGCGGCAATAACGATAAAATCAGCCTCCCGATAGGCCGAACGCGCATCAAGCGTGGCTTTGAGCGACAATGGTTTTTCCGCCAGATAGCGCTCTATGTATTCATCACGGATAGGCGATTTGCGATCGTTGATGAGATCTACTTTTTCAGGCACGATGTCTACGGCGGTGACATCATGATGCTGAGCCAGCAGAGTAGCGATGCTCAGACCCACGTATCCCGTGCCTGCAACTGCTATGTTGAGTTTCTTACTCATAAATTGAGTTTACGTTCTATGCTATGGGGAGACCGCTTGAATCCTTAGAGAGACGTCGGAAAGTATCGCAGTCAGTCCCGATACGCAAAATTAGCAAAATTATTTTATTTCGCAAAGTCGCCTGAGCCTACTTTTTCCGGGTCGGAGCCTAAAGGCTTGCCAAAAGCCAGCCTACGTAAGCCACATATCCGGCTGCCATTACCGCTCCTTCGCCTCTGGTGATAGTCCGGTCCTTTATCACCCAGCCGAAGATGAGGAAAAGGATGGAGGCTCCGAGAAGTGTGAGCAGGTCAAAGTTGCCTATGCTGCCGAAGGGGAGCGAACGCACGCATCCCGACACTCCGAGCACCATGAGCACATTGAAAATGTTGCTGCCTATCACGTTTCCTATGGCCATTCCGGGTCTCCCTTTGGTAGCGGCCACGACGGAAGTGGCAAGCTCGGGGAGCGACGTGCCGGCGGCTACGATGGTCAGACCGATTACCGCCTGACTCACTCCCAGTGCGGACGCTATCCCGGAGGCGCCGTCTACAAACTTGTCTCCACCGAAAACGAGGGCAGCGAGTCCTAAGACTACATAGAGAATAGCTCGCCACACGGGTAGCGTCTTATTCTCCTTCTCTTCATTGCCGGCTTCTGCTCCCGGCTGTTTGGCCGATGCAAACGTATATCGCATGAAAAGTATAAAGAAGATGAGGAGGAAAATGGCTGAGACGCGAGATATTTCGTTGATACCTTCGCCATTGAGCCATGCGGTGTTGCCGAGCACGAGGAGAATGACCGATGAAAGTATCACCATCGGAATCTCCAGCGACAGCACGGTGCGTTCGATGATGATAGGTCTAACCATGGCTGTGATTCCGATAATCATAAGAATGTTGAAGATATTGCTTCCCACCACATTTCCGATGGCAAGCTGAGCCTCCCCTCCGGCTGCGGAGATTACTGAGATGGCAAGCTCAGGCGCCGAGGTGCCGAAAGCTACTACCGTTAGGCCCACGATAAGGTCGCTGATGCCCATGCGCCGGGCGAGTGAAGAGGCTCCGTCGGTGAGGGCATTGGCCCCGACGAGGATGAGAATGAGACCCACGAGGAGCCATACGATGTTCATTATCATGACAAGTAAGTTCTAAGTAAGTATTTGCAGCAGGAGAAGAAAGAGTGGGAGAGAGCTTAATTTATTTCCGTGAGCTCCGGATGCGCATTGCGCATTTTTGCCGGAAGCTTGGCCACTACCTGCGAGTAGCTATGTCTGACGAGAGAGAGAATGAAGTCGGTGTCAGCTCCGCCGGAGATGCATATTTGGTTCCAATACTTTTTATTCCAGTGAAAAGCCGGCTCCACGAAAGGGGATGAGGCGCGAAGCTCCACAGCATAGTCAGCGTCACACTTCAGCGCTACAATGTCATCACCCGTCAGTGAGAGGCACGCGAAAATCTTGCCGAAAACGCGAAATACAAGATGTTCGTCGTCGAAAGGCATATCTTCCGTAGCTGATGGGAGCGTCAGGCAATAGCTGCGCAGGGATTCTACGTTCATAAGTAAATTGTAAGGAGAGGCTGATAGGGGAGTGCGGATGAGTTGGTCAGGATTATAAATCGTTCATCAAGTCCTTCACATTCTCCGAGGAGCCAATAGCATCTGTGTATAGTACCGCCACATAATAGGGATTATCATAATCATCCCGGTCATTTATTGTTATCCCAATACGTCCTATCGGCTCCATCCCCTCCATAGGAGGAGCTTCGAATATCGCCATTCCAAAATAGGTTTCTGATGAATCCTCCAAAGCATCCGAGTCGATGGATAAATCTTCATATTTTTTAGTCAGAAGATCTTTATAATAGTTGAATGTATTTTCAGCGGTATCAGAGGAGTTACAATCAACCCAGACAGCAACGCCATACACTTGTTTAGTACGATTGTTGTAAGCAACTACAATTTTGCAATCTTTGCCGGCAAAAACGCCTTCGAAGGCGCGGACTCCGTTAGAGAGGAGATAGTTGTACTGATAAAGTTTGCACTCCTTTGCCAGAAGTTTCGTTTGGAACGAATTGATGGTCCCCGTGATAGGGATACCCATAAATTCCAGATGCTTTGCGCTGAGCTGAAGGCTGATAAGGCAAAGGATAAAAGCTAAGCAAATGCGTAACCGAGACATGGACATTTTGATTTTGATAAGGTTAAGTGGGTTCGAAATAAGTTAGAAAAATTACTTCGCTTTATCCGCACATTAAATTTTCTTACTTACGTTGATGAAGAATGCAAAGGTAATAAAAAAAGGTCAGACGGCAAAACAGACTCTGCAGAATGACCAAATGTCAGAATGACTAAAGAGCTAAATTTGGGTTAGAATTAAAAGGAGGGGAGGTTAGGTGTTTTTGTGGTAGGCTTGCTACTCAAAAACCTGCCACCGGTCCTTTCTCTTCGTTATAAAATAAACCGCAGATGAGCGTGAGATATTCGGGTAGATAACAAATGCCGGATGTATTCCTCTGTGGAGACGGTAAATGTGAAATCCTCTACCTGATATGTAAATTTCATTTCTTGTTCTGCCATATCAATTCTTCAAAGCTCAAATCCGGAGACGAGAATAATCTTTGTATATGCCCGCTTTCCACCATATCGGTTACCGGTAGATGATGAAGCTTTCATATCCGTCAGCGCCCTTGATACTGAAGCCGGAGGCATATTCAGGGGTATGGAGGAGTTGGTTGAAGTCAGATAGCTCAGATTTACGCTTTGAGCATCCTACTGTCAGGATAACTAAAATTATAATTGGTAAAAGTTTATTCATATACTTATATATATGTTGCATGACCCGAGTTTTCACACGAGCCATGCAAGTTTATCTTATGAGAACCTTTTTCGTGGAATCATTGGATTTCCAGATGTAGATTCCCGTAGAGATGTCGGGCCAATCTCCATACTCGATATTTCGTTTTACAAGAATACCATTGATGGAATAGAGATCTCCAATTGAGGATAAAGAATCTGATAAAATATCATGTATTCCTGATTGTGAGCCGCCCTCAGGGAATAATGGGAGTGAAGGGAACCAATAATTCATGATCATTTCATAATCCCTGACCTTCTTCCCAGTCACGGAATATCGGCGGGTGATGTAAGTCGGAATACTGAACTCATGATAAAGGGCCATATACAACTCATCTGTCACCGGGTGAATGCCCATCGCACATCCGTACAGCTTCCATCCCTCACCATCAGCGGCAATATCTATAAATAATTCCTGAACACGCGTGTTACAATTGAATTTATAGATTTTGGTACCCGTGAACCAACTGTCAGGTCCCCCTTTCCAATAAAGACAGTTCTCAACCGATGAGGCTATGAATGGATCCGGAGTCCACGCATACCATGAATTTGAGGGGGGATACATACCTTCCGGAATATCGATAACCTCGTAATTGAGGGTAGCCGGATCAAGGCAAAGGAGCGCTCTATATGTCGCGCCGGTTCCTGTAAGATTCTTCGCTACCGAGCACCACAGCCTTCCGTCTTTGGATTTTACCACTGATCCGATACCGGCACCCTCGGCTACCACATTCATCGATATTACATCTATGACAGCATCTGTCTTTGGATCTACCACAAGAAGACCATATTGCTGGTGAGCGACGAATACCTTGCCGGCGGCACTGACCATCATTCCGCATTGACCATGATAAAGCGATCCTGTAGGGTCAGTATTGGGTTTGTCGTTATCTCCTCCGGCATTTGGATTGGAAGTGCCCTCTACCTGTCCTGTGATCTTGAAATTGTCAAGGTCGAACACCCATACTCCATTGCTTGAAGAAACGTATCCCTTGTGAGAGTCTACCCCCACAAAACCTCTCCCATCGCACTGTGCCCCGGACGGGTCGATAAGACTCTGTTGGTGGAGAATCTTCATGGTTTTGGCATCGCAGACAGTGATACGTCCACCGGTGATCGTAGCGCCCGGGTCCTTCTCCTGTTTTGCAATAAGGTATAGTCTGTCATTCCAAAGTGCTCCATACTGGTTAGTGCATCCTAACTCCTTGCCGGGATTTTCGGCTTGCACAATCCGATATTTCCAGAAATTACCGTCAGGATCATCAGGCAGAAGATAATTTACGGTTGAGTTCTGGTGACCATACCAATCTTCGTTAACCCATATTATCCCTTTACTATAGTCGGTTTCCTCTGCCAACATGCCGGCCGTAAAACTCAACAGACAGAAAAAACTGCCGATCAATCGGTAAAGTTTCATTTCTTCACTATTTTTGCAGTTCTGTTATTGCTGAAACGCACTATGTATATTCCGCGTGGCAGTTCTGACAAGGATGAATATCTACGTCCATCTGTTCCGTAAATGGCAACTACCGTTTCATTTCCGGAAATATCAGAAGATATCTCTTGAGTTGATGACGGCGAATTAAAATGCGCGTAATTAAGTTTGTGCCATTGCTCGCTTGCTCCGGTGGATCCATCTATACCTCCCGTCACAGGACCGTCGAGAAATGTATATTTCCAGCCGTCTACACCATTATTGCGTAATTTTCGGGATGAATAGCCGAGTCCTGAATAACTCAATTCTTCGGAATCTATACCACCTACCCAATAGCTCCAATAACCGTAATACCAGCCGGCATTCCATCTTTCATTCTCAAGATCGAGAGTCTCTTTAGGCTGCCACCAGTCATAGTCATAAGCAGGATAGCCATATACCTTCGCGTTTATGGGGTGCTCAATTATGCGGGTATCCACGGCTTCATTTATGGCTCTGCGGCAGAAAGTAGGAGTAAAATTGCCGGGAGCCGAGGTCTGACCCATAAATTCATTTGGCGAGAAATAATCGAAGCTGACGCGGCCATCATTTTTCGCCCCATCGAAATCATATCCTATTTTATTAGCCAAAGATCCTTTCGACGGATTGAAATAACCTATGCCGTCGACAGTAGAGCCCATAGTCCCTGTGAATTGGGTGAATAAAAGTAGATCAGGGCATTCCGCTACTATTCCGCGGAACAATTGTTCGCCACTCGGGCCTTCCCCCTCAAAATCACCGTCATTCCAACGGAATCCCCATACGTAAGCCTCTTTGGGTCCATCATCGGCAAATTGCACCACGAGGGCCGCACGGTTTGTGCCCGATCCTGCCCAATGTTCGATTTTATCCCAGTCAATCACCCATGCGCGGGCCATAAGACCCGCGCAGGCGATTGCTGAAAGTGAGACAATATGTCTTGCTTTCATGAGGTTCAATTTACATTATTATGAATTTTACTTTTCTCTTACCTGAATTATCGATAAGCACGTATGCTCCTGAATTGAGACCCAGATAGACACTGCAATCATCACCGGCTGCAGTGAACGCTGCTGCAGGCTTACCGCTCATGTCATAGATCATGAAATCAGTGCCATCAAGGTTTCTGACTCTAACACGACGCCCATTGATAATGATATCACCGTCGACAATTTCCGCAACTCCATCCGGTATTTCGTTAACGATGGTAAGAGGCACATCAACGAAAGACGGTACACCGTTAGAATGAGCCATAAGTGTCAGATTGCCGGAACCGGCCTTCTTAGGAGTGATCGTGACTTTATTACCGTCAAGCGATACGTCGGCAATATCTTCAAGATCTTCCGCATTGAGAATTCTGTAACCGATATTATGATCATTATTATCTTTATCGGTAGCATTGATCCGGAACTCTACAGGGTCATAAGAAGCTGCGGCTCCGGATTCCGACTCAGCGCGCGGAATTGTGATAGAGATAGGATCAAGAGAAGCAATCTCAGGAGCATGTGCATCCGGGAAGATCGGAAGAGCCGGGAACCAATAGTAGTCCTTCAGTCTTACCTGCGAAAGGATGTCGCCTGTAGAAGCATCAATGAAGTTATACCAGTTGTAGCGGTAATTTCCGCTCGGTGCCGTGGTGGTAGCGAACAATATTGAATTGTTGCGGTGGTCAAGACGCATGGTGGCATACATCACTCTGGTCACATCTGAAGTCACTCCCTCCTGGGTCGGCAATGTGAAGAACGGCATGATATTTTCCGCCTGTGGGTCGGCATCGATATCCCATTTGTAAATTACCGATCCGCTGCTTGTTATACCGCTTGAAGCACCATTCCAATAAAGTATTCTATCATTGAGGTCGGCAAAGAAATTGGTAGAACGCCATGATCCCCAGCTGCAGCCTATCGTGCCGGGTACTGTGACCGTACGGATTTCCTCACCGGTGAGATAGTCTATTTCATGGAGGAGCGTTGTGCCCGATTCAGTGATACCTGCTGTTGATGCAAACCATACATTTCCTGATGCGTCCTGCACAATACCCTGAACTCCCGTATCGCCGATTGTTCTGACGAGAGCGTCGGTGTCAATATCGATAATGTGGACACCGACTCCCTGCTGGATTGCATACGCATATTTGCCGGCGAGCACCATATCGCCCACCTGCTTGTTATAGAGAGCCTGATTGTTGCCGATATCAGAAGATCCGCTTTCCGAATCGTTGCCGATTCCTTTGATTCCGGTTGATTCGAGTGTGAATACACCATCCTCAAAATGAAGTACTCTTATGCCTGCGTGAGAACCGATGTATGCTTTTTCAGGTGTAACGCCAAGACAAGCGCGTCCGTCGCCACCTATTTCATCAAATTCAGCAAGTGTCTTCAGTGTTTTGGCATTTGCCACGACAAGACGGCCTCCGACTTTACCTCTTATATCGCCCTGGTCGTGCTCCTGCTTTGACATGATAAACAGCTTGTCTCCGAAAATCATACCGTACTGTGAAGTTGCGCCGAAGCCTTTGTCTTCATTCTGACGTGCGTATGCTCGGTAGATGATCTCGTCATCACTCTCTATCAGCGGACTTGTGAGGTAGTTGATAGAACCGTTCTTGTGAGTGAACCATTCCTCATTAAGCCAGAATGTTCCGTCGGTGTAATCATTGGCCGCTACTTTTTCATAGTCGCGAACCGTAACATGATAAGTATTCTTAACGTCGGGATTTTCTACCGATGTAAGGACAAGATCAAACTCTCCCGGACGGTAAGTGACAAGTTCAGTGAATTTCTCTGATCCTCCTACTGAATAAGCATTCGCCATATTCTCTACTGTCGCATTCTCAATGCTGAGAGCTACGCCATGGGAAGCGGCGTCCGCCGGTTCCACGCGGGTGCGCAGAGCTGCAATCTCATTGACTTCAAGATCAAGAGTATTCCCCTCGATTCCCTCAAGATATACGGAAGTGACAGGAGTGGGGGAGATGGTGAATCCGAGCAGCCCCTCAATTTCTTCATCAAGTATGGACTTTATGACAAATATCCTGTCCTCAGCTCCGGAGTTCACGGTGATTGCATTGAGCCAGAACCCGTATGCACCGTTATCCAGATCTTCATAATATGGATTGATCTTTTTACCTGTTTCGGAGGTATTCATATCCACTTCGTAGACTCTGAAACCGGTATAAGTAGCATCGGCCGGTTCATATTCAACAAGATCTTTAAGCGATGTGGCTGCAAGCTCACCGGTCACATTGACCATGGTGTCTTTTATCTTGGTTATGGGCTTGACGGGAGCGACTATCGAGCAATCGAAGCTCTCTTTATTATCCAACCAGAATAAATTATCCATACCCTCCGGTGCAGAATTTTTGGTTGAAACCGAAAGTTTGATAGTCATGTCATAGCATTCGGGATCACTCTGGACAAATTTTTCGATAGCCGGAGTTACCGCAACCATAGCACACCCATCGCTGAAATTATTTGTAGCAGAGGTCGTGACTACATACGGACGTGATGGATTCATAGTGACTGTGACATCCTTGGCCCCGTATGCACCGCCGCGTACCCATACCGGCAACGCCATGTCGTCAGCGATCGGAAGTTTATAGGACTCCGGAATCCAGGCACCCAATTTTTCTGCTGAGGGAATATAGAATAGATATTCCGGTTTTACAGGCTCTTCAGAAGATGTATATTCCAGATAAACGACACTTCCCGAGTTGAGATTCTCGTCAGAAGTTATATGCCATTTCAGATCCTGCGCATCCAAGCTGTAATGGTCATATTTCTCAGAAAGAGTTCCCTTGTCAAGGTTGTCATAACCGTAACCGCTTTCAAGTGCATAAAAACGGGAATCTGCATCAGCTACTTTTGCTATGATCTGTTCAGCCGTTTCGCCCGGAGTGAAATTCACACCCCACACAAGATGATCGACACCTCTCATGGCATCGTTCCAGGAAACGAGCAGAGCACAGTGAAGAGGTCCTTCACCAACATTATATTCTATTTTCTCAAAATCTACAAAGGAGTTCACCACAGAGGGAGGGACGACCGGAGGAATGGCAAATGTGTTGGATGCCAATGTATTTTCATCGTCGTATTTAAGTTTCAGCACCGCTTCGGTAACATCTGAAGGAATACTGATGTTGAAATTTCCGGTGCTTTCCTCAATCACGATCTCCTTCTCCTCATTGCCATAACTGATGGTAGCTGTAGACTTGCCGATCAGATAGCGATTGTTGGCCTCAAGGAATTGCAAAGGCATATCCTTGCCATAAGTGAGATCAACCGTGCCTTTCAGAATAATAGTGCCATCTTCAGAAGTCGTCACTACATCTTTTACACTAATTCCGTTAGGTGCTTCCTCTGAAATTTCAGACCTGTTCCAATAGTTCTTGGCAGCATACAGATCTTTAGTGCCGGTAGGAACTACAACCGGAGCCCACTTGTTAGTTGCTGTGCGCCATGTGTAAGTAGCCACAGTGGCAGGAGTGGTTGAACATGAATATATGGTGATATCCGAACAACCGTTGACAATATCGCTTGTGTTGATACTTGTCGGTCCGGAGGGAATAACAAGCTCTTTAAGTCCTGTGTTTCTAAATGCCGATGCTCCCAATGTCTTAATGCCTTCCGGAAGTCTGACATATTTGAGATTCGGGTTGGATGAAAATGCATACGTGCCGATGGATGTGCAGGCTGACGGCAATACAATTGAATCAATACTACAGTTTGCAAAAGCATAACTGCCTATCGATTTAACTCCATCAGGCAGATCGAATTTTTTAATTGCAGCGCATTTCCTGAAGGCATAGTTGCCGATAGAAGTGACATTCTTACCCATCGTTACTGAGGTCAGGTTTTCGCAGCCGTCAAGAACATAATTGGGGATTGCAGTCATATTCTCGGGGAAATGGAATTCAGTAAACTGCAGGCAGTTGCTGAATGCCTCGGAACCTATTGTCGTAACGGTAGACGGGAGTACTATCTTCAATGACGAACAACCTTTGAACGCGCTCGAACTAATTTCCGTGATATTTGCCGGGAATTCAAAAGAAGTAAGCGCCGAACAGTTCTGGAAACAGTATGAAGGAATTTTAGTAGCCGATGCCGGGAATTTTACCGACTTCAGTTTCTGACAGTTCTGGAAAAGCGTTGTGCCGAGAGTGGTGATATTGTCGCCCAATGAGATAGCTTCAAGAGCTGTGGCGTAGGCAAAACAGTTATTTCCAACTTTTGTCAGCGTTGAAGGCAGACTTACTTTCGTAAGAGAGTGTGTCTGGAAAAATGCCCTGTCGCCGAGTGCTGTCACTCCTTCCGGAATGTCAAGACTTGTAATGCCGGTATAAGCGAAGGCGTATTGACCAATCTCAGTGATCGATGACGGAAGTGTCACCTCACGAAGTGCGTTGCAATCACAAAATACGTATGCTCCCACGGCGTTTACAGATGCTTTTATATCTACTTTCTGCAATTCTGATGCACCGTAGAAAGCGCTGTCATTAAGAGCTGTGACTGTGAAATCTTTCTCCTGATAGCTGACTTTGGCGGGTATGGTGACGTTTCCTGTGTAACCGACTTTGTTAGCTGCTGTGATAAGATCTCTTGTCGGCTTGCCATCGAATTTGCAGTATGTGGCGGTAACGGTATTCTCAGCTCCGACAGAAGTGACCCTATAGGTCATGCCGTTATATTTGAATATGTCGCCGTTATGGACTTCTATAAGTTGTTGCTGGGTTTTACCGAAACTTCTCCATCCGGTAGCATTCTTATAATCAGTTTCAAATCCGAAGGGGATGTGAAGAGTAGTTTCAGCGACATCACCGAATGTATCATTTTCAATCGGGAGCGGAGATGTTGATCCGCAATACACATCTGTGAGCGCGTTGCAATCACCGAAAGCTCTACCTCCTATTGATTTGATAGTGGCGGGAATCTCCACCGTTTCAAGTGATGTACACTTTCCAAAAGATTCTGCACCAACCGTAGTCACATATTCGGGGAAGTTGATTGCAGTTATTTTCCCTGCTTCATAGAAACAACTGTCGGAAACGGCAGGCACTTTGCTTGAGAATACGGGGGTATCAAGAGACTTGATGGATGCAAAAGCGCCTGTGCCTATTTTGCCGATGTTGTCGTAGCTTTCACTCTGACCGTCAACGGTAAGTTTGGAGATACCTGTATTCCTGAAAGCATATTTGCCGATATTGGTCACAGACAGAGGAAGATCTATAGCCGTTACACCGGTCATGCCGTCAAAAGCATAATCAGCCACCTGAGTCACATTATATGTGATCTCCTCATCAACAAATGTGGCGGGCACTGTTATGTTTCCTGAATATGAAGCAGCCCCCTCTTCGGGTGAGACAAGAGCCACTGTCTTATTTGAATAATCAAGAAGTCTATAGCACAAGCCTTGATATTCAAACTCCGTTTTTGCACCTTCGGGGATAAGCGCCGGTGCAGCCACAAACTCTTTCCAGTCTCTCGGAATCATATCAAGAGAGAAGTTCCAGCCATCCCAGCTGCCATTCTGCAGCACGCGCCCGGATGCTCCCCAGCCTGAATAGGAGAACATACTTTTATAATCATCCTTCACCCAGTAGCTCCAGTAGCTAATATACCATCCGGCGCCCCAAAGGTCATCTTTATCGACAGCTACCCAGTCATCATAGTCGTAGTCAGACGAACCTCCTTTATCGGGGTCATAGCCACGAGGATGGATGAAGACTCCTGTTGGCGTCCTGTATTCCTGATTGTCTTTCGTGTCGATCAAGGCTATATCACCGTCGTTGTCTGTATCCCATCCGAATCCGTTGATTGTGTAACCACCGAGAGGATCAGTCGGAGAGGAAACGTTGGTGTACTGGATTAGTGTGTAAAGGCGCGGATAGGCAGCTACCACCGCCCTGATCATATCGGCGCCGGTGGCGAGACCGTCCCAACGGTAACCGAAAACCAAAGCGTTCTTCTCTTTATCATCATTCCACTGAATGACGAGGGCGGCTTTATTCTCACCTTCACCGGCCCAGAACTTAATCATGTCCATAGTGAACTCTCCGTCGGGAGCCGGCATATCATCAGGTATGTACCAGTCGTACCTCATACCCGGTTTTGCCTTACGCTTATCCGGCGTGGATGAAGAGCTCACTCCTTGCTTCGTAGAGGGGAGCCTGACTATATCCTCCCTAC
>JAAVFQ010000017.1 GCA_014800685.1 Bacteroidales bacterium
AGTTATGGCAATTTTTCCCGCTTTGCAAGTCTTTTCCCCTTTTTTATCGCTTTTTTCGTGAACTTTTTTGTATCACGCTGATTGTTAGTGATTTGCAGAGAGTTAATTTTTGTTTAATTTTGTTATGTTATGTTTATTTTGAAATGAGATTTTTGCAATAAGCGCAAAAGTTGCGCCGAAAAAATCTCTTCCGACACAACTTTTATGCATTATTCAGCCGATATTTCAGGTAGAATTTGGCTGAAATTATCTATCTAAATGTGGATTTCGACCTTTATCTGTCGATTTTAAGGAAATTGCCGGCTCTATCGAACTCCAGATCGAGCCCGTTGCTGAGTTCAATTTCGTATTTATTATTCTTTTTATCAACCCCAATGATTTTAGAGCCCTTGTAGTTTTTGCGGACATAATTAACAAGAGCATTAGGGAGCATAGCGTCCGGGACGGCGTTGCTTCCCATATCTATCTCCTTCCAGTTGCCGTTGTGGTCAAAATCCACTTCTGTTCCATCGCTAAGAATGACTTCGTAGTCGGTGTTACCTACGAGCTTTTTATCAATCTTAATGTGATTAACTGATTTTTTGGGGAAGTACTTAGTGAGAGTGGTCCGGGCAGATGCCGGGAGGTCAGCCACGTTTCTGGATATGACGTCACGCGCCTGTGCCGAAGCAAGACCGAGGATTAACGCTACAATAATAGAGAGATACTTTTTCATAATGTCCTTTATTTATTAAGTTATATAGTGTAAACGCCGGGACGGAAAATAAAGTTCGGCATGACGGCAATTTAATCATCCCAAAATCTTTCTTTGTGATAAAATGGTTTAAAACTAAACACACTCTACGAAATCTTAAGATTTTTTTTGGAAGGCGAGCGACCTTTTTTGGGAGTTGTGTTGTTTTAAAGATACAGATTAACACTAAACATTACGATTATGACAGACTCAGCAACATTTAAAAAGAAATTATTAGGATTGCAAGGAAATCTCCTAAACTTTGCATATCAGTTAACGACAAACCGAGAAGCTGCGGAGGATCTTGTCCAAGACACTACACTCAAGGTGCTTGACAATGAATCCAAATATGTAGATAATACCAATTTCAAGGGTTGGGTATTTACAATAATGCGTAATATATTTATCAATAATTACCGCAGAACCGTAAGGAGCTCAACGATAATAGACACTACAGATGATTTATATCATCTCAATCTCTCACAGGAGTCAGGAGTGTCGACACCGGAGGGTTCCTTTGCAGCCAAGGAGATTTCAGCAGCAATTAATAGTTTCACAGATGACTATAAGGTGCCGTTTACGATGTATTTCGCTGGCTACAAATATAGCGAAATAGCAGAGAAGATGGGGCTTCCACTCGGGACAATCAAGAGCAGAATCTTTTTTGCACGAAAACGGCTTCAGACTATGCTGAAGGATTATAGATAAGAATTTTTCTCATTTAAGTAATTTCGAAAAATTAAACGATATATGTGAGATGAAAACTCTTGTACAATAAAACTTGCCCTTTTGGGCTAATTTCACGTTGTCTCTCAGTCAGATATGCTTATATCTTCCTTCGTTTCGTCGCGAAATTATCTCCAAAATTTCTTCGTTTTATATGTACATTAATTTTTCTCACTTACTTACTTAAAAATAAAACGAAAAGCAAAACCCCTTAATAGATAAATACCTCTTATATATGACGCAGCCACCCGGGTTATCCCGCAGGTGGCTGCATTTTTAATAATGCATATTAATACAGGAGAGTAATCATTCATCGCCGAGGAGGTCCGGTCTTAACCGCCGAGTTCTTTCAAGAGCCTGCTCATGCTTCCACTCGTCGATTTTTGCCTGATGGCCTGAGAGAAGGATTTCCGGAACTTTCCAGCCTTTGTATTCAGCAGGTCTGGTATATACCGGAGGTGCAAGCAGGTTATCCTGAAAGCTATCGGAGAGGGCAGACTGTTCATCACCGATAGCACCCGGAATTAACCTTACAATAGAGTCAGCAATAATTGCAGCCGGGAGCTCGCCTCCGGTGAGCACATAGTCTCCAATGGAAATTTCGCGCGTCACGAGATGCTCACGAATACGATAGTCAATACCTTTATAGTGTCCGCAGAGAATAATGATATTTTCAGCAAGCGAAAGAGAATTAGCCGTTTTCTGATTGAAGGTTTCGCCATCGGGAGTGACAAAAATGACTTCATCGTAGTGACGTTGCTCGCGAAGCATGGAAATACACGCATCAACGGGTTGGATTTGCATAACCATTCCGGCTTCTCCGCCGAAAGGATAATCGTCGACCTTTCGATGTTTGTTGGTAGTGAAATCACGGAGATTATGGACACAAATTTCCACGAGTCCCTTGTCTTGCGCTCTTTTGAGAATAGAGCAATTAAGAGGAGACTCAAGCATTTCCGGGAGTACGGTGATAATATCGATTCTCATGAGACAGAAAAGCGTTAAAAGAGAGAGGGCGTTCCGAAACAGAATTTTCGGCATACCCTCTCTAAGTTGTTATGCTTGTCAGCGCTGATTTATACAGCGGACAGAAACAGAGTTATCAGTCGATTTCCTCATCAGCTTCGTAACCACCCATTTCGCGGATAGCGTTCTTAAGCATTACATACTGCTGGAAGAGGTGATTAACGGGAATTTCGCCTTCAGTGTAGTCGTGCATCGGGCTCTTGAGGAAGAAGCTGAGGAACTTCTGAGTTCCATATCTTCCGGCGCGAGCAGCGAGGTCGCTGAGGAGCACGAGGTCGAGACAGAGGGGAGCAGCGAGGATAGAGTCGCGGCAGAGGAAGTTGATCTTGATCTGCATGGGATAGCCCATCCATCCGAAGATGTCGATATTATCCCAACCCTCCTTGTTGTCGTTGCGGGGGGGATAATAGTTGATACGCACCTTGTGGTAGTAGTCGTTGTAGAGATCGGGCTGCTCTTCGGGAACGAGAATAGACTCGAGAGTAGAGAGCTTGCTGACCTCTTTAGTGCGGAAGTTAGCGGGCTCATCGAGCACGAGGCCGTCACGGTTACCGAGGATGTTGGTAGAGAACCATCCTGAGAGGCCGAGGCAACGAGTGCCGATGATAGGCGCAAAACCAGACTTCACGAGAGTCTGCCCGGTCTTGAAGTCTTTACCGGCGATGGGCATCTTAGTTCTCTCAGCCACCTCCCACATAGCGGGGAAGTCGACGGTAGTATTGGGGGCACCCATGATGAAGGGGCAACCCTCAAGGAGAGCAGCATAGGCGTAGCACATAGAGGGAGCGATGTGCTCTTTATCGTCAGCCTTCATAGCGGCGACCATAGCCTCTTCAGTGCCGTGCACTTTCTCATCCACAGCCACATAGACCTCGGTAGAAGCAGCCCAGAGGACTACAACGCGCTCAACACCTGTCTCCTTCTTGAAATTGCGGATATCTTCACGGAGGCGTTCCACCATTTCCCAGCGGGTGATGTCGCCCATAGTGTTGTCGCCATCAAGACGCTTAGCGTAGTTCTTATCAAAAGCGGCCTTCATAGGCTTGATAGCTTTGAGCTCATCCTTGACGGGCTCAATATCCTTTTCCTTGAGCACTTCTGCATTAATAGCAGACTCGTAGGCATTTTCGGGATAAACGTCCCAGGCACCGAATACGATATCATCAAGCGATGCGATGGGGACGATGTCTTTATAGTGAAGATATTTTTTGTTTTCGCCACGTCCTACGCGGATTTTGTCGAACTGAGTCATGGAGCCGACGGGCTTAGCGAGCCCCTTGCGAGCCATGAAGACACCAGTCATAAAAGTAGTGGTCACAGCACCGAGACCAACAACGAGGACGCCTAATTTACCATTGGCTTCTTTTGCTTTTTCTGCCATTTTGAGTAATTATAAGTAAGTTGTGTTTTTTAATAAACCGTGACTAAAGCCGGGAAAGTAAATTCCGGCAAAGAGTCAGAAAGAGAGCCCTCGAATCGGCAACCTATCCAAGATCGAAGAGGCTGCCAATCGAAAGTCGGGCAAAATTATATAGATTTCACGAACCGACCAAGAAAATTCCAATAAAAGTAAAGGTGTGAAATGTTAAATTTTATTTCACACCCTACTATTTAGTTAACAAATATTAAATTTTCAATATTTGATGAGATTTTAGTTAATAAACCTAAAGAGGGCTTCTGGGTTTTTATTTAGATAATATTTACATTTAAACCAAATTAAACAATAAATCATTCTAAACATACTCTATACGCTCATTAACCTTACTTACTTTCTCACTTACTTATCAATTCAGATAGAGAATCGATCGTTGGGACTCCGGCGGGGGGAGTGGATTCTTCGGCGGGATCCCAGGTCAACCCTTTAATCCACACGGCATGACACCCGATGGAAGTAGCAGGGAGAATATCCTTTTTTATGCTGTCGCCAACTACGAGAACCTCCTTCGGATCCATGCCGAGAGCCTTCACTCCGAGACGGAAAATCTCAGGGTCAGGCTTTCTGACGCCAACCACAGCGCTTTCGATAATTTTTTTGAAGAACCGGTAGATCCCAAAGTCCTTGAGGACAGACTCGATATTGCCATAAAAGTTGCTGACGAGCACGAGAGGGAATTTCTCGGCAAGAGTCTTGAGAACGGGAATGGCATCTTTTACGTGTGCTTCAGCCGCCTTATAGCAAAGGTCGGCAGTCTCTTTAGCCTTTTCTTCCACGAGAGCGGGGGGGAAAAGTCCGTTTTCTGAGAGCCATTGGAGCTCCAGACGCATTTTAATGAGGAGCATATCGGCGAAGGTATGCTGTGGGAGGATATGGCGCACTCTGGCGAGTTCGCGTTCTGCGAAGACATAAGCCTCGCGAAATTCGCCTTTTGAGACAGCAATATCAGCTTTCTGCCATGCATTCCAGATGACTTCACTCCAGTGATCACCGGCAGAATCGATAGTGCCGCCGTAGTCAAAAATTACACCTTTAATACCGGTAAAAATATCATTAATTTGAGAGTTCATCGCAAAGAGTTTTACAGATTTTTTCATGACGACATACCATATAAATAAGCAGGAAATTCAGCACCGTCAGCTCAAAAGCAAAGTAAAGCCATGGCATTCTGAAAATCAGAATCGCGGCAAAGAGGGCGAAGGAGCGGGTGTTGAACGAGAGGATATTGGTATATTTCATCAGAGGGAGAGAGAGGGCACGAAATTTATCGCGGAACTGCTGCGGGATATGGTCACCATATTTCACTTGCAGACGTGCGCGGAGTTTTTGCATAGAGGGGGTGCGCCGTTCCTGACCTTTAGTATAGTTCATATAAAAGAAGAGCACGATTTTCTGCCAGAAATTGCCATTCCAGGAGAGAGTATCAAATTTTTCACGAAGGATAGAATAGCGGTCGAGTTCGCTCCCCTCTTCTCCTTTAAGGAAATAGAGATGAAACTGGCGATAATAATCTGCCATAGCAGCCTGCACACCATGACAAATGCCGGTCACGACAGCCATTACCCAAATCACCCACTTATGAGCCATAAAGAAATCAGAGGTGACATTTTCTCTGAGACAGATAGCCACGTATATAGCTGCAAACCAGAGGTCGCCGCTGAGACCGTCAAGGATTCTGCCGAGTCGGGAATACTGTTTTGTCATTCGAGCGAGCTGACCATCTGCTGAGTCGAAAGAATCGGCCCAGACGAGGAGAAGGACGCCGAGCAGATTCCACCAGATATTATTAAAATAGAAAGCCACGCCTGCGCCGATGCCAAGAAATATGGAGGCAATAGTGATTACATTGGGATGCACACCAAGTTTTTTAGCAAGGAGCGCCCATGCGTAACCAAGGGGGCGATAGAAAATAAGGTCGAAATGCTCCTCCGTGTCCATAGACTTGAGAGAGCTTTTATATTGAGAGATAAAGGATTTTTTGTCTGACATTAGAATTTTAATTATCTGACATAAGAATTTTAATTATAAGCAAGCACGTTGTAAGACGCAAGCCACTCATCTTGCGAGATCACTTTCCAAATTCCTCCCTAAGGTGATATGTCTGCTCCCTGAGGAAAGCGCCGAGACCCGGTATATCGCCCTTATACTTGGCGATAGTCTCCGGAGAAATGGGCTGACCTATAGAAATATGAACCTCCTTATTTCTCTTCCTGAACACTTCGGAGGGGAGGCGCAGAGACCTTGCCGGCCAGCAAGCATGACCAAGGAAATTAAAGAACCAGCTATTGGAGCCGTGGAAGAATATAGGGATAACGGGCACTTTGGCTCTGGCAATAATTTCACTGACCGAATCCTGCCAGGGGCGGTCTATGAGTTCTCCTTTGAGATTAGTTTTGCTCATGGCGCCGGCGGGAAAGAATCCTACAGGGTGACCATCCCGGAGTCTGCGGAAAACCTCCCGGATGCCGTTGATGCTCACAGAACGTTTTTTAGGGTCGATGCTCCAGGCATCTACAGAAATAAAATTCGGTCTCATGGCGCTGAGATGAGAGAGGAAATAGTTGACCATCACCTTATAGTCAGGGCGCAGCTGTGTGATAAGATAGATGAGCGTGATGCCATCAACGGCTCCGAATGGATGATTGCTGACGGTGATAAAGGGGCCCTGGCGGAAGCGTTCAAGTATGTCCTGATTATCCACGCGCATATCAAACTTAAAATCATCCTCCACGAGGTGCTTGACAAATTCAGCTCCGGGGGTCTGAGACCACCGGCCATGCACCCTATTGACTTCATCCACTCTCAGCCAATGCAGAAGCGTGTTTACGAGCTTTTCATGGCCTTTAAGCTTAGGAGCCATGCGAGCCACGTCCTGATATGTCAGGACGTCGGGATGCACATCATATTTTTTTATTAACTCTTCATGAGTGAGGAGAGTATCGTCTCTATTGTCCATTCGTAAGTTCTAAAAATTAAACGAAATGTATTAGCTGAATATTCTTATACTATAAAACTTGTCCTTTTGAGCCGATTCTCATTGTCGCTCAGTCAGGAGATGTAGAGTGTGTATTTATAGATGAAACGGCTGAAAGCCGGAATTTTCATCAGTACATATTCAAAAATCAGGTATCCTGCGATAGCACAGAATATTCCGGCTGCCACGTCAATGATATAGTGATGAGAGGTATACACGGCTGTAAACCAGATGCCCGCTGTGACCACGCCGAGCAAAACACGCCACAGGAGGCTGCTTTTGAGTCTCATGGCATAGATGAAAGCCACGAGGGTGTAGGCGGAATGCAGAGAGGGGAAAGCCGCGAAGACATTGGCATTGCGTTCATAGAGTCCATGGAAGATAGAGAGACCCGTCATAGCGTCGAAAGCTGCGAGACCGGCCATATTTCCGGGGGTGGAGGTGTCAGCTATAGCTCCATAAATGGCAATATACCAAGGGGGAGCAGCCGGATGGACGTAATAAAGAGCAAAACCGATGAGATTGACAAGTAGAAATACGAGCGCAAAATGCAGATAGCCCTCACGCCGTCCGCGTGCGTAAAGCCACAATCCATAAAAGACCGGAAGGGGCACCCAGCAGAGGTAGAAAATGCCTGCGAGAAAATCCATTGAGGCAGAGGTGTGGCGCGCAAAAAATTCGTTAGGCGTCAACATTCCATCAGGGGATGAAATTCCAAACAGACCCTTTTCAGTCTCATAAATTCCAACCACGTCGATAGGATTTACTTCATAGTTCGGGAGGAGATTCATCCAGTCGTAAGAGATGCCGAATGCTACGAAAGGGAGTAGCGCCACGATAAGTTTTCTGGAGGGGAGAGATGAGAAGAAAAGAGCGCATATCAGCAGAGCGAGGAGGAGATGCTCCGGGCGGAAACCGACGCAAAGCAGCGTGACGGCAAGCCAGACCGCCAGAGAGAGAATCATAATTACCGACTCGCTCAGAGAAGGGAGACTGAAAATGCGTTTATCTGCCATGGTCATTGAAGTTGCTTTCTGCAATGATTCATTCGTGCGAATGCAGTGACGTTAGAAAAGAGAGCGAGAATGCACATTGCAATAATGAGGATAATGTCAGGCGAGAATCCATTGCCCTTATAGTTAGCGCACATCCCCGTAATGCCCGTAGCAAGAAGTGACAGGCAGGTGATGACGACCCTTTCGGGACGCTGCATGAATCCGACCTTACATTCCAGTCCCAGCCCCTCGGCACGGGCGCGTGTATAGCTGACCATCAAGGAGCCTACAACGGCAAGAAAAGTGACAAGGGCGCCAAAAAGCGACCCGCTTTCTATGAGATAGTAAGAGATGCCGCCAAGACAGAAGAGCTCGCAATAACGGTCAAGAACAGAATCATAGAATGCCCCGAAGCGCGACACCATATTTCCGAGGCGTGCTACCTGTCCGTCGAGCATATCGAAGAGAGAGAAGATGATGATAACGGCTCCGCCGAGAGTGACGAGAGCATAGTCATGGACTCCGGCCGTCATAACCTTATATCCCGCCATGACGAGGATGACGGCACCGGCTATCTGACCGAGCAAGCCGATGGTAGTCACCATATTGGGCGTAATGCCACATTTGATGAGCAGGCGGACGAAGGGATTTATCACAAAGTAAAGGCCCTTCTGAATGGCATCACGCATTTTACTAAAGAAATAACTCATTAGAATGACAAATGAAGATTAGCAATCAATTATGAGCGCCGACAGCTCTTCCTGCGCGGCACAAGCCAATGGACCAGCCGGATAAAATATGGGTCGAACCGGTTAGGGCGGTAGACGAAATTGCGCTGCAGCACGAAATTCCATGCCCAGGAGACGATAAGAGCCACCAGAAGCGTAGCACCGGAGAAAATCAGCTTGTCGTCGAGGCCGAATTCACGGAGCCAATGCCAGTCAGAGAGAGCCAGAAAGGCGAATGTGGTGCCATACATATTAAGGAGCAGGCTGCCGGCCCAAACGAGAATATACTTGACTGCGACGGCGGCGATATTCTGTCCGGAGGCGTGAAAGGTGAATTTGTAGTTGATGGCGCAATTAACGATTCCGCCGACTACAGCGCCAATGGCCACCGAAAGGTTAGAGCGATAAAACTCGCTTAGACCAACGAAGACATACGAGTAGAACACGAATCGACAGCCAAGATCCATCCATCCGGCCGTCTGCGAGGAGACAGCCGAGCGGAGGAATTCATAAAACCATCCATCGCTGGTGAGTATCTTGTGGCCTAATTTTCTAACTTTACCCATTGAGGTTTCAGTAAGTTCTAAGAATATAGACTAAGCGCGCAAAGCCCGCTTCATGTCAATAGAGAATATTAATGAGAAAAATCACGAATCCGGCGAGGATGCCGGCTGCGATGTCATCAGCCATCATGCCTACTCCTCCCGGAAGCCTTTCGAGCTTGCGGATGCCTAAGGGCTTCCAGATGTCGAAGGCACGGAAGAGGATAAACGACAGAATCACACACCACCAGGGGGTGGCATTGACACCGGCCGAGAGAGGCACCACCGGAAGGAGGGCGATCCACTGCCCTACCGTCTCATCGGCGCATGCCACCACAGGGTCTTTGCCCCAGTATTTTTCCGAGAGGGTGCTTGCCCAGGTTCCCGCTATGCAGTAGAGAATTGTGGCCGTGAGCGTCAGCCAGAAGGCTACCCAGATGGATGCATAGAGGTAAAGGGGAAGCCAGAGGAGCAGAGCCAGGAGAGCGCCCCATGTGCCGGGAGCCACCGGAAGAAAGCCAACGCCGAATGAGGTGGCGATGAGCTTGGGGAGGAGAGGAAACTTCTCCCGGGTTACGGGGCAGGATTTTCCGGATTTCGACATAGCATTATTGAAAATGAAACGAAACACACTGAAGGGAGCGGGGTCACTTCATGAAATTTTTGATTTTAGCCAGGATATAGGCTGAAATGGCCTGAGCAGCCTCCTTACGGCAGGGGGCGAAAGATGGCCAGTCGTTGAAGTCAATGATGCTGAAGCTGCCGTCGGCATCAATGATGCAGTCGCCGCCGTAGATATCCACGTCAAGCGCCTCGCAGGCCACTTCACACTGTGCCTGAAGGTCTTCCACGCTAAAGGCAATCTCCTCCGGCTCGCCATTGATTTTGTCGAGACCATATTTCTCTTTATGTCCGAAAAAGGGATAGAACCAGTAGAAGAATTTCTCCCCTCTGACGCCATAAAACTTCACGAGGTCGCCTTTGAGATGACGGTTGATGACGGCGCGCTTTATGCCCCGATAGAAATATTCATGGAGCATATCCTGCGCCTCTTCAGGATGGCGACAGAAGCTGACATCCTCGCGATGAAGAGAATGAGACTCTCCTCTCTTTACCCAGCACTCCACGATGCCGCGGCGTGCAAGCTCCGGGATCACATTCTCGTCGGTGCCGGCGATGACAGACTCCGGATAAGGCACAGAAGCGGCCATCAGCAGGCGCGTCATCAGCTCACGGGTGCAATTAGTGATGCCGAATCCGGAATTGATGACAAGGCGTCCCTCCTTCTCGAGGGCACGGAGCTTCATCAGGGAGTCGCTCTCGCGGGCCATATTAATCACTATAGGCTCCGGGATGTCCTGAGTCTGAAACTGAGACTCGCTGTAAACGGTGACATTGCATCCGCGCTTGCGCAGCTGCTCCATCACTTCATTGAAGATAGCGGCATCATTGCCGATATGGTTAGGCGAAAAGGCTCCGGCGCGCATCACGCCGGCCACTTTAATTTCTGACATCGTAGTCTTTCAAATTTAAGTTGGCGTCAGCGTCCTGCGGAGAGGGCGGGAGCATCGGCCTATAAAACCACGCAAAATTAACAATTTCCCTGCAATGTCACAAATAGTGGCATTGTTTTTTGCACTCAATGGGCTAAATTATGGTCGAAAAATTTGTGGCATTGCTCATTTATCGCTAATTTTGCAGACTTCAAAGTGTGGGCTTACGTTTCTTCCGGGGCGCACGTCAGACTCAATTCATTGAAGCATCCTTATGGGAAAGAGAATAAAATACTCGCTATTCTGGCTGCGACGCCGTTCGCACCTTCCGGTCTTTATCGTAGGAGGAGTCATCATTCTGGTGCTCTTTCTCAATGAAGACACCTCCATCGCGCTCAATGTAGAGTATCAGAAAGAGATCAACCGGCTCACAGCCGAGATAGAATCCTGCCGCGACTCGGCCATCTATTACCGGGAGAAGCGTGAAGCAATCCTCAATGGCAAAGAAGACCTCGAGCGCATCGCGCGCGAACAGTATAATATGCAGAAGGCCACCGAGGACATTTTCATCATCAATGACTGACATGGGAAAGAGCACTAAAAAAGAAAAGGGCTGCGGCAAGACCCCACGCACGGCGGAGCAGACACGGCGTCTGCGTTCGCGCGTGGAGAATATCGCGGCATTCGGGCTTATACTCATCTGCGCGGCCCTCGCGCTCCCTTTCGCCTCGGCCTTCTCGCCGCTATGGATGAATGTGGGGAAATGGGCATTCGCCTCCGGCACCCTGATATTTATCATAGCGAGGGTGGTGAAGGTAGGCGATGACACCGAGTCGGCACGAGTGAAGCGCCTGCGCCGCATGGAGGCATGGGCCGGATTTGCGTTTGCCGCCGGCGCCTTCTTCTGGTTTCGCAATGAAGCAGCTATGGGGCCATACGCCGGTCCGCTTGCCGTGCTGCGCGATACCATCATGTTTGCACTCGCAGGCGCGATGATACAGATTATCTCCTCATGGCTGATAGTGTGGCGCCTCAAAAAGGAGAATAAGAACTGACCAAAACCTTTCGCCTCAAGATTTTAGCTGATGCATCCAGTTATCACCATCGACCAGGGCAACACCCGCACCAAGACTCATCTCATGCTCGAAGGGCGTGTGCTTGCCGACTATTCCGGCCCTACCCCCTCGCTGGAGAACGTTCTGGCAATGCAGGAACGCTGGGGGCAGACGGGCGCTATATATAGTAGCGTGGGGAGTATGGATGTGCGCTTCATAGAGTCGCTGAGACATCTGACAGAAAAGCCGGTAAGGGTGCTGACCCATGCCACGCCGCTTCCCGTCAGAATAGACTATGCCACACCGCAGACGCTCGGCACAGACAGGATCGTAGCGGCCGTCGGCGCTCTCAAACTCCTCGGCGAAGGGGTGCCGGCACTTGTCGTGGATGCCGGCACTTGCATCACGCTCGACATCCTTGACGCCTCTGCCACTTTCCGCGGAGGCAACATCTCGCCGGGGATCAGAATGAGACTCGACGCCATGCACCGATTCACCGACAGGCTGCCTGAGGTGACTACCGCCGGCGATACTCCGCTTTTCGGCTATGACACTGTGACGGCTCTGCGCGCCGGGGCCATCAGAGGCATTGCAGGAGAAGTCAAGGCTACTCTGCTGGCGGCTCGCGCGCGCTATGGCGTGGAGACGCTCGTGCTCTCCGGCGGCGACATGCAGACACTCATACCTTTCATCAGCGAAGACTTAAACGACTATAACGATTTACGCATCTTTCCGGCCGCCGACCTCATCCCCGTAGGGCTGGAAGAAATATACCGATATAATGAAAACCTTTAGACTATACCTCCTTGCGGCTTTAGGCCTGCTGCTCTTAAGCACTAATGCCTTGGCACAGAACGCCGTCTCTCCCTATTCGATGTATGGCTATGGCATCCTCAATGACAACGCCACCTCTATGCAGAGGCAGATGGGTGGCGTCGGTGTGGCCATGAGCTCAGGAAGGCAGATCAACGTCATGAACCCGGCATCTTACGCCACGATGGACTCCCTGACATTCCTTTTCGATATGGGCGCAGACTTATCTCTTCTCTGGAGCAAAGAGGGCTCGGCTCAGGAACATTCCACCGGCGGAGGCCTCGACTATCTCACCATGAAGTTTCCTATCTGCAAATATATGGGAGGCTCGATAGGTATGCTCCCTTTCACCTCCGTAGGCTATGCATTCGGAAATGAAGTGAGACACGGCAGTACTCAGAATCAGGGTTCAGGCGGCATAAATCAGGCTTACCTCGGTGTGGCCGGCACCTACGGCGGATTCTCGCTTGGCGCCAACATTTCCTATAATTTCGGCAATATCGTCAATGATCTATATGCCTATCCCTCCACTGAGGGCGAATCCCTCTTCGAACATGTGATGCAGGTGCGCGACTGGAATCTTCTGCTCGGCGCGCAATACACTGCACGCCTCTCCAAAACATCCGAACTCTCGCTGGGTCTGACCTACGCCCCTAAAAAGAGTCTTCACGGAAAGTCTTACGCCACTATTCAGGAACTCGTGGCCGAATCTAAAGCCGACACCGTGGGAATGACCAAGCTCTCCGGCAAATATTTCACTCCCAACATGATAGCTGCCGGCGTCGCTTACCGATATTCACGTGCCTGCCGCCTCAATGTGGAGGCCGACTTCTCTTTCCAGCAATGGTCGAAGACACCATATCAGCCCCTATACAATGCCGAAGGGGGCGTTCTTTTTGACGGCATGGACTTCAATGACCGTCTACGCTATGCCGTCGGCGCTGAATACACGCCGAGAGTAAGAGGCAACTATGGTCAGAGAATCACCTATCGCCTCGGCGCTTATTACACCCGCGACTATCTCAAGATTCTTGACAATTCGGTCAGAGAGTATGGAGTGTCGTGCGGCGTGGGACTGCCCACACCTGAGGGCCGCACTATTATCAATATCGGTCTGGAATGGAAACATCGCTCGGCTTATCCGCAGACTCTCCTCTCTGAAAACTATCTGAACATTACGCTCGGAATCAATTTCAACGAGATGTGGTTCTGGAAGCGCAAGATTAACTGATGCTCCCGCAGCAGTGTCTTTCAACTCAGCTTACCCTCTTGAAGCGTAGACTGTCCCACATAGCCGGGTTTACCCCCTTGCTCCTTATGGTTCTCATTCTGGCCGTGGCCTGCAGTAATGAGAGCAAAGTCTCCGTAGCCTCACGCCTCAATCCTAAGAAGATGCCCACGATGTCTACTAAAAACGTGGCCACCTTCATCTCCGACTCGGGCATTATTCAATATAAGCTCGTCTCCCCGGCTTGGTACGTATATAATGAGGCCGACACCCCTTACTGGCATTTCCCCAAGGGCATCTACCTCAGAAAATATGACAGAGCCTTCAAGGTGGTGTCTTCGGTCGCGGCCGACTCCGCACATTATCTCTCTCGCGAGAAATTATGGCGACTTGACGGGCATGTGGAGATTCATAACGGCACCGACGAGCTCTTCCTGACAAATCAACTCTTCTGGGACGAGCGCCGGCATAAACTCTATTCCGATTCCTTCATCCATATCGAGACAGCTACTCACATTCTCGAAGGGAAAGGATTTGTGTCCAACGAACGTCTCACTGCCTACAGCATAGTGAAACCTACGGGCGTCTTCCCGGTAAATCAGCAGCAGATAGAGCCCGGCACCCCGGCTGAAGTCACCTCTGAAATGCCGGTCACCAACTCTCCGGACGACCCCGACAATATCCCCGAAACTACTGAATAAACACCTTACCGCTCCTCCATGAATTCAGCTTCCGCTATCACCATAACTATCATAGCAATCCTCTTCTCAGGCCTCTTTTCAGGCGCTGAAATAGCTTTCGTGCAGTCTTCAAAAGTAAGAATGCAGATTGATGCCTCGCGCGGCGGCCTTCTGAACCGTATCATCAACGGGTTCTCCCGAAGGGAAGACATGTTCATCTCCACTCTCCTGGTGGGCAACAATGTAGTGCTGGTCATCTACGGCATCGCCTTCTCCTTCCTAATCGACCCGATTCTCAGCTCTTGGCTCCATAATGACGCTCTGGTGCTCATCGCCAACACGATTCTTTCTACCGGGCTCATCCTCTTCACGGGAGAGTTTTTACCCAAAACCACCTTCCGCATCAACCCCCATTTCATGATGAGGCTTTTTGCGCTCCCTCTCTTCCTTATCTACATCATCCTTTATCCAATATCGGTCTTCGTCTCTTTCCTCTCACGCGGCCTTATGGCTCTCTTCGGCATCCGGAACAATGCTCCTGTCTCATCCATGCTCACCATTGAGCAGCTTGACGAATATGTCTCACAGTCGCTAAGCGCCTCTTCCGACGACAAACCGGTGGAGAACGAGCTCAAAATCTTCCGCAACGCCATTGACTTCAAAGACACTCAGATAGGCGAATGCATGATTCCGCGCAATGAGATTGTGGCTGTCAACGTCGAAGGCACCTCGCGCGAAGAGCTCATACAAACGTTTATCGCTACCGGACTCTCAAAGATAATCGTCTTCCGCGAGGACATCGACGAGCCGGTAGGATACATACACATCTCCGAACTCTTCAACTCTGAAGCTGACTGGACAAAATGCATCAAACCGCTGATTTTCACCCCGGAGACCATGCTTGCCAATAAAATGATGCGCAAGATGATGGCTGAAAAACGCACGCTCGCTATCGTGGTTGACGAGTTTGGAGGAACTGCCGGGCTCGTGTCGCTTGAAGACCTTGTAGAGGAGATTTTTGGCGAAATCGAGGATGAGCATGACCATAAACGTCTCCTTGCGCGCAGACTTCCTGACGGCACTTTTGAATTCTCCGGACGCGCTGAAATCGAACATATCAATGAGGAGTTCGGCCTTGACATCCGGGAGTCTGAGGACTATCATACCATTGCCGGATACATCCTTGAGAACCTTGAGGCACTCCCTCGGCAGGGCGATACTTTCGATATTGGCAACCTGCGGTTTACTGTACTTCAGATGTCGGCCACCCGCATTCTCCTCGTTTCGGTGCAGATTTTAGAGGAAAAAGACTGATGTCAAGCCTATGATTTTTTGAAATCCCGGCAAAAGAAGCTGTCCGGACTAACCGCTAATTAAAAAATTTGACGTAAAATATTTTCAGCAAAAGTTTTTTAGCGCCAAAACAAGCCTGAAATTCAGCTACTTGCTCACGGCGAATTATTTTATCGGCATCAATCTCGCGAAAAAAATTATTTTTTTATTGTGAAAATTTGTTTATATCGAAAGAAATGATTAACTTTGCATTCCAGAATCAGTGTATTCCTTTGCGTGCACTTGATTCCTCGCTAAACTAATGACAACAATTTTCAGCAAATGAACCAGAACAGCGCATTCAAAGCATCCGTACTTGGAATGCAGGGCAATCTGCTCTCTTTCGCCCTTAAGCTTACTCTCAACAAAGAGGAGGCGCAAGACCTTGTGCAGGATACCACCCTTAAGGCTCTCAACAATGAGGAGAAGTTTGTGGAAAACACCAACTTCAAGGGATGGATGCTGACTATCATGCGTAATATCTTCATCAACAATTATCGCAAGTCAGCACGCGAGAACACTATTCTTGACTCTACCGATGACCTTTACCACATAAATTTAGCGCAGGATTCGGCTATTGAAAGCCCAGAATCAGCCTTTGCCATCGGTGAGATTTCTCAGATCATTGCCGGATTTCCCGCTGATTTCCGCAACCCTTTCAACCTCCACGTTGCAGGCTATAAATATGAGGAGATTGCAAAGAAACTCGGCATGCCTCTCGGCACCGTGAAGTCGCGTATATTCTTCACTCGCAAAAGACTCCGCGAGATTCTGAAAGACTATCGTTGACACTCAGGCCTTCCCGCTCAGGATGGCACATAAAATATTACCGAGATGGCGCGTAGGATTCCGCTTCCTATGCGCCATCTCGGCTATTTTGGATTTGGCCGGCATGAATCTCTTCATTCGCACCCACTTCTTATCCAGCCTCGTCTTTCCGTTTCAGTGCCCTATCTGCACAAAGAGTTTCCAGCCGTGAGCTTTGCGATACGCTGCCTCGCTTCCCGCGGGCACACTTAGTTCACAACTGTCATACATCTCTTTCTCGTCCGGCTCAAAGATAAAACTATTACATTCAAAGGTAGGGGGCACCATCCTCGGCACCCTTATACACTTCAGACTCCGGCAGCCTGAAAATATCAGTTCTCCAATTTCCCGCGCGCCGCTACTCAGTGTCACCTCCTCAAGCCCCACACATTCGGAAAAGGCGTACGACTCCAACTCAGTGACCGATGCAGGTACCGTCACGCTTCTCAGTGACCCACAGAAACTGAAAGCATTCATCCCTATATGTCGCAGACCGGACGGAAGACTGATTGATTCAAGCGACTCACAATAAGCGAACGCAAGGCGATGGATTGACTTTAATCCTGAAGGCAGCGTCACTTTTCTCAGGCTTCTGCATCCGCTGCAAAAAAATCGTGGCAATTCCCTCACCGAACCCGGAACGACAAGGTATTCAAGTGAAACGCAGTCCTGAAAACCCCCGGTAGACAAAACCGTGCCCTGTGGCAGACTAATTTCTTTAAGCCCCCGGCAATCATAAAAGGCATATTCGCCTATTTTCAGCGTCCTGTTTCCCCCGGCTATTGAGACGGTTTTAAGATTTACGCATCCCTCGAAACAATAAGGTCCGATCTCTCTGAGAGATAGTGGGAGCGATATGGATGTCAGGGTCGTATCTCCACGAAACTCCCCCTTCCCCAGAACACGTCTCCCCTCAGCAATCTCCAAATGACGACCGAAGCCACTTAGCGCCACAAGCACTGTCATAATTATCATCAACCTTCTTCTCATCTCCATTTGCCATTAACTTTTGCAGGGATAAAATATTTTAGCCGGGGTGTTTTCATAGAAAAAACATCCCGTCAGAGCAATTTATTCGGACAAATTTAGCAAAATTTCCCGAATTATCCCTACCTTTGCAGTTACAAACTTTTTTTCTGAAATGACAGACACCCATAAGCCGGCAACAGATACTACATCCCGTAGAGCCTCAGTAAAATCCCGCATCGGAGGTATTGCACTGCGCTACCTGCTCCCACTGGGACTTACAGTGGCTCTCATCTGGTATCTCTTCAGAAAAGTTGACTTCGGCAGCATGATGGAGATAATACGCGATGGCGCCGACCTATGGTGGATACTTCTCGCCATGGGCATAAGCGTCGTTTCTCACATCTTCCGCGCTGCACGCTGGCGTCTGCAGCTCTCAGCACTCGGGATTCGCCCGCCCTTCATGGCGTTATGCTGCTCTATTTTCGGCACATACGCTCTTAATCTCATATTCCCTCGCCTCGGCGAAGTGTGGAGATGCACATATATTTCACGCATAGGCCGAGCCCCGTTTACCACCGTTTTCGGATCTATGGTAGCCGACAGACTCGCCGACACCCTTACCGTGCTGATGCTCGTTCTGCTCACTTTTGTCGTAGCTTCGCCGGCCATCACTTCCTTTCTTGAGAAATATCCCGTGGGGCGCTCCCTGCTCGACATGGTCTACAACCCTCTTTTCTGGGTAGTGGCAGCCTTGGCCCTCGTCATCATATTCGTCCTTATCAGAGCCTTTCGGCATACGGGCCCGATAAAAAAACTGACCCGATGGGTTTCCGAACTCTGGAAAGGATTTATCGTGGTGGCAACGATGAAAGGGAGATGGATGTTTGCGCTGCTCACTCTTTGCATCTGGGGATGCTATTTCGTGCAGCTCTATGTAGCCTTCTTCGCCTTCTCATTTACAAGCCGCCTCGTCTTTGAGCCCGGCACAGCTTACGGGCTTATCCCCTGCCTTGTAGCATTCGTGCTCAGCTCTATAGGAATGGCAATTCCCTCAAATGGAGGCCTCGGCCCCTGGAACATTGCCATTATGTTCGGACTCGCTCTTTACGGCATCTCCGACACTCAGGGCACCGCTTTCTCCATGCTTCAATGGTCAGGACAGACCGTTATGCTCGTCCTTCTCGGCATATACACCATGATTTATATATCTTTGCGCAGGAAGGATTCTTCCCGATGAGCGTAGAGGACACTTCTTACTCTCTAAGTAAATTTTTTGCAATGCCTATATTCAAATCAGACGATTACGATCCCCACGACCATTATAGCAGCGACTACGAAGAGGAAACCGACCGCTATAATGCCCGTATACGCGACACTCAGCGCCCCTTCCCCATTCAGGATGATGAAGATGAAGACGATGACGACCGCGACTTCTTCAGCGGCCCCGACATCCCGGACCCTCCGAAAAAAAAGGAGAAAGCGCCTGCCCTAAAGCCGGAAGACCCCGACTATTGGGATCAGGATGAGTCGGAATGGGAACATCTGATACCGCGCAGACGTCTCCCTCTCTGGGTATGGATAGCCTCTTCTGCCGTTATAATTCTTCTCGGCATAGCTTTCTATCTGCGCTTCTTCTCTCCTTACCGCGAAGCTGCCACTCAGTATGGCTACGTGGAGAGCATAGAGACCCGCGGCACCGTCTTCAAAACCATCGAAGGCGTCCTGCTACCCTATAAGAACATCATGGACACCACCCGTGTCTACGAGCGTGATTTCAACTTCACCGTGAAAGACAAGAAGGTAGCCGCGCAGATATATTCAGCAATGACAAAAAACAGACCCATCCGGGTCACTTACAAGGAATATGCCGCCACAATCCCCTGGCGCGGAGACAGCAAAATCATCGTCACGGATGCCGTCACTGTAGACCCGGAGAATATCCTACCCCCTGACAGGACTCCTCGTATAGAATGACAAGCAAGTGAGTAAGTGAGAAAACTGCAACCGAAAGTCATCCGGAACCGACTCATCCCCCTCGGCCGGAATTTCTTAGCCATCAACATCTGCGGAATAATCTTCGCCAAAGGGGAATGCGGACCACGCACACTTCGCCACGAGGCTATCCACACAGCTCAGATGCGCGAACTCCTTTATCTACCCTTCTACCTGTGGTATCTTACTGAATGGATGGTCAGGCTCCTTCTCACCATGAGCCCGATGAAGGCCTATTACTCCATTTCGTTCGAGCGCGAAGCATACGCCAATCAGGATAAAGCCGACTACCTGCTTCATCGTCCCCGCTTCGCCTTTCTCAGATACCTCAAACACTCCGCAAAGTCCTGAATAAGCCTCTCTTTAAATTTTTTAACCATAAACTCTTGACATCCTCCTCATAATTTTATATCTTTGCAATCCGGCTGCGGAGATATTCGCGCCAGTGGAGAAATTTGGCTGCTTGCAACCACTCTAAAAAATGCTAAAATCGCAACCATACGCCCGCGGACGCCATGAAATTCATGCACTCGCCGGCAAGTGATTTTGGCATTTGTGCAGTTTCCCATACGCACAGATGCTTTTTAATTTTTTGAACATACTTACATAACTGACTATGAGTTATCTATTCACATCAGAATCCGTTTCTGAAGGACATCCCGACAAAGTGGCTGACCAGATAAGCGACACCCTGCTTGACGAATTTCTTGCAAGAGACCCGAACTCCAAAGTCGCAATAGAGACTCTCTGCACCACCGGACAGGTAGTCGTGGCAGGCGAAGTTTCCAGCGAAGCATACGTAGACATACCGGCCGTCACCAGACGCCTCATCAACGATATAGGCTATAACCGTGGAGCTTATCGATTCGATGGCGACTCCTGCGGCATCCTCAGCACAATTCACGAACAAAGCCCCGACATCAATCGCGGCGTGGATCGCGCCAAGAGAAACGCCAGCGAGGATCAGGGTGCCGGCGATCAGGGAATGATGTTCGGATATGCTACTAATGAGTCTGACAATTACATACCCCTGACACTCGACATCTCCCACCGCATACTCCGCGAACTCGCCGCCATCCGACGCTCCGGAGAGGCCTTCAACTATTATCGCAAAGGCAAGCTCACCACATATCTTCGCCCCGACGCAAAATCGCAGACCACTGTGGAGTATGATGACAACGGGCGCCCGCTCCATATAGCTACAATCGTCGTCTCCACACAGCACGACGACTTCGTGCTCCCGCTCGAAGACACCCCCGAAGCTCAGGAGAAGGCTGACCAGCAGATGCTCGAACAAATCCGCAAGGATGTCATCGAAGTGCTCATCCCGCGAGTAATCGCTGACCTGCCGGAGAATGTAAGAAATCTCTTCGATGAAAAAACGGAGATACTTGTCAATCCCACAGGCAAATTCGTGCTCGGAGGCCCTCACGCCGATACCGGTCTCACCGGACGCAAGATAATCGTAGACACCTACGGCGGACGTGGAGCCCACGGCGGCGGCGCCTTCTCCGGAAAAGACCCCTCCAAAGTGGATCGCTCAGCAGCCTACGCCGCACGCCATGCAGCCAAAAACATGGTGGCCGCCGGAGTTGCCGACGAAATGCTCGTGCAGGTAGCCTACGCTATCGGAAAAGCAGAGCCGGTAAGCATATTTGTCAATACCTTCGGCACTTCACACGTAGACATGACCGATGCGCAGATAGCCGACAAAGTGAGAAAACTCTTCCCCTGGCGTCCCGCCGAGATAGAAAAAACACTCGGACTGCGTCAGCCCATCTACAAAGAGACAGCCACCTACGGACATGTAGGCCGTCGTCCGGTCACCGTCACCAAAACCTTCCACTCACGCTACGATGGCGAGAAGCCCATAGAGCGCACAGTGAAACTCTTCAGCTGGGAAGAACTCGACAAAGTCGACGATATCAAAAAAGAGTTCGGACTCTGAGAAAGAATCAGCGGATGCAGTTTTTTTTACTTTCTCTTTGTAAAATGCATAAAAATTGCTACCTTTGCGTGCTCAAAGTGTGCTGAGCAGACTTTTCTGCGCCATCGCAGAAGAATCCGTCCGCAAGCATTGACGCCCTTTTAATAGCAAAATAAAACAAAAGACCTATAACTAATGGCAGTCTTAGAGAAAATCAGGAGTAAATCCGTATTCTTGTTGGTCATTATCGCACTCGCGCTTCTGGCCTTCATCCTTGGTGACGCCCTCACCAACGGCCAGAACTTCTTCGGCAACCGCACTACTATCGCAGAAGTCGGAGGTGTGAAAATTGACATTCAGGAGTTTCAGCAGAAACGCGAAGAACTCGCAAACCGAATTGAGGAAATGCGCAAGCAGAATCCCCAGCAGCTCGCCGGATTCGATATGCAGACTCTTCCCGAGCTTGCCCTCAATGAGCTTATCAATCAGAAACTCATCGATGCCGCTGTCTCTCGCCTCGGCATTCAGGTTTCGGGCGACCAGCTGAAATATTTCATGATGGACAACCCGGTCAACCAGAACATCGGCACCCTGCTTCAGCAGATGAATCAGAATGGCATCAGCGTGCAGACTCCCCAGCAGGCATACGACGTTATTTTCAACCCCAAACGCTCCGGACTCACCGAAGCTCAGGTAGAGCCTTACCAGCGCGCATGGCTCGCCCTTGAGGAGGAGACTAAGCAGCTCGTGAAGCGCCAGACTTATCAGCAGCTCCTCGTAGGCTCAGTGAAGGCTAACGAGCTCGACAAGCAGGCTATCTACAATGACTACGTGGCCACCTCCAAAGTCGAGTATGCCTACAAGCCCTTCGGCGAGCTCTCAGCTAAGGAATATCCCGTCTCAGACTCTGAAATCAACGCTGAGTATGCAGCTCTCAAGCAGCAATTCAAAGTTGAGCTTCCCACTAAGATGGTCAATTTCATCGCCGTAGACATCCAGCCCTCAGCGGCTGACCGCGCAGCGGCCAAAAAACTTGCAGCCAGCGCCATCGCCGATATCAATAAGACCGGACAGGTGAGCAAAGACGCCAAGAAAGAGGGTGTCATCGTAGAGCATAAGGAGCTCCGCGCCTCTGACATCCCCGCCGGCGCTCTCAAAGACTTCATCCTCTCGGCTCCCCTTGACACTGCAAGAATGATTGCTGAGACCCAGCAGGGATTCACTGCTGCCCGTCTGCTCTCAAGAAGCCAGCAGTGCGACTCTATCCAGCTCACACTGGTGCAGGTGGCCGGCGCCACTCTTCCCGCCAAGGTGCTTGCGCGCCTCAATGAGTCTGGCCTTTCCGCCGACTCTGTAGCCAGCGCGTATGCTCCGGACAGCATCATGGTGCAGAAAGAGCAGTGGATACCCCTCTTCACCGCACAGGGCGCTACCAACGCTCTCGAAAAGAGCCAGCTCGATTCTCTTCGCAATGCAGGTGGCAAATACGTAACCCTCATGGAGACTCCTCAGGGTGCCGTAATCGCCAGAATGGACAAGCAGACAGCTCCAGTAGAGATCTATTCATACGATGAGATCTCTTATCAGCTCAAGCCCTCTACCAAGACAGTGGCCGACGAGCGCGCCAAGCTGGAGAAATTCCTCCTCGCTAACAATGACGCCGCTAAGTTTGCCGCCAATGCAGCCAAATCAGGCTATAACGTTCAGAACTTTGATTTCACCCAGTCTGTGCCCGCAGTGCCCCGCATGGCCGGCATGAATCAGTACTATCCCGACAGCCGTCAGGTGGTAAGATGGGTAATGATAGATGGCAAGAAGGGCCAGGTGAGCCATGTCTATGAATCAAAAGATGCTCTCGCTCCCGCGCTCTACGTAGTGGCTGTGGAGGATGAGTTTAAGGACTATACTCCCGTCAGCAATAAGGAAGTGAAAGAATATCTCGAAGCCAGAATCCGTGCCCGCAAGGCAGGCGAAAAGATGGTCAAAGAGTATGCTTCCTGCAAGACTGTAGACCAGGCAGCTCAGAAGATGGGCGTAGCGAAAACAAATGCCAATGAGTTCCGCTTCGGCCATAACAGCGGTCTGAATGACAATATCATCACCGGAACAATCTGTGGCTCCAAGCCTGCCAACAACGTTAAGGCAGTAGCCGGCGAAAACGGCGTGGTAGTGTATCGCGTAGCAGGCAACGGCAAAGCATCTTTCCCCTACAATGCTCAGCAGGCAGAACAGCAGTATATGCAGTTTATCAATCCTGACCTGACCAAGATGCTCCGTGGCGACAAGAAGTTCAAGAACAACATTTACAAGTTTGAAGCCGGCGACTAATCGTCCCGATTCGATATAAAATTAATACTTCCGGGAGAGCGGCGGAGAGCCCGCCTCCCGGATTTTTTCTTAGATAACCAGTTTCTGAAGGCTAAAAACGGCTTAGAAAGTATCTGTCCGTGCGCCTCTGAAAGCTCATCGCTGAAAGAAGGATTATGAGAGGACATCGAAGCCGACGGATAAGTCGACAGAAAAAATTTCAAGAGAGATGAAACCACTGATAGGCATGAATCTGGAGGAACTTCAGCAGGCCGTAGCGCACTGCGGAATGCCCAGATTTACGGCAACCCAGATAGCCAAATGGATTTACGAAAAGAGGGTTACCACCTTTGACGAGATGGATGGTATCTCCAAAAAGAATAAGGAGAAACTCGCGGAGCATTACATAGTTGGCCGCGAGGCGCCCCGCACATCTACACGCTCATCTGACGGGACGGTGAAATATCTCTTCCCGGTGGGTGGAGGGCGCGTGGTCGAGTCGGTCTATATTCCTGACCGCGACAGAGCCACTCTCTGCGTCTCCTCGCAATCGGGCTGCAAGATGAACTGCTATTTCTGCGCCACGGGGAAAATGGGATTCAAAGCTCAGCTTAGCGCTGCTCAGATAATGAACCAGATACTCTCCGTGCCTCCGAAGCCCGAAAAGGGATACGAGCCGATGCATGAACTGACCAACATCGTATTCATGGGCATGGGAGAGCCGCTTGACAACTTCAAGGCTGTGGAACGAGCCATAGAGATTCTCACGGCACCCTGGGGCCTTGCCTGGAGCCCTAAGAGAATAACGGTCTCGACAGTAGGCAAGCTGCCGGAGCTGAAGGATTTGCTGGAGAAGACACAGGTACATGTGGCCCTTAGCGTCCACACTGCAGAAATGTCTCAACGTGAATCCATGATGCCTGCCCAAAAGGCCTTTCCTCTGACGGCTGTTATGAAACTTCTCGGTTCTTACGACTTTTCTCACCAGCGTCGTCTCTCTCTTGAATACATAATGTGGCGCGGTGTGAATGATGATATCGCCCACGCCGAGATGCTCGTCAGACTCATTAAGAATTCCGGCATTGACTGTAGGGTCAACCTTATCCGTTATCACGCGATAGAGGGTGTGGATCTGAAGCCCTGCAGTGAGGAGCGGATGGTAATGTTTCGCAGCTATCTCAACCAGCATGGCATCACAGCCACAATCCGGGCATCGCGCGGCGAGGACATCATGGCCGCCTGCGGAATGCTGGCCGGAAAATCCAAAGGCTGACATTCTCCCGGCATAAAACTCATCCATAGAACTAAGTAAACATACTCTTAGAACTTATTTAGAATATTACTGCGATGGCACGACTTCTGAAAGTGGGTATAACTCACGGCGACATAAACGGAATCTCATACGAAATAATATTGCGCACACTCAGCGATGAGCGACTCACTGAGATATGCACTCCCATCATCTTCGGCTCAGCAAAACTTATAGGCTACTTCAAGAAACTTTTCGGCATCGAAAATTTCCGCTTCAATATCATTAAGGATGCCACCGAGGCTGAGGAGGGCGTAGTAAATCTCGTGAACATCTCTCAGGAGGAATTTAAAGTTGACCTCGGGCTCGCGACTCCGGAAGCCGGAAGGGCCGCCCTTCTCTCGCTCGATATGGCTACAGAGGCGCTTAAAAATGGAGAGATTGACATACTGGTGACAGCTCCTATCAATAAACATTCAATTCAGAGCGATGACTTCCATTTTGCCGGTCACACCGAATATCTTCAGGACAAGCTCCGCGACGACTCTGATGACAAAGCCCTGATGATACTTTTCAATGACTCGGCGCGCGTGGCTCTGGTCACCACACATCTGCCGCTCTCCCACCTCCCTGAGGCTATCACTCAGGAGAAAGTGCTCGACACAATCACCCGGTTCGATGCCTCACTCCGCAAAGACTTCGCCATTGCCGGCCCGAGAATCGCCGTTCTCTCTCTCAATCCCCACAATGGCGACAACGGGCTTATCGGCAACGAGGAGCAGACTGCCATTATTCCTGCCATTCAGGAGGCCACTCAGAAAGGCATCATCTGTTTCGGACCATTCGCCGCCGACGGATTTTTCGGCTCCGGAGCCTATCGTAAATATGACGGCATCGTGGCAATGTATCACGATCAGGGACTTGCTCCTTTCAAAGTAATAGCCGACAACAAGGGGGTCAACTTCACTGCCGGACTCCCATTCGTCCGCACCTCTCCGGACCATGGCACCGGCTATGATATCGCAGGCCGCAACATAGCGGATGAGACCTCCCTGCGCGAAGCTATCTATAAGGGTATAGACATCTATCGCAACAGGGTCGCTTATCTGCAGGCTACCCACAATCCTCTCCGCAAACAGTATGTGGAGAAGGGAGCCGACAAGACAGTAGACCTCACTAAAGAATCTCTCTGACCACTAACCTTTTCAAATCTGCAATCATGCACTACGGAATAATAGCTGCGGGCGAGGGAAGCCGCCTGCGCCAGGAGGGAATAGAGCGTCCGAAGCCCCTTGTACTTCTCAACGGCGTCCCCATGATAGAACGCCTCATTCGCCAGATGATAGGCGCCGAGGCGGAATCGGTATCCGTCATAGTCAACGAACAGATGACCGAGGTAGCCGACTTTCTTCGCTCACTGGCGCCTTCTCTTCCCGTGCCTCTCCAACTTGTAGTGAAGTCCACTCCCTCCTCCATGCACTCCTTCTATGAGCTGAGCTCGCTGATGAAGGGGAAGGGACGCTTCATACTCACCACTGTAGACACGATTTTTCATTCGCAGCCTTTCGCCCGATATGCAAAAGCTTTTGCTGAGGGGCCGGAGGAGGTGGACTGCATGATGGGTATCACCGGATTTGTGGATGACGAGAAGCCTCTCTACGTGGCTACGCTCCCCCCTGACGTAAATCCGGGAGAAGAGAATCGCCTGTATCAGATAATAGGATTTTTTGATGACCCGACGCCCGGCGTGCGCTTCATCAGCGGAGGCATATATGGCCTTGACGGGAGCGCTATCTCGATTCTCGAGGAGTGCATGGAAAAAGGGGTTAGCCGCATGAGAAATTTCCAGAGAGCACTGACGGCCGGAGGTCTCAACGTGAAAGGCTACGACCTCGGGAAGATAGTTGACGTAGACCACGCCGAAGACATCCGCACGGCAGAGCAATTCGTCTGAGCTCAGAACTGCTTGGAGAGAGCTGCCTGTATTTCCTGCAGAGTGCCGGTGATAGGCGTAAGTATAGGCTTAAATTCCGGCTCTCCCGCGCAATAGACGTTCAGGCTCTTGGGATGACATTCTATCTCTATTTTTTGCGGGAACATCACCGGCTCGCCGTCAAGATGCCCCTCCATCTGCTTTTCTGACTCAATGGTGAGCGTAGTGGCCCGGAGGGTCTCGAAGCGGCGATTATTTTTTATAAATCCCGTGAAAAGCTCTATTGAATTTCTGGCTAAATCCAGGGGATTACCGGTATTGACTACGGTGATGTCGAGCAGGCCGTCGGTCAGCGAGGCGTGAGGGGCTATGTAGGCATTGTTGCCATACTGCGAAGAATTGCACACTGCAAGGATGAGAGCCTCGCGGCTGAAATTGCAGTCGGGGGTGCTGACTCTATATTTCTGCGGCTTATAAGACTTTGACTCGTGGATGATAACCCGGAGATAGGCGAATTTTCCTCTGCGCTTGCATTTCGAAAACGCATGGCTCACCCGAGCATCAAACCCTACGCCGAACGTGCAGAAAAAAGGCTTCCCATTGGCAGTGGCATAGTCGCAGGCTATGGAATGTCCATTCAGAGTCACCTTAAATGCCTCGACCGGATCGAGGGGGAGACCCAGGTGTCTTGCCAGTCCATTGCCGGAACCGGAGGGGATAATCCCCATTCTGACATCGCTGCCACACAGAGCCGAGGCCACTTCATTCACCGTACCATCCCCGCCGATAACAAGAATTGCATCCACGCTGCCGCTGGCCACAGCCTCTTCTGCAAACCGGCGGGCATCGCCCCCTCCACCCGTAAAGAGCAACTCATTTTTCATCTTGAGTTCATTGAAACATCTAACTACGAAGTCTCCAAGACGATTCTTGCTCGCCGTCCCGGAGATTGGGTTTGCTATGGTGAGAAATCTACGTTTCATTGCTCTGTCGGTGAAAATATCTATTTATCTCGGAGGCCTGACTACTCCTGAGTTGCCATGCAGGGAAAAAATGACACCTGAAAAAAATTGCGGCGCAAAATTACAAAAATTTCGTGAGCTATACAACTCCTCCGGGTTTGCGGAAATAGTGAGTAAGAGTAACTACTTCATTATCCTACTACTTCATTCCTCAAGCATCTGGAGATAATCTCCATAGCCCTCCGCTTCCATATCGGCGGCCGGAATGAACCGAAGCGAAGCGGAATTAATGCAATAGCGCAGTCCTCCCTCCTCCACGGGACCATCCGGAAATACATGCCCGAGGTGAGAGCCACTGGCAGCGGCGCGGACTTCGGTGCGTATCCGGCCGAAAGAGGTGTCTTCATGCTCTGTGATGAGGTCTTCTGAAATAGGACGGGTGAATGCCGGCCATCCGCATCCCGAATTATATTTTCGCGTAGAAATAAAGAGTGGCGTTCCGTCCACGATGTCAACGTAAATACCGGGGCGGAACTCCTCATCATACTCATTATTGAAAGGAGGCTCTGTAGCGGCATTCTGCGTCACTTCCCACTGCAAGGGGGTGAGTAGCTTGCGAAGTTCGGCTTTTGCGTCAGTCAGGCGCGGATGCAGATTTCGGGCCTCGTAAAAAAGTGACCGGTCTACGTGGCAATATCCTCCGGGATTTTTTGAAAGATAGTCCTGATGATACTCCTCGGCGGGATAGAAATTCTGCAATGGACCGACCTCGACGGCAAGTGGCCTGGAATATCGTCTGGCCACCGTAGCCACAAAAGCT
Source organism: Bacteroidales bacterium (assembly GCA_014800685.1). Taxonomy (GTDB): domain Bacteria; phylum Bacteroidota; class Bacteroidia; order Bacteroidales; family Muribaculaceae; genus Lepagella. The sequence goes on from JAAVFQ010000017.1 coordinate 28,727, forward strand.
TCTATGACGGGGGCATCCTCAGGGTCAACGTAATAGATTCCCGTGCGATATTGAGTGCCGACATCGTTGCCCTGACGATTAAGCGCCACCGGGTCTATGCTTCTGAAATAGAGGTATAGCAGGTCAGTAAGGCCTATTCTATCGGCATCATAGACCACTTCCACTGCCTCCGCGGCGCCTGTAGCTCCTGTGCATACAAGACGGTAGTCAGGCTCCGCGACCCGGCTGTTTGCATATCCAACGCGCGTACTGACCACTCCGGGCACTAATGACATAAGGCGCTCCGTACCCCAAAAACATCCACCTGCAAGATATATTTTTTTCTCCATAAGCCATTCTGTTTTTGCTGGAATACTTACTTAACGCCGCAGGCTTCCGCTATGTTTAGAACGGCGTGGCAATCTCAAAAGCATAGTCACGGCCATCCAAGGGGAACGAAAACTCTATCCTGCGTGCATGGAGATAAAGACGACGCTCTAAGCGGACGGTCCGCTTTCCATACAGCGGGTCACCACAGATGGGCATCCCAAGCCCCTTTGCCGAAGCTGAATGGACTCTCAGCTGATGAGTGCGCCCGGTAAGTGGATGAAAAATCACCCTGCTGCATTCATCATCAACCTTCACAAATTCATATTCCGTAACAGCCTCTTTCCCCTCCACTTCATCCACACGCTGACGGGGACGGTCAAGCCAATCGGGTGTAAGAGGGAGTGAGATACGTCCTTGTCGGGGAACTCCGGATGCTATATAGTCACCCTGAAGAAGAGCCTCATACGTCTTGCGGACTTTGCGGGTAGCAAAGAGGGCTTGCATCATCCTGAAAGCCTCCGGATCGAAAGTGGCTATCAGCAATCCTGAGGTGTCACGGTCAAGTCTATGAGCCATTTTCACACCACGCTCCTCCCCATATCTGCCGACGAGCCAATCCTGCACGGAGACTGAGTTCCCTTTGCCCGGCACCGAGAGCATCCCGGAAGGCTTGTTAACCACACAAAACCATTCATTCTCATATACAATTTCCGGAGAAAACTTGCCCTGCTCCACCCCTTCGCTTCCCAGAGGAGGCTGGACGGGCAGACCCTGAAGCATCCAGCTCAGTAGAGGCAGACATTTGCCACGGCAGGCCGGATAGTGCTCGCCATGGATTCTCACTTCTCCCTCTTTAGCCTTTCCATACCAGTATTCGGCTATTGACACAGGCGTCCATCCCCGAAGATAAGCAGCCTGAAGCAGTTTGGGAGCACAACACTCGCCGGCTCCGGAGGGGGGAGTCTTCATGGCCGTCTCGGCAAAAATCTCACTCAGACATTTCCACTCACCCCGCGCATTGAGCACCCGAAAGTTCGTAAAGAGCCATTGCTGTAACGCCTCTGAGCGCTCTCTTCTCATTCTCTTTAGAGCACCGAGATACTCCTCGGCCTCCTTCAGTTTTGCTTCAAAAGGGAGCAGGCGGTCAGCATTTCGTTGTTTTAGACGGCGGAGTTCGGCTTTTTCGAATTGACTGCGACGCACAAGCGCCTCCTTTTCCGCCTCATCAATTTCGGGAGAGGCTCTCCGGGCATCCCTCTGCATCTTAGAACGCCTCATCATCTCTTTGCGCTCCGAAAGTTCAGCCTGTATCGCCTCTCTCATTGACTCGCAGGCATCACGGGCCTCCGACAAATCACCCCGCTCAAAACGCTCTATCTCGCTATAGAAGGAGGATATCTCCCGTTCCTTTGTTTTGAAATAACCGTCGGGCCGGAGATAGTCAAACACAGGCCCTACGAAACCATCACGCCAAAAACCCCTCTCCCCTATTTGCCCGGAGAAGGCAAAGAGAGTGTGACGCACATCCTCACTATCCACAGCCACGAGCACTCCTAACATTTTTCCGGCCTCGAGCTCGCGGCAAAAAGCCACATCGGAAGCCTCCTTGCTTTCTTTAAGCGAGCCGAGCATCTTCATGAGATTATCGAAAGCTTCCCGGCAGAGTGCGTCAGGAGCATAATCAAAGGGATTATTCATAAAACGACAGTATGATCACGAAATAAGCATCCTCCGGATTTTAGTGTAATATCCCGGAAGATGATTCCTATTAATTATGCAAAATTACTCATTTTTTCATTAAGACCCCAACCGGCAAGAATGAAGTGCACCCCAAAAGTTGAACACAAAAATTTAGTAGTGAGAAGGTTTGGTCTTTCCTGAAGCAATTTATCACCTGCTGACAGAGCGGTTGTCTGCTAAAATTATTATTTTTGCATATCGGTTATCGGATTTTGCCTGGCAAGAGCAAGAATAACCGAAGAAGGACAGCCCCTGCAAAGAGTAGTTAGCCTTCAAATTTACAACGATAGAAAGAATACCGATGGACATAACAATAGAAACCACAGCCGACGGCACTCCGACCCTTTACCGGGCAGACATCGACGAGCACTACCATTCCGTAAAAGGTGCATTGGCCGAAAGCCGGCACGTCTATGTGGAGTCGGGATGGCGCAAGGCTGCCGAGACACACAGACCCGTAAGAGTCTTCGAAGTGGGATTCGGCTCAGGACTGAACGCCGCTGTGACGGCTTCTGCGGCGAGTGAGGCAGAAATACCGACTGAATACTATTCGGCAGAACTTTACCCCCTGCCGACCGAGACCGCGGCTCTGATATCGAAAAGCATTCCGGAAGAATATCTGAAAGCATTTGCAGAAGTCAATCATGCGTTATGGAACGAACGGATACAGATCAATCCCTTCTTCATGCTTATGAAAATGGAAGCCAACCTGCTGACGATGACGCTCCCCGCAGATATAGACGCAGTCTATTTCGACGCATTCGCTCCGGAGAAACAACCGGAAATGTGGGACGAGGCAATCTTCCGACGACTCTATGCGGCCATGCGTCCCGGAGGCATACTCACCACCTACTGTGCCAAAGGCAACATCCGGCGCATGCTCCGGCAGATAGGATTCCTCACCGAACGCCTGCCCGGCCCTCCGGGAGGGAAACGAGAAATACTGCGAGCCTCAAAGCCCATTGAGCTGAAAGAATAGACCCTACCGCCACTATGCTTACTCTTTCTTGAGCATTAGATCAAGAAGCAAGACAGCATGTTCTTTTTCTTCTTCCGCTGCATCTTTAGGACGCCATGCCACTATAAATTAATTTTATGTAAGATACAAATTCTTTGATTCCACCGTGTGTTGTCCGAATTGTATAACTATATGTCCTTTCATCTTCCTGCCGAACCTGTCGGAAATTTCGATAAGTTGATACCTCATCAAGTTATCCGTCTTCATAAATATGCTCGATATGCTCAACTACATTACTTCGGGATGACTGGTAAAGTTCTGCCATCTGCGCCTGAGTCAGCCAAACTGACTCATCCTCTACCCTTACATCAAGGGCGAGAGAGTCATCTGGCTGTTAAAGTATATTTTCATTCGCGTGAGCCGATTCCATATCGCAAATTTACTCGGATACTCTGATATTCCTTTAGTCAAACTTAACTATTCGAATTAATCACCTTCCAGAAATCCAATGTCTGAGGCGTTAATTCATCAGCACGAGGATTTACCATTAAACCATTGTTCAATTCCGGCAAGAGTTCTTTAAGATAATCGTACCACAACTTTTCGAGGAGTTCCTCGTAATCCGCCGGCAATTCTCTTCCGGAATGTCCACCTCTCCAATTGAAATCGGGCATTGCTTTTTCCAGTCTCTCAGGAGAAAGTGGAGTGGAATATTCACTGTCAATAAACTCTTGCGGATACCAATCTGCATAGAATACTTTCCTCCCTCTTCCTGCCCAATCCTGATCTTGATAAGGTGAAGAAATAATCTTACCCCTTAATACAACTCCATGAGGTCCTGATTCATCACTACACCTGACCAAATAACATACGTCTCCGTCTCTGACATTTTCATATTCCCAAAAACTCCAGTTGAAGCAACCACCATAATATAAAATTTCAGTCATCTCATCCGTCATTCGGTCACGGGTCATACTGGATAAATCAGGATTCCAAAATAATATATAAATCATTGTATCTTAAATATAATTGTTCTATTAATTTATAGCGCAAATATACACTATAATAGACAAGTAAACAAATTTTCGGAGGGATAAGTGTCTGAAAATAGGCAAGTTTATTTTGCAGTGAAAGGACAGAAAAAGCGATTGACAAGTTTATTTCTCGGCTTGTCAATCGCTTGTATTTTAATTATTTAAGGCGTATGTTACGTCTGATTTCGGCTTAATACTCTTCTTCGTTGAAGAAGAAGTCTTCCTTGGAGGGATAGTCGGGCCAGATTTCTTCGATGTTGTCGTAGGTCTCCCCTTCGTCTTCCATCTCCTGAAGGTTTTCTATTACTTCCATCGGGGCGCCGGAGCGCATGGCGAAGTCTATGAGTTCTTCTTTTGTTGCGGGCCAGGGCGCATCCTCAAGTTTCGAGGCCAATTCAAGTGTCCAATACATATCTGTGTCTTTTTTTATATTGCGTATTAAGGTAGTTTCCAGGTTATTTCCGCTACGCCACTTACGTGATTCAGATGGCGTGCGAGAATGAAGAGGTAGTCGCTGAGCCGGTTGATGTAAGAGAGGAGCATGGGGTCGACATATTCCTCCTGCGAGAGGCGCAGAATTTCCCTTTCCGCCCGGCGGCATACGGTGCGCGCTACGTGAGCGAAAGCTGCCGATTCTGACCCGCCGGGGAGCACAAAGGCGTGGATCCGGGGAGTCTCGGAGTCAAGGCTGTCTATCCATCTCTCTACGGCATCAAGGTCTACGGGTGAGAGGCCGGAGACGCGGGGCGTGGTGTCGGGCTCAGGGCGGGTAGCCAGATAAGCTCCGAAGTTGAACATCATGTTCTGAATCGTAAGTAGCTGCCTTTTGCAAATTTCCGGGACGTCCGGGCGAGCATGAAGCACCCCGAGGTGAGCTGAAAATTCATCCAGGGTGCCATAGGCATCCAGGCGTACACTGTCTTTCCTCACACGCTCGCCTCCGACGAGTGAGGTTGTGCCTTGGTCGCCGGTCTTGGTATATAGATTGCTTTTCTGCATGGGTTGAGTATGGTATTTCAGCAATATTTTCTTTGTATAACGCATGTGAGTGGATATTGTTGCAGCGCTTCTTTAATTTATTTAAATAGTCTGCTATTTAGCTGTCAGGGATATTCTTCTTATGTACCATTTTTCCCATTAATGTTCTTTTGCAGTTAGAGTAATTTTTGCTAACTTTGTGCTGCAATTATGGAAGACAACGAACGATACATAGTCTCGGCCCGCAAATATCGTCCTTCTACCTTCGGAAGCGTTGTGGGGCAGGAGGCGCTGACTCATACCTTGAAGAATGCGGTAGCCTCCGGGCGTCTCGCGCAGGCTTATCTTTTCTGTGGCCCCAGAGGCGTGGGGAAAACTTCCTGCGCCCGCATATTCGCCAAACGCATTAATTGTCTTTCTCCTACGGAGGATGGCGAGGCGTGCGGCAAGTGCGAATCATGCAAAGCCATTGAGCAAGGGGCCTCTTTCAATATCGTAGAGCTTGATGCTGCCTCTAATAACTCTGTCGACGACATCCGCGCTCTCACCGAGCAGGTGAGCATGCCCCCCCAGACCGGTCGCTATCGCGTTTTCATCATTGACGAGGTGCACATGCTGTCTTCCTCGGCTTTCAATGCTTTTCTGAAAACGCTTGAGGAGCCCCCTTCCTACGTAATTTTCATTCTTGCCACGACGGAGAAGCATAAGGTCATCCCCACTATCCTAAGCCGTTGCCAGATCTACGATTTCAAGAGAATCACCATCGACGACATGGCTTCTCACCTCTCCTACGTGGCTGCTCAGGAGGGTATTGAGGCTGAGCCGGCAGCGCTTGCTGTCATAGCGCAAAAGGCCGACGGGGCCATGCGCGATGCCCTTTCCATCTTCGACCAGGTAGCCGCTTCAAGCGCCGGCCACGTCACATACGACAAGACTATTGCCAGCCTTAACGTGCTCGACTACGGCTATTATTTCCGTCTCACCCGGGCATTCCACGACGGCAATGTGGCCCAAGCTCTGCTCATTTATAAGGAGATTCGTGATGCCGGCTTCGACTCGCTTTTCTTCATCAACGGCCTGGCTTCACACGTGCGTGACCTTATGGTGGCTTCCGATCCCTCCACCGCTCCCCTCCTGGAGGTTGGCGAAGAGATTGGAAAGCAATACACGGCCCTGGCTCAGTCGCTTCCGCTTCAATGGTATTACGGCGCCATGAGGATTCTCAATGATGCCGACCTTAATTACCGCACATCGGGCAATAAGCAGCTTCTTGTGGAGTTAGCCTTGATTAGGCTCTGCGGTCAGGGTTCACAGCCTTTGCGCTCCGCTGCGCCATCCCCCTCTGCGGCCACTTCAAATGCTCCCGCAGCCAACTCCCCGGCGCCTTCTGCATCTTCTGCTCAACGGCAGGCTCCCTCTCCGACTACTCTTCACAGCTCGCCGGCATCGGCCCCTCGTGCCCCTCATGCACCTTCAGGAGCAAGCGTCAGGCCGGCTGCTCCCGGCGCAAGACATACTCCTCCCCCGGCGGCAGGTGTGCATCGTATGCCACACTCTTCTCCGGCGGCTAAGAGTCAGCCGGCCTCCCCTGCCGAGAGCGAACCCGCCCCGGATTCCTCCCAGCCTCCGGCCGGCCTCTCACGCCCTTACTCTCCTGAAGAATTTACTGCCGCATGGCATGAGTTCGCCAATTCTCATCATGAGCTTCCTCTGCTGACCACAGCTATGCTTGCTGCTCATCCTCATCACCTCGGTGAGCATCGCTATGCGATTGGAGTAGTGGGACAAGCGCAGGCATCAACTTTTGATAACGACCTCCCTACGCTTACTGAATTTCTGCGTAAGCGTCTTTCCAATGAAAACATCGTGGTCGGAGTGGTACAGGTTGAGCCTAAGGCGAGGCCGAAGAAATTGACTCCCGCCGAAAAATTGCGCAAAATAATTGAGGATAACCCCAAACTTGGCGAACTCCTCAATGAAATGGATGCCGAACTCGTCTGACCCTCTCCTCTCCGGCCTGATTTTTCCACCTTTTTATCCGCCTTATTCCTCCCTGCTCATTCTATTCTATGAAGAAGAAGACATTATGCATGGCCTCTCTCATTCTGCTGATGGCCTCATGCGGCGAAAAGAAATCTGACTCAAAGCCCGCTCAGGACAGCACTGCGACTCCGGAAGCCGAGGCGCGTATTGCGCCGGAATCGCCTGACTATGATCTCTTTCAGATTAAGGGAGACATAGAATATGTCGTTCACGAACGCTTCATGGATCTCACAGCCAAGAATCTTGAGCAGGGAGACTCTATCCGCTTTGACGACAAGGGATTCTGGATAGGCCGTACCACTTGGTCGGGAAGCGGACGCGAACGAACGGTCTATGAAGACATCCGCCTTTCATATAACGGGGACGGGGAGTTTATCGAGGGAAAAGACGTGGCCACTACTCCGCAGATGAAAGTAGTATTAGAGCGCAACGATTCTCTCTATCTCACGTCTATGAGCAGACTGGACGGAGGAGACGGCAGCTGGGAGGATGCTTCATATACAAAGAAATGGGAATGGCTTGGCAGCCGGCAAAAGCGCAATGAGACTTCAGGCTATGGATGGCATATCACCAACCGATTCTCATATCCCGAAGAGGGAATGATGCCCGAGAGCGTCAAGCGCACTACGGAGGATGAAGGGGGGCTGCTTGAGGAATCTATAAAATTTGAGTATACTGCCATTGACCCTAACGGCAACTGGACTGAAAGAAAAGTTCACATAGAGGAGCGTAGCCGTGACTATGATGTCGAGACGGGAAGCATCGTGCAGAATGGTGAAGTGAAACGCCGCAGCTACCTCGAACGCCGTCGCATAGGGTATCGTCACTGACCGACGGCCGGAGTCTGTGCCCCCGGCTCTATCTGAAGAATCAAGACGTAGCGACCGGCGGCCGGCTCGCTATTTTCGTCGGCGAGAGGCGAAAGAGATGATGAATCAAAGTCAAATTGGGCATCCGGAGCCGATTTTTCCTCTATAAGCCTTATTTCCACCGAGTCATTTCCATTCTTACCATAGACGTCAAAGAGCGCTACAGAGTCCTGCACCCCCTCCATCACCAGGCCAAAATCATTAAGCTCCTGAAGGAGTGCTCCGGTGAAGGCTGACTGACGCATATTCACTTGCTGACGGTTGGTATCCGTATATGGAAAGATAAAGAAGAAACCATAGCCGGAGAGATTTTCATCGTCAAATCTGGCCATAGCGGTAACTTCAGGAGAATCCCCGTAGCAGGATAGCTGATATCCATCCTCTTTTTCCAGCCACAGCCCATATTCATCTTTCGACGGGAGAAGCGAAGACAACTCTCCGCACTTCGCCACGCACTCTTCCTCGGAGGCTATACTGTCGCTTTCTATGAATCCGAACACTTTACTGACAAGATCTCTTCCATTGACATCTACCGGCATCCTAAGTCTCACGCGCGAAAGCTCTCCATTAGACCGGATTTTTGATTCTGCATCACTGGCCGCGGAAGTGGCGCAATATATCGTCAGACCGGCGAAAAGAGTAACAATAAGAGTGTAAAATGTCTTTTTCATAGCTTAAATCTAAAACGCCGAAAGGGAAAGGCCCTTTCAGATATCATTACAACCGCTAAGGAGAGAAGAATGTTCTCAGCCTGCACGACATTCTTTCCCGAAGGAACATGGAAAACAAGCGATACCATTATTTTGCGAACATATTATTAAAACAGAATATAACTTACGCGCCCTAAATTTGGCAAAGTAATTAATTTTCATTAACTTTGCGCTCGCCATTATTTAGGGCTTACTCACATAATATAATATTCCGTAGTAACCAATACACTAAAACTATATTTATATTAAAACTATATTAAACCAATGAAGAAATTCGCATTACTTCTGGGTCTCGCGCTGCCACTGGCCTTCACCTCCTGCAGCAACGATGACGAGCCCTCAGCACTCACTCTCGACAAGACCTCCGTCACTATCAACTATGGCGAAGACGTCACCATTTCGGCTTCTGAAAAGAACGTGACCTGGACTTCAGGCAACGACTTCGTAGCCACCGTAGAGAATGGCAAAATAGTAGGTGCCCATGCCGGTTCCACTACCATCACCGTCACTAAAGATGGAAAAACCGCTTACTGCAATGTGACAGTGAAAACCACCAACGACAATTTCGACACCATTATTGACTGGGGTCTCACTCCCTCTCAGGTAAAGGACTATATGCCGAACACCCTCACTCTTCTTATTGAAGAGCCGGGCGAGCTGCTCTACACTCTCGACAATGAGGCTTTCCCATGGTTTGGCTTCCTCTTCGATGCCAACGACGAGCTCGAAGGCTCATCCATCTATTTCACCGATGCTCAGTTTGACGAATATGACTTCAACGGCTATCTCAATCAGCGCTACACTAAGCTCGGCACTGAGGATGAAGGCACTCTCTATGCTGACGCCTATACCCGCGCCAACGCAAACATCGCCGTTATCGTAAATTATGACGCTGAAGAAGACGTCTGGACTGCCAACTGGATGCCCATGACCCACGTAGGCACCAAAGCGCTTGGCAACGACATCGTAAAGAGAGCAAAAGCACTCTATAAGGCTGGAAAAAACAAATAAATTCTCTCACTTAAATAAATCATGAAGAAAATCATCTATTCATTCGCCGTTGCCGCTGTGGCATTCGGAATGACCGCTTGTGGCGGCAACAAAGCTGAAGGTGAAGATACTGCAGCTGCCGATTCTGTAATCACCGAGACTGCTGAGATTATCGAAGACTCTGTAGTAAACGATTCTACTATCGTAGCAAACGTAGAAGAGGTGACCGAGACTGTTGAGGCTGCCCCTGCCGCCGTTAAGGAGACTGCAACAAAGGCTGCCAACAAAACCGTCAACACCGTAAAGGAGGCTGCCTCCACTAAGGCCGAGACTGTAAAGGCTGAAGCCACAGAGAAAGTCAACGAAGCTAAGGCTGAAGCTACCTCCAAGGCTCAGAAACTTCTCAACAAGTCAAAAGAGACCGTTGAGAAGGGCGTGAGCGATGCTAAGGAGAAAACTCAGGAAAAGCTCAACAAACTTAAATAAAATTCATATAAGCCTGATGGCTTAAACCTCATTTCATTAAAGAGGAGGGCGTGTCAAAATGCAAAATTTTGACACGCCCTCCTTGTGTGTGTAGAGTTGAAGAGGGGGCGAAGTCGATGTGCCATAATAGGCCATCTGCGGCGTAGCTTTCGCCATTCGGCTTCGGTCACATACCTGTGTATGCCCCCTTAAGCCTCAGCGCCTTCCATCTGTCCTATTCTTACAAACCTACGGAGGGTGTATAGTGCACAATAAAACGTATACGTCCGAAAAAAGCCGACCTGATAAATCAAGTCGTTTTTTTCGGACGTATACGATAAAACTTGAGAGAGGATGTCTAACAAGTTTAGGCAGTCTCTTTTTTAGTTAAATCAAAATAAAAAAAAAAATAAGGCTTTCATGCTGAA
>JAAVFQ010000018.1 GCA_014800685.1 Bacteroidales bacterium
CTAAAAATCTATGACATAGCAAAGGCTTTCGCGCTGAATTTCAGCATGAAAGCCTTATTTTTTTTTTTAGCCTGACTGAACGAAAAAAGAGACTGCCTAAACTTGTTAGACAGCCTCCTATCCGTGCGTATATATAGGTGTTTGGCGATACCTACGAGTGGCAAGGAGAGGGCAGTCCAATTTTTTTATGTCTTCACATACTTGGAACACTCGTAAAATCGCCAATAATGAGAGTCTTCAAAAAACAATTCAGCGCACGCAAGATATTGCTATGCGTATCCGTGTTATTCAACTTATTGCTCATGGGAGCAGTTGTAGTTTCAGAACGGCAGGGCCATGTATTTACTATGGCTTTGGAAAGACGTGACATAATGCACTTAGATGATAAGTCCCATCCGGACTATTGGGCAAGAATGGGATGGACCAACACAATTGAGAAACTACACATAGATTTCGATGTTGCTTTCTTTGGCAATTCAATTACTCGTGGTAGCGACTTTCAACAATACTTTCCCGACAAAAAAATCATCAATATTGGATATTCCGGTGATAATATGACAGGAATGTTAAGAAGAGTTCCTATGCTTAAAGCCGCGAATCCCTCTAAGGTTTTCATTATGGCAGGTACTAATGACCTTATTCACATCAATCTTGACGAATATAAGGTCAGATACTCTAAATTATTGCAAACAATAAAAGACTCATTGCCTGACACAAAGATTTATATTGAGAGCGTTCTTCCAAGTAATAATGCTATGGGTAGATATGCTCCAAATAAAAAGGTGCAGCAAGCAAATAAAATAGCTGAAGAGTTGGCACGTTCATTCAATGGTCAATTCATAAATCTATATGACTTATATGCAAACGATAATAATGAACTACCCGTTGAATGGACAATAGATGGAGTACATCTTTACCCCGAACACTATGATAAATGGGCAGAAAAGATAACGCCATTTATATATGAATAGTCAGGAGGATGGGAAGTTGTCTTGACCTTTTAAAAATTTATTTGTTTTAGAATCATATTAAAAAAAGAGGGGGAGGCTGTCTGCTTTTTCCTCATACTTATCTGCTCGCGTGTTGTCCAAATCAGAATTATTCGCTAATTTTGCAGTCGCATTTCACAAAGAAGTGCATAGATGATGAATCTCATATCCTTAAAAGAAAAATCCTCCCATCCGGTTGTAGCCAACTGGGGTTTCCTTGAAAACTGGAAGAGCACCGCTTCGCTAAGCTGTATTATCAGGCACTGATATTCCCCCACATTTCCGGTCTTTTAAGTGCCGTATTGTCTTAATAGAGTTTAAGACCGTGTCCCACAAGAAATGTTAACGGCCGGAATAATCTCTTTTCTATAATCTTTATTTTACCCTTATGAACAATCTTCGATTGCTCGCGGGGCTGCTCATCGCGGCCACGCTGAGCGGCGGAGTGTGTGCCGATGCGCAGAGTAGCCGTATGGTTTCGCTGGAAGACCTCTTTGTCTCAGCGGAAGCAAACAGCCTGCAGCTCAGGCCCTCTTTTGCCGCCGAGCTGGAAGCGGAGCGCGAAATCGCCGTGGCCCGCGCTGATCTGCTTCCTGACATTAACGCCTCCCTCTCTTTAAGCTATATTGGCGATGGCTTCATCACTAATCGCAATTATTCAGGCTTTTCCCGAGCTGAAATCCCTCATCTCGGCACCGGGCTGGGCATCAACGTCTCACAACCTGTCTACACCGGCGGTGCCCTCTCCGCTGCTATAGACCTCGCGCAACTCAAATCCTCCTCCTCCCGCTTCGCTACCGAACTTCGGCGCGACAATATCCGATTCAGTATCGCAGGCTTCTACCTCGACCTCTATAAATATCATAACCTCAAAAGAGTGGTGGAAAGCAACGTGGCAAGCGCCCGTAAGGTGCTCTCGGAGATGAATGCGCGCTTCGAGCAGGGGACTGCCCTCCATAATGACATCACGCGCTACGAATTGCTACTCTCCGAACTTGAACTCCGGCTCGTTAAGCTTGAAAACACTATCACGATTCTCAATGACAATATCGTGACAATCTCCGGACTCCCGGAGGGCTCCGTAGTTATCCCTGACAGCACTCTGCTCTCACGCGCCCTGCCGGAGTCGTCAGAGTCTGTGTGGCAAGAACGCGCCCTCACTAATTCCCCCTCGCTTTCTCTGGCGCGTAGCGGCATCGACATTTCACGCAAAGCCGAAGACCTCGCCCGCAGCGACTATAAGCCGAAAGTGGCTTTGCAAGCCGCCTGGACCATGGACGGCCCGATTCTCGTAGAGGTGCCTCCCATCAATAAAAATCTCAGCTACTGGTATGTAGGGGTCGGGGTCTCGTATAATCTCTCTTCTCTCTTCAAGACCGACAAGTCGGTGGCCAAAAGGCGCGCTGCCACTATTCTCGCTCAGCAGGAATATGAGGCTGCCGCCGAAAATGTACGCCTCGCCATTCGTGCTGACTACATAAGGTATCTCGAAGCCTACGAAGAGCTGAAAACTCAGCAGAAAAGCGTTGAGCTCGCACTACGAAATTATAACACCACCGCCACTCGCTATGCGGCGGATATGGCTTTGATTACTGACATGCTCGACGCCGCAGATTCTCGCCTCGATGCTGAGCAACGCTTGGTCAACGCCCGAATTAATATTATCTATTACTACTATAAACTCTTATTCACCTCCGGACAAATATGAACCCTCGAAGCAAAAAAATCATCTCATATATTCTTACGCTAATCGTAGTAGTCGCAGCCGCCTTCTGGATTGGAGGAAAGTTCCTTCATCTCGGCAATGTGGAGTATACGGATAATGCCACGATAAATCAGCATATCGTCCCGATCAACAGCCGCGTGCAGGGCTACATAAAGGAGATTAGATTTAACGAATACGAACCTGTGAAGAAGGGGGACACCCTGGTCATTATCGATGATGCCGACATGGTTCTGAGAGTGGCGCAGGCGCGTGCCGACTATCAGAATGCCCTTGCCGGACGCGGTGTGGCCTCCAGAAGCGTCAACGTGGCTTCGGCCAACGTTGCCGTCAATGAGGCCTCCTTAGCTGAGGCTGAAGTAGTCATGAGACTCGCCGCCACCGAGCTGGAACGCTACGGCAAACTCCTTGAGAAGGATGCCGTCACCCGCCAGCAATATGATGGCGTCAAGACTGACTATGAGGCCAAAAAAGCACGCTACGAAATGCTCGCCCGACAGAGGGCTGCCACTTCGTCGCTTGTGGAGGAGACAAAAGAGCGTATCTCGCAAAACGATGCCGGAATACAGCTCGCCGAGGCTATGCTCCGCACCGCCGAACTCAATCTATCCTATTGCGTAATTACCGCCCCTTGCGATGGCTACGCTTCGCGCAAGGAGATTCAACCGGGGCAGCTCGTGCAGCCCGGACAGACCATGCTCGACATCGTTGACTCCGGAAGCGTATGGGTATCGGCCAATTTTAAGGAGACTCAACTAAAGCACATAGCTGTGGGGAGCGAGGTGGAGATTGAAGTGGATGCCATTCCGGGAGTTACCTTCCGGGGAAGGGTGGCTGCTATCTCGAAGGCCACGGGGGCTGCTCTCTCGGTAATCCCTCAGGACAATTCTGCCGGCAACTTTGTCAAAGTGCGCCAGCGCATTCCCGTAAGAATCACGTTCTCTCCCGACTGCAATCCGGCTGACCTGAGCCGACTTCGCGCCGGTATGAACGTAGAGTGCAAAATCAGATACTGATTATGGCTGATTGGCACGCACCGCAAGGCCCTTTCGACATCCCGGAGGTGCCTGACTTCATCCCCCGCAGGCTCAAGCCCTGGCTTTTCATCCTGTGGGTGCTGATAATACAGTTTTCAGGCGGACTCTACCTCGCCTCTGTCACCGATATGGCCGGCACGACTGCCCTAATGCAGGAAGACATACTCATGGCCGGATATGCATCGCTGATAGGGCTGGCTATTAACTTCGCTGTGATGTTTCGCATCAAATTCCGTTTCAGCACGCGCACTCAGCTTCTTTCAGCCGGAGGAATACTCATAGCCGCCAACTTTATCTGCGCCCATACCACGTCGGTTCCTCTTCTGGTGGCTGTCTGCTTCGTGGCCGGATGGTTCAGGATGCAGGCCACCTTAGCCTGCAATTCTACCATACAGCTCTGGCTGACACCCACACGGGAGATGCCGGTCTTCTTCAGCTATGTGTATCTCGTGGTCGACAGTGCGATTCAGCTTTCCGGCATTGCGGCCATCTATACCTCATTTTTCCTTCATTGGGAGGGATTCCACTGGATAATGTCTGCCCTGCTCGCCATTATGATGCTGATGGTGCTATGTTTGGTGAAGCCCCTGAGCCCCCCTATGTTTATCCCGTTGAAGGGGATAGACTGGATAGGCTCAATCCTCTGGGCCGGATTCATGCTTTGCTTTACTTTCATCTGCGTCTACGGTAACTATTTCGACTGGTGGGATGCGGAAGAGATTCGCATGGCTGCCATTTTGGGACTTGCTTGTCTCGCCATCAACCTGTGGCGGCTCACCTTCCTTCGAGAGCCTTACATTTCTGTTCAGGCGCTGAAATATAGAAATGTCTGGATAGCTACAGCCGTATATCTGGTCTTTTTCACTCTTCTGGCCACGGAGCACGTTTTCGAACATTCCTACGCCGAGGTCATTCTCGGATTTGACGAGACTAATCTCATAGACCTCAACTGGTATGTGTTTGCAGGCATCCTTGCGGGCTGTGGATTCACATACTTCACGTTTGCTCTGAAGAAATGGACGTATACGGCCATGACTTGCATAGCCTTTGCCCTGGTCATTCTCTATCTCGGCTACTTCTATTTCACCATAGACTATGGGGTGGAGAAGGAGATGCTCTTCATCCCTCTCTTTGCACGCGGAGCCGCCTCGGTCATCATCTCCATTATCTTTCTGACATTGGTGCAAGGGGGGCTTCCTTTTCAAGTCTTTCCTCAGGCTCTTACCCTTAATGGCTTCACGGGAGCGGTCATGGGTGCTTGCTTCGGTCCCGCTCTCATTGGAGAATGGCTGCGTCGCGTCATGGCGAAAAACTTCATGCTGATGAGCAGCGTCCTCACCGATGCGAAGGGTGCGGACGTCATGGAGAGTTTCATGCCTTTGCAGAGGCAGGCTCTTGTAGTCAGCATGAAGGAGATATACGGATGGCTGCTCATCGCGGCCGTGGCAAGTTTCGCTCTTCTCATCACCCGCTATCTCACTCGCAGACTCTGATAAACAGGAAAAGACAGGGGGGTGTTTCAAAATGAAAAATCTTGAGACACCCCTCTTAGGTTTGTAAGAATAGGTCACGCCGACCCTGCGTCTGTTATTCTAATGAAAGATAATGCTCGTCAGAGACAGGTTCGAGCCAAACGTTTTCGGATTTTTCTCCGGGCACTGAGAAGGCCAAGTGAGCGAACCATGAGTCTTTGGCAGCCCCATGCCAGTGTTTTACGTTGGCCGGAATATGAATTACCGTTCCGGGAAGTATCTCTACAGCCGATTTCCCTTCTTCCTGATACCAGCCACGTCCGGCCACGCCGACAAGCATCTGGCCGCCCCCTTTGTCAGCTTTGTGTATGTGCCAGTTATTGCGGCATCCCGGCTCAAAAGTGACATTGGCGAATGGTATCTGAGAGTCGGAAACCTGAGCGAGATAGCTGTTGCCGATAAAGTATTTGGCGTAGGCGGTGTTTGGCTCCCCGATAGGGAATATCATCTGACGCTGAAATTCCGCTTTCGCATCTTCACCCTTAATGTCATCGCTCCACACATCCTTGGCAAGACGGAAGGCTGCCCAAGCTTTGGGCCATCCGGCATAAAAGGCTATGTGCGTGATAATTTCAGCGGCTTCTGTGCGAGTGATACCGTTTTTCTTCGCCTCCTGAAGGTGGAAAGTGAGCGAGGAGTCGGTAATGCCTTGTGAGATGAGACTTGTAATTGTGACGAGGCTGCGGTCGCGCAGCGAAAGCAGGTCGTTTCTGCTCCATACTTCTCCGAAAAGTATGTCATCGTTGAGACGTGCAAACTCGGGTGCAAAATCGCCAAGCTGCTGCCTGCCTGCGGTTTGAACTATTTTTGTTTGTGCCATAACGTTGAAAATACAGGCTATGCCCATTAAAAATATTATTAATCGGTTCATAGTGATATTAAGGTGTTATTACTCTTCAGGATTACTTATGATTGGAAGGCATCCTCTTTCTGCTTTTCTTTAGATAAATCAGCAGACCGCTGACCGGAAGGGAAGCCCCCAGCGCCACAGCCACAAGCCATAGAAGTCTGGAGAGCATACCCTCCCAACTGCCTACGTGGAGCGCATGAAGCGTATGGAATAGATTGCTTTCCCATCCTCCCGAGTCGGCTGAATCGAAAAGAGCATATACTATCTCGCTATACCAGCCGAAACTCCATGTCAGTCCGGTAAGAATCATGATAAGCAGAGGCAGCCCGCTCCAGAAGCCTGCTCCGTTATGCACTCCCATACACCAATTCGGGAATTTAAAACCTGCCATCTTGGCCAGAGCACTGTAGCCTCTTTCCCCTCTCTTGCGCGAAGAGCGCGTCAGGGCGAGTGTCTGTTTGCCCCATAGCCAGTAGCCGGTGAGGATTTCCGGAATAGCCAAAAGAGTGGCTACTCCGATTATCTCCCGGCCGAAAGAGCCTGCGAAAAGGTGGGTGTGCAGTTTGGTGGCCAGTTTGAATATAGGGGCGTAAGAGCCGATAAGCTTGCCGAAGACTATCAGCAGCCCTGACAGACAGGAGATAAGAAAGAACAGGCCTATAAGAAGACCTGTCCATCTGTGGATCAAATGAATAGCCTTATTCATGCCTCAAGCCATTAGGAGCATTGATACTTTCAAAGCCCCTTTACCCATTCGTGGAAACTCTCTTCAGAAGTATTGTTAAGAATCTTCCCTTCGGTGAGGTCAAGAGAGGGATACGTGGCCTTCAGCGCCTCAAAGCTTGGGGTGAGACCGCTTGAATGTGCCGTGGCAAACACCACGATATTCTTCCCCGTGAAATCGTATGAATCGAGGAACGTATTTACCACCAGAGGAGCCTTATCCCACCAAACCGGGAAGCCGAGATAAATAGTCTGATAGGGAGCCACATCGAGACCTTTCTTGATAGCGGGGCGCATATCGGGATTCTTGTTTTCCACGGAGCTTCTTGAGTTGTCGTTCTCATAGTCGAGATCCTCATCAGAATACTTCTGTTCCGGTTCGATCTCATAGAGCGTGCCGCCGGTAGCCTTGGCAATCTCCTCGGCAGCTTTTGCCGTGGTGCCCGTAGCGGAATAATAAGCCACCAGAACTTTCGTTCCATCAGCTTCTGTTGAGGTAGGAGCCACAGAGTCTGCGGCAGTCTTCTCGCTCTCCTTGTTGCCTGAGCATGCGGAGAGTACCAATCCGGCCGACACAGCGGCCATCATTAACATTTTCTTCATAAGTAAGTTCTAAAAATTAAACGATATAAGTGGAATGATAATTCTAAATATTTATAAATGTAAAAGCTGCACAAATCTCATATTATTAGCAAATTAGTGATGATTAATCGACTAAGTACTATCGCACTGTATGTGCACAACGTCGTAGCAAATTTAGAAAAAAATTTCGGCATCTGCAAAGAATTTGTCTGAAATCGTGCCAATAAACGTAGAAACGAACCCGGATGTTGGTATCTGAATTCAACGGTCCACGAGGTGATTTTTATAAGAACATGTTTGCCAAATGTACTGCCGGCCGTCCAGGCACGGCCGATTAAGTTGCGAATGTAGTAGAATTGTTAATGCGACCGCAGAGAGCCTTCATCACCGGATCCGACTTCCTTATCAACGGAGCAGTGAGTACAACTATTGCGAGGCTATCTGGCTTGAGCCGTGGAGAAACCGAAACCGGGCGGAGCTTATCGCCTCCCTGTTCGGCGAGGGTAAGAGTTAACGGCGTTTATTGCGCTTTAATGACAGAAACCCGAAAGGGAGAAAGAAAGAGAAGCTCTCCCCCTTAGCTATGCCGACAACAGCGCAAAAAAAACTAACCACCCAACCTATAAGACCAAGCAGGAGGAAAGCACCAAATAATTTTCCGAGTATACCGATAATAAAATCCATAGTGGTAACACCGTTTAACTTGTAACGGTTGCACAAAAAAAACTACGTCATGGCAAGCGTCTTTGACTATATTTTTGTATTGCTGTCCGCTAAATGGACTATTTTAGTGCATCGGTTATTAGGTTTTGTTTGGCGACAGCAAAATAACCGAAAAAGGGTCGAATCCTACAACTGGAATTGACCCTAATTTTATAGCATTCTAAAAATTATTATCTGACAGCAATAATAGTATTATCGAATTATTGGTGATATTTTTAGGAAGTTGTATTTTCCGTATTGATCCCAGTGAATCGGAGGATACTGTTGTGACAGCTCAATGCGACTATATGTGGTGTCGCCTGGATATGATTGAATGTCAGTAGACTGTGCGATACTAAATTTTATCCCTTTGTTCTCCAAGAAGTTTAGATTATCACTACAAACGATCTCACAAATGGGGAGATTGTCTAATTGAGAGGCATAGTGTTCCAGATTTTCAAGGTCTTGATATACTGAATGGCGAGCATCAGTAACAGCAGGAGTGTCTGATTTCTTAAGGAATTTCAGTTCTAAAGCTGCGGCACAGTATGTTTTCCCCCCTTTTTTCAGCTCAATCCAGATGTCTACGCGTGCCTTTCTGCGAGTTTTACTTGTTGGATTGACCAGCTCAATATGCTTTTCCAATTCAATATAAAACTGCTCATCAGCCGAGAATTGATTCAGCAAACCAATTTGCAGGAGTATATTGCTCAAATGCAGTTGCATGGATGCTTCATTATCTATATGCACAGCTTCTCCGGCAACACGGTTGCAGAAGAGGGTATATGCATAGTCAATAATTTGGTTAAGTCTTATTTCAGGTGCGATTAAAGGTGACATTTTTATTCTTATGGATTTATGTAACAAAATTAGTTAATAAAATGTAAAGCGGCCTTGTCCAAGTTAATCCATCTTCGATAGCATGGTGATCCCCGTTGGAACTTTAACGTCTCTAAAACATCTTCTCAGTATCATACTCACTAAATGAATATTTCCGTAAATGTTTTTGACGAATGAACTTTATAAATATATAATATGGACAGATCACGATGATGTATACCAGAGTCAAAGCAATAAAGACGATAATATTACTTATCTTTTTTCCCGTTACTTTGAATATATTTAATATCTTCTTCATTTCAGAACAGAGAGTATATGAACGGAGCTACTGCGCTGTCAGCAAATATTATTAACAAACTTACAATTAACAGAACAAAAATCAGAGGCACTAGCCACCACTTTTTTGTTTCATTGATAAATGCGATTATTTCTTTAATGAATTGCATACTACTTTTTAACGATATAATTACCAATTATCAGATAGTCGAGTCCACTTTTTTTGAAAGTGATTATGGCGTCAGTCGGAGAGCAAACTATTGGTTCTCCCATTATATTAAAGCTTGTGTTTAGAATAGCAGGGCAACCCGTGCGCTTATAAAACTCCGATAAAAGATTATGATAAAGAGGATTATTTGACTTTGCCACTGTCTGAATCCTCGCAGTACCGTCCACATGTGTTATAGCGGGCAATTCTTCTGTTTTCACATGAATAGTAAACATCATATATGGTGACTCAACTTTTGTCTTAAATAGAGTATTTGAATATTCTGCCAAGACCGATGGTGCAAATGGTCTGAATGCCTCTCGAAATTTAATTCGAGAATTAACTTCATCTTTCATGTACGCTTTTCGTGCATCTGCAAGAATACTACGATTGCCTAAAGCTCGTGGGCCAACCTCCATTCTTCCTTGAAACCATCCAACTATATAGCCTTCATCGATAAGTCTTGCGGCCTCGGAACATATTTCATCTGAATTTAACTTTTCATATTGGAACTCAGAGCTATGCAAAGAGTTCTTAATTTCAGAGTCAGAGTATTCCGGCCCAAGATAAGGAGATAAGGAAAAATCTCTTTTGCCGGCAGTTAACATTGAGTAAGCCATAGCAGCTCCTATAGAACAGCCACAGTCTCCTGGAGCAAACGGAATATAAAGATTCTGATAAATACTATTTTTGAGCAAAAATCCATTAGAGGCACAATTAAGCGCAACACCTCCAGATAAACATAGATTTTCGACCGTACTGGTCTTTCTATATGCAGTTACTAACCGGTATAAAATATCCTCTGTCACTGCCTGTATAGCTAACGCAAGGTTCTTATGTGATTGGGTAAGCTCGCCTCCATTGATTCTTGATTTTATCCCCAATAGTTTTTCCCATTTATTGACAGGTATCATCCTGTCTGAATAATGGAATTTGAAATATTTAAGATTAAGGTTTATGCTTCCATCATCCTTGATTTCAACTATTCTGGATGTAATCAATTCAATAAATTTATTGGTCTCATCAACATTCCACTCCCCGTATGGGGCTAAGCCCATAACTTTATATTCGTCTGAATTTACCTTAAAACCAAGGAACTGTGTGAACGATGAATACAGTAGTCCGATAGAATCCGGGAATCGTTCTTCTGAAACCACTTCAATCTTATTGTTATATGCCCTGAATAGGGACGTTGTTGCCCATTCTCCAACGGCATCAATTACAATAATATCTGCTGAATCAAATCCAGATGTACAGTAGGCAAAGGCTGCGTGCGCAAGATGATGTTCAACAAACTTAATATTACTCGGAGCATATCCAAACTCGGCTTTCAATACTTTGCGAATGTTTCGACGCATGTTAAGTTTATACTTCAACCATATTGGCATCGTCCGGATAAACATTCTGTAACTTTTAGGGAACGTAGTTATATAGGAAACAAGCAATCTCTCAAATTTAATAAATGGCTTCTCGTAGAATACGATTGCGTCAATTTCGGATAAATTGATATGTGCTTCTTCAAGACAAAAACGACATGCCTTTACAGGAAACGAATTGTCGTGTTTAACTCTCGAAAATCTTTCCTCCTGAGCCGCAGCGACAACAGTATCATCTACGATTAGCGCTGCAGAGGAATCATGATAATACGCCGATATACCAAGTATTTTCATAGCTAAAATCTGAAATAAAAGAAGTTAAAGGACATCTGACAGTTGAGTAGCAAGAGAGAGACTAACATCAGTGATAGAACGGAAACTTCAGTTATAATAGAGCGTGCCTCTGATTGTTGACCGTTTAAAATCATAACAGCCTTCTTCGATGTTAAAAGAAACATGCCTATTAAACATGCACAAAATTGATATAGAATTTGAGAGGTTAATTGTTCGTAGATGAGCAATGAATGAATCAGTGGTACAATATCTTTAACTGAATCGATAAGGAATAGCTGCCATAAAAAGGCTACCAGCGTTATGACCACAAGGCGGTAGATGAGCACTCCAAAGCAATTGAATCTTTCAGGTTTTATAATCTTTCTTTCGACACATAGTAATACTCCGTGACATAACCCCCATAAGATAAATGGGAGTGTTGAACCATGCCACAAACCACTCAATAGAAATACCACCATCACGATAGCAATCCATTTGAATGTACTATTCCGATTACCCCCCAATGGTATATAGACATAGTCCCGAAGCCACGTTCCAAGCGTTATGTTCCATCTGTGCCAAAACTCTTGAAATGTGCGAGACTCATAAGGCCGATTGAAACTTATGGATAAAGTATATCCGAAAAGTTTACCAACGCCAATAGCCATAAGGGTATAACTCCAGAAATCGAAAAAAAAACCGAAAGCAAACACAAAGACATTGGCCAACTGGTTGAGGCCGAATGCCGACATCTCTGTTTTGCCGCACTGATCTCCCATAACGAATTTTACAAAAACTGCGAAGATAAGGTATTTAATACCCTTATAAAATTCCATTCCATTAAACCTTGTCGGCTTATCTATAATAAAGCGCGAAGCCCGCTCTATAGGGCCTGCAAATATTTTCGGGAAAAATAAAAGATAACTCAAGACCTCAAAGTTTCTATATTTTTGATTAGAATGATATTGGTCTATCAATAAACTTAGTGCCGTGAAAGATAGGACGGAAAAACCTAATGGTAATCCCCATCCTATAATTCGGTCACGTAGAAGCAAAAATGATGTTGCTATGCAAACTATAGGAAGTATCACATATAACTTCTTTTTCTGCTTCGAAAGAAGCTTGCAAAACGCAAGGCTAAACAAAGCAATGATTCCGATTACAATGATATTCCATTCAGCTACCTGCCAATATACATAGAGGCTCAGCATTGTCAGAATAACACTCTGATAGCGAATCCCAAAAGTATAGTATGCAATCAGCGCAATAAGAAATATCAATACTGTAATCATTTCAATCGAAGATAGTATATTCCGTTATTTATACCAAACTCGCCGGCGAACCATATTTCATCATCGCTGTAAAAAACAGGATCCCATTCATTGCCTAATGTCTTAGTAATTTGGGAAACCTTATTTGAACCCATATCAAATATAAATAAGTCCCAGTTGCCATCTTTATTACCTGCAAAAACAATCTTCTCTCCATTGGGAGAGATGGCAATATCCCAGATATTGTAGCTTGTTTTCAAGACCTGCTTATCCTCCTTTGAAGCAATGTCAAATCTTCTAATCCCGAATAAGCCATCAGATTCCATTCTTATGTAGTAAATCACGGAATCATCCGGAGAAAAAATTGGTCGCCAACATTCAGTCTTTTTATCACCGATTGAAAGGATTTCCTTCTTCCTCTCTATGTCATAGACACATACAATAGGGTTCTCATTATCCTTCCACTTAGGATAGACGATGAAGCGAGAATCATTGCTAAACGTTGGTATGGCCCCTCTATATCCCACCGGGTTTACTCTTAGATCAGCACCTGTAGCACGATTATATATTATAACATCTGTCTCACCTCTATCCTGATCACCCTGAGTAAAGGCAAGCAGTTTACCGTCTTTAGAAATAGCTGGATGAATGAGTTCCTTAGGACTTGTCCAAACAATATCCTCCGTAGAATGAATAAGATTTGACGATTTGATAAGGTATGTTTCCTCTTCTTGAGATTGAAATAGTACTGACATACCGTCATCGAAGAAAGTCGGGTATCTTTCATTCTTATTTCCCAGACTGAATATTTCATACTTTCTCTTCTCGCTATCAAATGCCGATTTCAGCTCATCAGTTATTAATTTATGACCGTCAGAATTAAGATGTTCGTCCCGCATAAAAAATGGAAACTTTTCACTATGTCTGAAACTGTCATACAAATCAAGAAATCTAACACCTAAATTATTACAGGTTTCACTTGCCAGCCTATTGGTCATGGTCATGTCCAATTCTACCTTTGTAATATCAAATTGATTACAAACCTCAGTAAGCATTTCATCGGAAGTCTGCTCCTTGGAGGGAATAAGCATCACTACCAATTCTGCACTGATTTTATCTGCTTCCTGCTTAAACTGTGATAAGACTTCCGCGAATGCCACCTTATCTGCTTCTTTTTCAGGAGAGGATTCTTTGAAGAAAATATTATATTTTGAGTTTTCTTCTTTGTTATCGAAGAATGGTTCTGTCCATCTTCCGAGTGGAAGAATTGGATTATCTATCAAATTATATTGGATATAGCGATACAACTCTGAATGTTCCATCAGATATTCACTCCATCCAGCCTCTCGTTCCTGGATATTATAAAAATCGTTGAATGCTCCAATCTGGAGAATTATTCGCTTCGGATGAAGATTAACACCCTCATCTTTTAAATAGTTTAGGCTCTCATACAGTCCTGCTCCGCTCATGCCGGCATTGACAATAATTTTGTCCGGGAAATCATTATATAATAATGACGAGAACATTTCTTCATAGTTGACTTGGGCGCCTTGCGTAAATGAATCTCCTAAAAATAACCAGTCACAATGCGTTATCGAATCATCCGCATTAGATAATAAATCAATTCGGTAGCCTTGGCAATTTGTCAGATAGTGACTATTAAATTCTTCATCATCAAACTTTTGACGCAGATAGGGCTTGTTGAAATAGTATTTACCTCTTATCTCATAGATATTAGGGACGCTCTTATCTGCATATAAGCTTCTGAAAATCAATTCCGCATTGATAGAAATTCCGATTATAGCGAAAATATTAAATAACCATACCACCAAACGCAGATTCTTTATCTTACAAACATAATACCCCCCAATAGCTATTAAGAATATTACAAACAACGAAACCCAATAGCTCTTGAATAGAATGAGTAGGGCTACCGGATTGAAGAATATGAATGCGAAAAGTAATGGTTTCAGCCACTTCATACGCTATATTTCGTTTATGGCGTTATTATGGTTACGAATTTTGCGAAGACTATCGGATAATTGTTTCGCTTTCTTAATAGAGTCTTTTCGGAATTGTAGATACCTCAGCCGGCGTTCTTCCGCTTCTTGTTCCAATCTTTTCTTGGTGGCAATATCATTAGCTAACTTAAAAAAAGATGCTGGCACATATACTGCATATTCTTTTGTCAGTCTGATTATACCATTTTTGAAAGTCCACCCATATATAGTTTTATCCGAATAATAGCTATCCTCATAATATGATCTATCTCTTATGAGTTCCGGTTCTCCATATTTTTTTGTATATAACTCAACAAGATCTTCGAATTTTTCAAATATCTTAGATGAAGAAGTGCCGGATGGAGTAATTGCTATTGCATAGACTTTGTTATCTAATCCAAACACCTTAACACTTACACCCTGATTGTCTAATGTTGTATTAAATTTAAGAAGGTTACCAGTAAAATAATCATTTTCACCAGTATCTTTGAGAGTAGAGCTCTCATAGGCGTTGGTCAAAGCCTCCATAATATCGTTATTGTCTCGGAAATAGGTATAAAAATATTCATCTTCAACCCTATTCAGATTGCGATTAGATGATGAATCTGATTCTACAATAGACTGAGCATATCCAATGGCCGTATCCCAATCAATACCTAATTTGATACCTTTAAACGACAAATCCTTTGTCTCAGACGCCCGAGATGAAATTAGAACACTATTATGCTTCTGCTGGGATGCTATTTGTTCATTTATGCTTGATTCTTTACGTATGAAATTTGCTTCTTGTATTTTATGCTTGAGTGCTGGATAAACGAAAATGCATGTCTCGATTATCAGGATTAAGGATAGGGAGAGGAGACTATATTTTGCTTTAAATTTTAGTTTTGGATTTGAATTGTTGAATAATCCATATCCACAACCAATAGAGACCGCTACAAGCAAGAAACCCAGTAAAAGGCTGAAGAAACCGGGGCTTTTTACGATGTGATGAGAGAAATGATACATTTGATCCCAGCCAAAAGTTGGCTGTTCTTCCAGTCTTTTGGGTTGCCAATCTCCAAAATAATTAAAGACATTCCATCGGAATTCATCCCATTGAAAAAAGAATGACAATAGAGCGTTTACAAAATAGGCGACTATGAACGGGAATCCAATAGAAGCTATTTCACTTTTAGCAGTTCGATTTTTTGCATTATCTATTGAGATCAACAAAAGTCCACAACAAGACATTTGTATAAGACCAATAATTAGCAGAACAAACAACATCCACCATCCGCTAAAGATGTAAAGACCATATAATAATGTACTTACAGCCACTGAAAGCAGACATGATACTATTATTCGAATGTAGCTGCTTAGAACACTTTTAAATAAGGATATAATTTTTCTAAAATTATAAGGTCTATTGGGATTTTGATTCGGA
This sequence comes from Bacteroidales bacterium, assembly GCA_014800685.1. Taxonomy (GTDB): domain Bacteria; phylum Bacteroidota; class Bacteroidia; order Bacteroidales; family Muribaculaceae; genus Lepagella. Next base: position 15,809 of record JAAVFQ010000018.1, read on the forward strand.
GTAGGACGAGGTTGTGGATTATTGCGATTTATGAAATCAGAATAATCTTTTTTGGTGCAAGTTCCTATGGCAATAGCAACGCTATACAATACACCGGAGTATTCTTTTTCCTTGCCGGGATTTAAACTGCTTTCCGAGTCAACTCTGTGAGCAATTTCTGTTTTGGTTCTCTTTATATTACCCTTGATGGCTACAAGTTTTGAGACGTATCCAAGATTTAGACACCTTTTGAATGTGTCTTTAAGAGCATACTCATGACCAAATGAATAGCTATCTGATAATATATGCCAAAACTTCGGGTCTGATAAAATATCCATCCCATAAGTTTTAACTATTGTTGAAACTGCATCAACCAGACTCCAATACATGTTATCTTGCCAGCTCTTTAAGAATGCCTTTATATTTCGTAGGCCAAGTTACTATGGTTGCCCCGGATCGAACGGCTTCTGCAACTAATGCTTTAAGCATGACATCATTTGGCAACGCATCAGCGACAGTCTTAGCATCGCCAACAGAAACGGTTATCATTGAAGTATCTGATGTAGCAGAAGAAACTTCAGGTTCTACATCCCTAATCCCATTTTCAACTTTCATGTGTGCGATTGCCTTTCTGAAACTGCTGGCATCCATTGTGTCAAACTTGGACGCCCCCCTGACCATTCTGAGTGCATCGACATGTGGCCAATCATAATAGTTAAGCATGGGATTGACAGTTCGCATACTGAGTTTTGAGAACTTGGCGCGGTCAAACTGAATCCAGACGAGACCCTCTCTTTTTCCCTCAAGCCACACCGACACTCTCTGCGTACTGATATTTATAGCCGCATTGAAGAGAGAGGCCGCCACATAATAAATCATGCTAACTATGGTCTCAGTCTTAAACTGTTCCATCTCTTTCACAAGTTTATCCTTAACAGAAATCTTGCCTGTTGCAAGAGTATTGGTCTTGTTGGCTGGGAGATTCATATCTCCATGAAACTCAATATCAGTGTTGAGTAACCCGGATTTATCATCATAGTCGCAGGAAATTTCGACCCGAAACGGCATAGAAAGCTCACCAAGAATCATTCTTATGTTTCTTTCGGTTACACTTCTTTCACCATTTATGTAAGCCTCTATTTCTTTCTTTTGGCGGTCGTACTCTTTCTGAAATAGGGCATTTGCACGAGCCTCTTTGTCATCTTGTAGGTCGCTGAAAAAAGACTGAATTTCTTCGTAGGCTCGGAGTCTTGCAGCCATTGCCTCTTTCTCATGTTCGTTAACGAACGTTATTCGCTCCTTGCGCTTATCTTCATACAAGTCAGAGAAGCGGATTTCAGCCTCAGCTTCAAGTTCTCGACGCACGTCTTCACGCATTGGGCGAGATAAAGGAAAGGATTCCCTTTCGTACTGCTGAGGAAATAGAGCATCAATCTTTTTTTGATGCTCTGAAAGTTTCTGCATTCTTGCAGCCTTTTTATGCATCGCTGTGAACTCAGCATCTCTCTTTTCAAAGGCAGCCACCATTTTTAAGGAAATGTCGCTTACCGCCGGCTTATAGTCAGCAGCGCGTTTGGCACTGTTTTCTTGGGTTGAGAAACGAGAACCATTCACCATTACCTCATAGTTGCCGAGGCTGTCAACCTGCACTGTGGCCGTCCCACCGTTAAAACGATAGCTCTTGCTTATTGATGCTATATGGGTGTTTACCCGAGGAAATATAGTTTGTTGTATCATTTAGATATTATTTACTTGGTTCAGGACGTTCATGATAAACCATGCGTCAAAGCCTTGGAAGACCGTACGCTTTGGCTTTGCCTCCTCCTTGTGGACTTCAAGGCCATCGGAATAAGGGGTTACTCCAACGAGTTTTGAATATGGAATCTTAATACTTGCAGTCGGGCAGTGGAAGAAGAAATGTTTGTTGGTGACGACAAGTGAACCAACTCCAACCTTATCCATGTGGCTTCTTTCTACCGGACGTCCTTTGAATGAGCCCGTACGATAAGTCACACCCTTACAGATTCGATAACTCATGCCACGACTACCGCCAACATATTCGCGAGTGATTTTCTCTTGAAACATGGTAACCTTATCGTACACCCATAGCGCATACTCTCCTCGTCCTAACATCACAGGGACAGAGAGTGGTTTTTGAGGAAGGACACCTCTTTGTAAATCCTTCAATACGATAGCCTGACCAATTCGTGCAAGACTTTCACTTTGATATTGCATTGGCAGGCAATTAAGAGCAATACCAAGAGAAGATGTATATGACTCTATTAGTCTCTGCTCATTATCTGCCAACCATCCATCAGCCATAAACTTATCAGCAGCCTTATTCAAAACATTATAGTATGCTTCATCTTTCTTTTGTTGGCTCAATGGAAGAACGGATGTCACAGAGTCTGTGCTGACTTTTATTTGACTCAAAGGGACACCTTTAGCAAAGAAATCAACGATATAACCCTGAAACAGTTTCAATGCCAAAGCATCCATATCGCCTTTTTCATTTAATTTCGCGTATGGGATTGCAATAGCATTGAGGAATGCTTTAATACGTGGAAGAGCATCAGAAGGATATGGACGTTTAAGAGAATCACCATACGACTTAATTGCAGTAATCGCCACAGTTGCAATATCATCATCAGATAAGAAATATGGCAGTCTGTTTTTTGCCAGTTTTGCTCTCAGATCATCAGCTGATACGCTTCCACTGAAGTACCTACGCATAAGGCCTCCCATACCTGTCAGACCACGATCATGCTTTTCCTCGCACTCCTTATGAGCACGAGAAAGGAATCCAGCCGATTGTCCACAATACTTACACGTTGCCATATAGCTAAACCTCATCTATTATTGTTATTTTCCCAATCTCATTAAATGGAATCTTTAACACATTAGGATCCAAGATACTCTCTTCCGATATGAAGAAGAATTCAGAGTTCATATCTACTTTAAAAAGATCAATTAAGTTCATTGAACCCATCGACAATAAATTACAACGTTGCCTGAGTATTCCTTTCAGATCATAAATTAAAGCATAATAAGATTGATATCTCCTTCTTGGATCGATAGGTTTTGTCACTTTGAATCTAATATAAAAAGAAAGGTGTCCCTTGTTAGGAGAAAGTTCATGGAGTATTTGGGATTCAACAATTTCAGCTCCAGTTAACATACACTCAATATTCCCATCATATCGTTGCACATCGACAACATTATGATCAAATATATTAGACAAGGAATAGTTACTATCAATCTTTAATACTACTTTTGACACCTTATGAGGAGGAATTGATAGTGGTGCCCCTTTACTATTATTAATAACCGAGTACTCATTCTTTATGAATGAAGAGTCAATCCACACCACATCTCTTAAATAGCCTCTTATGTCATATACATATAAATTAAGCGAAATATTACAAGATTTAGAGCCTGTAATTTCATATGAAAGAGATACACCTTTGTAAGAAGCGTAATACCCTTTCTGCGAGCCATACTCTAAATCGCTGATATTTTGAAGCGTTAATCCTCGTTTCACGAACGATTCAGTATCTATATTAAAAACTGAATTTAAATAGTTACTTATCTCTTGGTCTGAAGAAGATGCTGAGATCCGATTATTTCTGGTAGTGGGAGCATTACTTCGTTGTGGGAACTCATTTTCATTACGTAATTTTGACTCACTATCATTAGAATGCCAAAAGGACTCTATTATTGTATTTATCGCATGGTCAGAAAACCCGTCATAGTCGAGTTTTGATTTCAAGGACAATATCTCTGAATTGGAAATTATTGGCTTTTTGATTAGCGCCCAAACATTATGACCCAAGGCAGCCTTTAAGACCAACCTTATTCTTGGATTGGTCTTAAAGACATCTAAATCTGAGAGAATGGAATGTATTTGATTCGGAGTCAAGCGTTCACTATTCTCCATTTCCATTATTTTAAGCCAAGCGTCTTCTAATTTCATAGCACTGAAATTCCTTTAAATGTTTTCTGACTTGTTGCGAAGAGACCGCAACATTTTGATTTGAGAGAGCATCGGTCACATTCCGGAAGGTATTTATTCTTCCAGTCACTGATACTTTTTTGGGCGTAGGGATGTATTGACTCTGGTATGAGACAAAGGGGTACGTTATATACTGCTACCTCTTTACGCCATTGGGCGAGTGTCAATACCGCCTCTTCCAATTGATAAGCATAGTCAATCGGCTCAATCCATATATTTCGCTCGTTGGATACAGCATGACCTATATGCTCCATCGCCATGAATGCAGTCCATGCTACAAACGGAAGATTTTTATGAATAAAATCTGCCATCTGTGGCAATCGCATATAATTGAGTTTATTGATAACAATGCGTAGCTCAATAGCAGCTCCAAATGCGGCAAGGTTAAATATTCCTGCCATTGTTTCATTATACGCCTCTTTTGCGCCAGCTATTATGTCATGGTCTTTATAATAGTCAGAGTGCAGCGGTATCCCGACAAAAAGTTTGTCATCAGCGGCTTCTACAATTCTTCGGGTGTAATCTATATCCTTGAAGTTTCTTCCATTTGATAAGATATGAATGTCAGAATCCGGCAATGTATGACGAATGTGTTTCAACAAATCAATCAACCTATCGCCAAGTAGAGTCGGTTCGCCACCGGATATACCGACAACAGGAATATCTTTAGGAGCACGATTGACAATCGCAATATTTTGTTCAAACAGTTCATCTATATCATCGTTATCCAGTGGCGGCTGACAGCACATAATGCAGTTATTGTTACACTTTGCAGTGGTGAACAACGTATTATCATTACTGTCTATTCTAAAATCTCCTCTCATGATACCCAACTTCTGAAAATAGGCATCACTTCATCGTGACGCTCGATGATTAATGAAATGAGATATTCTATAATCGCTTTATTTTTACGGCATAAGAGTGAAGTCGCTCTATTACCGTACATATCACCTTGCGTAGAATAGTTTCTTACCGGATCTGCTCCGCAATACTGTTTCAAAGCGCAATCCGAACATCCGGCAAGAGCCTCATTCGCCCATACGTTTGCAACCTCCTTGGCTTTCTTACCAAATACGAGGTCTTCGTATTTATCATCAACGCTGCCAAGGCGGAAGGTATAATCATTGAATTCTGCCAGCATTCTTGATTCATCCGAGCAATATACGCCTCCATCATAGTTATAGATCAGAACGGAATTTATGACTCCGGCAGGGGATTGAAGATCAACAAATCCGGTACAATATGGTGTAAGCATCTTTCTCAAAACAATAGCAGCAAACTCTTCGACGAAGTATATTCCTTGCTTATTGAGTTCCAGAATATGCTCAAATGCTTTTTTATAGAAGTCGATGAACCGATCTGTGTACTCGCTCCAATTATCGTTATGAGTTGCGAGACCGTACGGATTTAATGCACGAAGAAACATCGCATGAAATCCAAGTTTTACATATTCATCAACAATTTCAATAGGATAGTTGAGCCCATCCACTGAAGTTGTCATCAAGGCTGAGACTTTTTCATGGCCAACCGCCTTACGTCCCTTCTCAATACCTGCAACAACCTTTTCGTAGCTGTCTTTCTTGCCACGGTTAGAGTTATGTAAGAAGGCAGGTCCATCTAATGAAGTAGAAATAACCACACCATATTTCTTACAAATGCCCAACATCCTATCGGTTAGATGGATGCTATTCGTACATAGCACATAATGTATTTCTTTCCCAGCTTCTTTGTTTTTTTCTTCTGCTAATTCAATACCATACTCGATCAAATCGGGAACAAGAGACGGTTCACCCCCTTGAAATTCCATTGTTATAGAGTCTGATGGCGAGCGGAACATAAGTTCGACAGACTTCGCCATAGTCTCTTTACTCATTGTGCATCCATTACTTTCTTCATTCTGACTTGAAGCCTGACAATAGACGCAGTTCTGATTGCAGCGAAGTGTCAAAACAAAGATATGAAGTCCCGTCCACGATTCCAAGAACCGTTTTTTCTCTCTCAGACGTTCAGCATATATCTCTGCCAATGGTGGAATTATCTGTTCAGAAATAAAGAAATTTGCGATAAGGGATTTATACAAATCGTCTTTAAGCAAAGATCTATCTACAATCTTCTGTACAGTACCTTTCGGGGATATAATCATATCTCCTAATTCATTTACCAAGACTTCTTTCCCGGATATCTCAGTAAAGTCAAATGGCAAAAGATAATATTCCTTATCAGTCATTTATATCCTCTTCACTTAACTCTTCATCCTCGGCAAAAGCCTTTGCGTAGAGAATTGTCTTTATATCTCGTGTTTCATCAGCTACAATCTGACGCAATTTGAAATCATTAAGAATCTGCATCAATTGTGTCTTTACGGTTTCTTCAGCTATATTTGCATTATTGGCTGTGACTGATAACAATTCTGTGTTATCATCAAGAAGACTACGGACGATTATATAATCGCCAGCTAACCAATAGATAGCTTTGGAAATAATGCTATCATTATATATTCTTCTATCTATTGTTAGGGTCATTTCTTGTAGTTTTTAAGTTTTGCCAATGTAGTAGCATTCAATTCACCATTGGGCCGTATGCCATGATATGCCTGAAAGGCCTTTAAGGCGGTAAGAATATCCTCAGTAAAAACATAATGAGAACCACTCTTCTTTAATTTTGCAGGATTAGGCGGAAATCCGGCATTTTTAAGAAGCTGTATTAGCTCGTCTACATCATATCCGGATGTTTCGGCTGCTGCAGACAAATCCCGGAAACCTAACGGTATAGTTGTTTGAGAAGAGCTCCATGCCTTAAGTTTTGTCAACACCTTAGAATCCAGCTTCCCATCTTGGGCCAAGCCCGCATCTTTCTGGAAATGCTTGACGGCATTGACAACATTGCTATCATATACATAATGACCGCTCTTCTTTGATACTACACCCTCCTTTAGGTAGTAGTAGCGCACGAGGTATGGTACTAATTGGTCAACATCAGACCCATGAATACCCGTAGAAAGCGTCCGGTCTCCAAGTGAATAATCTCCTGCGGTTTTTGTCGGTGCAGAATACACGGATGACCGACTTCCACCTCCGTATGAACTTGAGCTATAATGTGAGCCACCACCTGAACTGCGATGACTATTGTGACTGCGATGACTGCTCGAACTTGAATGAGAATAGTGCCCGCCGCGTGATGAACGATGGGAGGAATGTGAGCGATGGCCAGCGATCAATTTTGCATCTCCGTTTCTCAAAATCTTATATACATTCTTGACTATCGGTTGTTGCCCTTTTGAAACCTCAGGAGTTGCCCCTCCATTAGGAAGTCCAAGATCTAAATCCAAAGATAAGGATTTCTTTGCTTCTGCTTTTGCCGTCCCATGAAAGAGTGCGACGGTAGCAGATAACAATAATGTCTTTATTATCTTCTTTGACTTATTCTTCATTTCGTTTTCTCCTTTATGAAGTTCAACCAATAATTATCTGGTACAATTTTAATCATCTCATTCAGTTCTGTTTTTCCAGCCTCAGAGAGTTTCCCTTGATGGGTATAAATGTCATTTAACAACACATCTACCATTTCTGTGACACGAGTTGCCAGATCAGAATTAATTTGGTCTGAGATTGATTTGAACACCTGCTCTGAATTTCCATCAAGAACGAGATTCGCCGGTAGTGCAAGTGTCAATGCTTTAGCCTGAGTAACTTTTTTTGATTTTAAAAGAGGCCGTACTTTCTCCTCCCAGTCAGCGATGATCTTGTCAGATATCTCAACGGCCTTTGCATGAGCCTCTCCCTTGTAACTTGATGATGAGTAGGAAGCATCGTAATCGTTTTCGGCCTTTTGAAATAAATCTAAAGCTGCAATATAATTACCTTGCGCATACTCTGCATTAGCTGTGGCCATAGTCGTTTCATAAGCCTTTCTTGCATCTGCGGAAGATGTATACGAAATACCCTGCCATCCACCAATCAATAATGCGGCTCCAGCGACAGCACTTGCAATTATATTTCGTTTCTTGCGTTTTGATGCTTTTGCTTCACGCTCCTTTGATAATTTATCATTCTCTATATTACACCATTGCTCCATATTTTTCCCGAGCAAAGATCCAAGATTGACGAGCTTACGGCGAGTGTCTTTAAGAGTTGTATCAGAATAGTCTATTTCACCTGATTTTGTTGAACGATCAAGTTCCGATAATCTTGAAAGATAATCATTTTTTAATTGGTCAATGACACCATAGCGGGCAGACGCAGGTGAACTTTTGGATGCTAAAAAGTCTCTCTTGGTTTTGTCTATCCAAGATTGCCGGTCTTCTTTCAGTTTGTTTCCAATGATAATTATCTTTTTTTCCATTGACAGTAAATCAGAAATTGCATTTGGAGCGAATTTTGCTGATTTAAGTCCGAATTCGTCATCCTCAACAATATGTCCTTTCTCCATTAGAGCTCGGTAGTCTCTCACCAGCACTGTGATCTGATCATCAAGGGCACGTTTTATATCAGATTTAGATGGTCTACTATTATTCTCAATTTTCTTCCTTTCCGTTATAAGCCAGGAATCTATGTCAGGCGCTCCGACTTCTCTCGCTATAAGGCGAATTTTACCCTCAATTACATATAGCCGAGTATTTGCCTCAGTGGAATAGTAGCCATATTTATGCCCGTATTCATCAGTAGTAATTGTGAGCAGTTCCGAGAGAGCCGTTATATACTCTTGTTTCAGAGCATAGAGCAATTCTTTAGGGTCTTTAATTCGTCGTTTAGGAGTTGTTGATTTAGTCTTATAGGAATTTTCAATCTTTGGCAGTTCATCTATTAGACCTACGCTATATAATAACTGAGCCGCAATTCTATTTATAAGTTCATCCTTATATCCTGATTTAGAAGCATAATCGCTGACACTTTTTCTTATAGGATTTTGCCAATTCCCATCCTTTTTCTCCGAAAGTCGATATAGCATTTCTCCGAAACCGCTTTCAAGCAGCCCCTTCATAACTTTCTTGGATGCAGCAGGTTCATCCTTAAACCCACCAATGTCATCAAGTAAATTAACAAATTGTCGAGTTGGAAGAACTTGTGTTCCAAATCGGTTAATAATATTTTTTATTGCATTACTCAGTTCCATTGTTTAACACTGTATTGTCAGGATATGTCTCAATTGATTACCCAACTTTAGCACCCTTATCATTCTCCAAGTCACTATTGTCTTCAGTAAAGCCATAATCACCAAGCTCCATCAAAAGAGCATCCAGTCGACCCTGAAGTTTTGTCCGTGCTTCGATGGCTCTCTTCTCATCAGCATTGGCATATTGCAAATCTATCATATTCTGACGGGTAGGATGTTCAACAGACTCTAAAGATTGCTGAATCTTATTAGCTTTTTCGATTTTGATAGATTCCTCGGTAATTGCCCTGTTGACATTACCTATTTGCCATTTAATCATTTTAGATGTCGTTGATTTTACCTTGTCAGAATCGTATATCATTGCAATAGACATATCATCCTGACTGCCAATTTTACTAAGTTGTGGAAGTGTTGTTTCAACTTCAGATAACGTGGCATCCAAGCCTGACTTTGCTATTGATTTCAAAATCTGAACATAGAAGTTGGCCTGATTCTCTTCTGAGCCAAAAGAGTCATCAATTCCATCTGACCCAAGGATTACCGCAATAGGAGATTGTCCGTTCCCCTCATAACAATACCTAAATTCATCAATAGCACCGCTATCACAGATAGAGGTTGTCTTATTAAGGAAACAGCGTTCGTCCCATGGAATCGGTTCACTCCAATTCCCTGATGAATCACATGCAAAACACTTCCCGTCTCCAATCTGGAAAGCAAGCCAGAACTCAGGCGTATAAGCATAAACTATAAGTGTGCAGCCATACACTTTCTCCAGATTGATATTTGCTTCAAACTCTTTTATCCATCTCTCCTCCAAACCCTCTTTTTCCAATTCAGAGATCGGATTGTGCGTTGCATGAGCTAACACTTCTGCATTCCATTCATATATGATTGAGCCAAAAAGCTGTCGGAATGCCCGTTCTATATCACTTGTCTTATCGAAATCTTGATTGGTAATCTGCTCAGAGATAGTTCCATGTTGGGTGAACGGTTTATTCTTAAGCAATGAGAGTCCAACTTCATCAATAAAAGTCTTGACCTTACGCTCTGTCACTTCGGCCGCAATTTTCGCACCTATATCACTGCGAAAATAACGCTTACCGCCATGGCCGTCACAAACAATGGCTGTAGCATTGCCATTCTTATATACCTTGCTATAAGAATAGTCCTGACACACCTTGCCTGCTGCGATATGGCTTTCGCCTTGACAGCTGAAGTTTAGTGAGTCCATTTTACTATTGTTTAATCCCAATCGTCATCATAGGAACTGCTGTCAACAGCGGTAGCTGCTTCCGCACCCTGTATGTTTTCGACGGCGTCCCTGACTTCCTCAATGACCTGATCCTGCTTTGTAGTGTCGCCTGCAGTGCTACTCTTACTGCCTATTTGAGATGAAGTTACCGCAACTACACGAATAATCTGCTTGAGGGCATCAATATTGTGCACAGTAAACACTGCCTCGCTATTGCCGGAGAATTGCTTGAGCACATCTTTGTCTGCATCATCACCGATAGCTATTGCAATCTTGATGGCTGCCTTAAACCAGTTGTTGCTTTTAAGTTTACTGAGACCACTCTCGTAATCATCAGTAGGACCGCCATCAGAAAGCAGAATGATTGCGGGTGCAAAAGATCCGCTTGCAGATTGCATGTAGCCGCTACGCGACAGTTTGGTAGAGAGTTCGACACATGCGGCTCCAAGTGATGTCAGCCCTCCAGCCTTTACATCCTGCCATACAAAGTCAGATGCAAGTTTGGGTTCAGAATACAACCAGTTTACGCCACTTGAAAATTCAAGGGCAGCAACTTTGATTTCGGCATCTGGATTTTCTGCTGATATTTCATCAAGCATGGGAAGTACGTTGGCAACAGCATCATTGACAGCGCCAATCTTGTTCCCTTCCATCGAGCCTGATGTGTCAATGAGAAAGAAGAGTGTCATTGTTCGGCGAGGTACGCTTACTTGTTCATCTAAAAGTGACATGTGTTGTTATTTTGTTACTTGTTTGTTTCTAAAATAAATTCACCTTTATGAGTATTGGAGAAGGTTATTTTGATGCCTGGATTAACCGGCATCATATTGTGAGGCTCAACCACTTTGATTTTTCCACTTGGGGTCTCTGCTGTCCAATTTGAGTTGGACAGATTTTTGAGAAGGAGCTTTGTCGGATCATTTGGATGGGCCACCACTTCGGCATCGGCTTTATTGTCATTGTCAATATATGCCTTCGTGCCCTTTGTGAGAATCACTGAGCGGGAGCCAATCTTGAGTCTGCGTGATGTGTCAATATCCTTGCCGCAATCCATGCATTTTGATGAATCTTCAATAAAGGTTTCCTCTCCACAGTGGGGGCAACGTACCAATGTATCACGTATTCCTGCAATGAGTTTCTCCCATAAAGATTCAATCATACGGGTATTGGGATTTTTTAGTTTCTCATGAGAGAACTCTTGTATGAAAGTTTCTCGCAGTTTGGCTGGGAAGGCAGGCCACCGTCGTATGACGTTTTGATGAATACCACGTACCGGGAGGTTACTCTTGTCTGCCTGGTCGTAGATAAATACTGCCTCTGTTCCATAAAACTTTTTCTCGAATGTTTCAGTCATGCAAGGACAGGCTACAACCTTTGCGCCTTCAAAGGGGTGGTTAGCGTAAAAAAGCATAAACAGAATAACTGACAGTGAAAATCGATCACTGTACTTGTCTGGAATTCCCCCTGCAACAATTTCCGGTGCCATATAGCGTGCCTTACCCATTATACCGGACTTCTCACCTTGTGGCATTACGTTATCGTTATCGCAGATGAGGACATCGCCGGTATTTGGGTCGATAAAGAAGTTTCCATCGTTGAGGTCTTGATAGCTGTAACCGCAACGATGGAGCATCATAAAACCATTGCAAATTTTCATTGCTGCCGCAAGCATCGCAGTATACGAACGAAACGATTTCTTAGCAAGAAGAAAGTTCCCAAACTCAAAATAGTTCTGAGGACGAAGTCGCATCACATAGCCATAACTTCCTTTTCCCTTTCTTGTTAGGTGTTCAGGCCAAAGAAAAGCATCGGACGGGGGGCCACTCATTATGTTATGCTCAAGATTCTTATAGAATTTGTCATCCGGAGCATTTAAGTACCATTTCAGAGCCTTCTTTTCGCCGTTCAAATCAACAAGATATACGATACCCTGTCCGCCACGACCAAGCTCTTTGTCAATCGTTACATACCCCCCGGAAGTCAGGGTTACTTTATCTCCTTTTTTAAGTTCTGCCATAATTGTTAGAATCCTCCTCCATGAAGGTCAACTGATGAAACTGATGAAACCTCCCCTGTCTGCCCACAAGAAGGGCATGTGACAACACGTTGCCCATGCCAACATATTACTGCCCCACAAGAGCAAAAAATGAATTTCTTACTTTTGCAATAGGGACAACCGGGATACTCTGCATCAAGTTCGACACTGCCATGCACACGCTGGGATGCATACCCTTCGCGCTTGGCTTTATCTTTTTCTATCTTGAATGCCCACACGAATTTATAGGCATTCTTCTGTAGATAGTCTACTGTAATGCCATAATATTTCTTCGCTTCTGGGCAAACTGCCATAACTGCGAATGCTTTGTCGCTGACTGGGGTCATGATACTATCTTAATTCAATCGGTTATGCAATATAGATGGTTTAACAAATAGTGTGCGTCTTTCATTGCTCGTCACACACATAGAAGCTCTGACATTGATAATCGAAGTGAACGAGCATCGCCGGATGCCCACGTCGTGTATGTACCAAAATGCCACACTTAAATGTTAAGAAACTTGGGAATTATAAACACGCCAATGTGCGACCTTTGTTGCTTCGAGCTTTACTTCGATTCGTCTATATCACTATGGACAAGAAATTGTCAGATTTCTATGTGGCAAGGACAAAGCGTAGAAGCGTCTTTTTATGTTAGCAATAGCGCCCTGATTTGAGGAAACTATTAACTGGTGCAAAATTAGTCAAATTCTTCTAATTTAGAAAAATTTATGGTGTGAAAATCTGCTCTCATCGTAAACTTTTTACATCATTTTGTTAATCCCTTTGCCTATGTTTACGATATTCTCTTAGTTCTTCTAAGTAGCTGGCGGTTATTACACCCGATGGTAATGCTATGATTGCCACTCCAAAAAGAGAAGAAAGCATGGACACTATTCTTCCAATATCGGTTACAGGGCATAAATCTCCATACCCCACAGTGGTTAGCGTTACAGTAGCCCAGTATAGTGCCTCAAAAAACGAATGGAAAGTTATTTCTCCAGTTTGTGGATTAACATGAGGCTCTGCATTAAACATTATCAATGCTGTAATGAAGATATAAAAAACCGCTAACATTAGCACTGATAAAAGCACCTCTTTTTCCTTTCTCAATACATTTATAAAAATTGTAATCTTATCTGAATATCTGAATATTTTGAGTAGCCTCACAATTTTAAGAAGCCTTGTAAGACGCAATAGCTTAAATTCGGGACTTATTAAGTTCAAGCCTGGCAAGATTGATAAGAGATCAATTATTGCCATTGGGGTGAAAGGGTAAATTAAATAAGATGCTATTCCTTTTCTTAATTGGATATTAGAGGTGTACCAACGAAGAAAATAATCAATGATAAAGGCTGTGACAGTTATGATTTCAATGACTTTAAAAATAGGATAGTCTTCTATAAACATAAGTGGCACGATGCTTGCAATAATCATAACAAGCATATACCAATCGTAAATTCGACTGTATAACATACCTTTTCTATCCCTATTTATCGTATCAAAAATTTTTTGCTGTAACATTTCAAGGGTAGATTGTTCTGTAAAATTACAAAAATATGGTAATTGGTTTCTTGTGACCCACCAACACCAACAAACTGCAGGTTACTTGCCGATGCAGACTACATAAAAAGCTAACAAACAGCGTTTTAACGCCTTATAATGTACAAATGTTGCGCCCTTAAATTGCTCATTTTCAACGCATTTACTGAAATTTGAGCAAATCAAATACAAATCGCTCGCTATCAGGGTCTTCGTATATCACACTTGTACCAATAGGTTCGTGTTTCCGATAACAAAATTAGTAAAAATCCCACAATCGGCAAAAATAAACTACCGGACTTGTATAGATTTATTCCAAAGGGAAGAGAGTTTCTACTAATCGGATTTTATCTTGGAAGGGAAGGTTGAAAATGTCTTGCTTCATCAGGTCGGAATCGATTTCCATATTCGGTCGAATGAATTTTCTTTGACGCTTTCCATTGATAAGTGCTGAGACTTCAATATGACCCTTGGAATTAACAGAGAGGGAGAGATTATCAATGTTCCTTCCCAACGTATCACAGAACGATGAATTGGCATCCTCCTCTTTATCTTGATAATCGAATGTGATGAGGTTTTCGGTTAAGGTTTTCTGAATGATGCTGCGCCACGGCTGGGTAATACCATTTTCGGTCGCGTATCGGTTGAAATCCTTGATGGCATCTGCAACTCGGTTTATCATCGCGTTGGCATTCTTAATATCGTTTTGTTTTGCAAAATCGAGTAAGTCAGCTTTTATAATCTCGCTTGTTTTGCCTCCGATGCTCAATCTTCGTTCGATATTAGGACCGGTTCCGTTTGTGTTGAAAATGAAAGTTATATCATAAGCCGGCGCCAGTCGCCATTTGCCGTTTTCTTCAAGAAGGAACGCGAA
>JAAVFQ010000019.1 GCA_014800685.1 Bacteroidales bacterium
AACCCTCATTTAAGTTTTTCCCCAAAGTATATCTCAGGAGTGGCAAATGCAGCCTGAATCTCCCGATTTTATGTATAAAATAGAGACTGTCTAACTTTGGTTGTTAGACAGCCTCTCTTGGATTTGTTATAACGGGTCATCTACAAGTCGTTAAGCCATCGGCCTATAGAAGCATACCCACGTATATGACTGAAGCCGAAAGGCGTAAACAATACCGCAACTGGACTATTATGCCACACCCCTACCAATATCTATATACAGCGCTAAAATCACGCCTGATGAGCCTTATCCCCGCCTTGCGATGTTTCACAAGTTTTCAGAAGATTAAAGGCAACGCCTGAAACTCTCATTAAAGCGCGCAAGTGAATAATCA
The DNA here is from genome assembly GCA_014800685.1 of Bacteroidales bacterium. Taxonomy (GTDB): domain Bacteria; phylum Bacteroidota; class Bacteroidia; order Bacteroidales; family Muribaculaceae; genus Lepagella. Next base: position 374 of record JAAVFQ010000019.1, read on the forward strand.
AGAAACCTAATCACAAAAATTGCCCAACATCTTTAAATTGATGTCGGGCAATCATAAGAGCCAAATATGATTAGATTGTCTTTATGTGAAATGTGATTCACACAAAAATTTAGTTTTGTGTGAACGTCATATCCTCAACAACGAGAGTCTGCTTACCAAATGTATAAAATCCGATACCTGAGAAGTCAAGAGGCATATATTTGACCTTCAGGATTTCCATACCGTCAACGAAGAAGGAAAGGACATCACCGTCGCAAACAAGTTTCCACTCTTGGTCAAGTTTCTTTTTATTCGGCCATTTTACTCCCTGCATGATATTTCCTACCACACGGTTGTCCACGTAACGAGTGAAGTTCACCATTTCATCATTGAAATTGAAACAATAGAAATTTCCACCATCCTTGTAATTGAATACAAAGCCACATACGCGATCATTGGCAAGTTTATCAATTTTTACGTTTGCAATAACCTCAAAGGGTTTCTTTACATCCAGGGGTGCGTAACAGTGGGTTTCGAAGAATGTATTTTCTCCAACTTTTGTAGCGACTCCGCTCATTGCAGTGAGGATAGCCCCAGCGGCTTTATTCTCACCTTTTGACTTGATTGTCATCACTCCTTTGTCAATGACTGCTGAACCTTTGTTGCTTTCGAAAGCACACTCAGTCCATCCCAAAGAGTTTGCATCGAACGTATCAACGAAACTCTGTGCGAATGATACCACTGAAACAGCGACTACCATCCACAATGAAAGAATTGTTCTTTTCATGATTAATTATTAAATTGGTTCTTATTATGTTCTTATATGCTGCTTGATTTTCCTAAGCGGGTTTGAAGTTCCTCAACCATAGGTTCTAATTCTTTTGGAAGTCGATCTACTTCATCAAATTCTCCATGACGGGCTTGCAACGCGCCAGCAACCTCCGAAGAAATCTTTATTTGGAAAGCCACTCTCTCTGGCGTTGATACGTCTCTTACGGTAACTCGGTTACGTAGTTGCTTCTCAGACATATTGAATGTCTTATATTTCCATGGGGTCTGTAAGTATCCGCCGTGAAAATCTGTTGTTTCAATTTCAGGGAAATAATTCAGTAGAATTTGATGCAAGAGTTTCCAAGCGGCCTCACTGTTTACCTTACCCTCATTGTCAATTGTGTAATACTGAGGGTCAAGTGTAACTGTTATAAATTTATTAACAAGGCCTGAGGAAGCGGACCCACGGTAGAAGCCGTCTTGGATAAGATTGAACGAAAGTGAATTACGCTCATCACCGCCGTAGAATTTTGAATTGGCTGTTGTGTACTCATTGCACTCAACACGAATTATTGCAACTTGATTCTTCTTGGGAGGTCGGGAAAACTCTCCGTAACCGTATCCAATAAGGTTATTGTCTACGTAGATAGCAGCCTCTTGTGGCTGCACAGAAATTTTAATGACCTTAGCCTTTTTCTCTGCATTTACAGAAAACCCGACTAACATGGCCATTAAAACCAAAAGATTCTTTTTCATTGGCTAAAATGGTTTATTGGAATATTTATAGTTGTGGGGAATTTGTAATTCTATTAGAGTTCCTTTTCGATTTTTTACATTAATACGTCGATGGTATATCTCTATTCCTTGCTCTCGGCACGAAACTTCTATATACTCCTGACCATTAGGCACAGTGTAGTAAACCAAATCTCTTCCGAGGTAATCGTCATCAACATATATCTCAATCTGACGTTCCTTGCAGGACAGTGCTAAGGTCTTTGTTGAAGAGCACGAGGAAAACCCAATAGTAGTTATGCCGAGCATGCAAGCCAAAATGATTCTATCAGCAAAAACTCTATGGCATTTTGCAATTCTGTTTATACAATAAAAATTTATCACCTACAGTATTTTATTCTCCAGAGGCTCACAAGGCTGGCTATACAACAAAAAAAGCGTGAGAGCCGTACATGTTGCTCGTTCCACCATCAGAGGCCTTCGCATGCCCGGTTAGTTGAACGAGCAACGCAGAAGCCTCACGCAGAATATGGAAATACAACTACCCCGAACACTCTCGCGTTCGACATAATTTATATGTACATATCCTCAAGGCATCTACCGTTGCCGCATTCTTGACTAACCTAAGAAAGTTGCGAAGTTTCTGATGGTCAAGAAAGAGCGCAGTAAACGCTTTTCATTATGTCTGCAACCCGCCGCTCTAACCCCGACCGGGCTTCTGAGTAGCGGTCTGCGATTGCAAAGTTAATACCATTTTTTGATTTGTCCAAATATTTTTAATAATAAGTCCAAACATTTGTAATGCACGCGTGTGGGGCTAAAAAGAAGCCGCGACAGGGGAAGTACCCACCTGTCGCGGCTTTTGCTGTCAGAGACGCTCTGAATGCCCTCTATGGGCATCCGGAGGTCTGTGTCTGTTTCTCATTATTTCTCTTTAGAGAAGTTGTCTTTGCCCTGCTGGAGGAAACGCTTGTAGCCGGGCACGTCTTCTTTGTAGACGAAGGGGGCTGCAAGGGGCTTGCCCTTATTGTCGAGAAGCACGTGGAAGGGCTGAGCGTTGGCGCCAAACTTAGAGCGCTGCAGATAGCTCCATTTGTCGCCGACTGTGCGGAGCGTGCGCACCGTGCCGTCCTTCTCTGTCACCTGCATGGGAGCGGGAAGCTCTTTCTTCTCGTCGACCATAAGGGTGATGAGGACGTAGTCGTTGTCGATGGTAGCCTTCACATCAGGATCAGTCCACACGGCTGCCTCCATTTTACGGCAGTTGACGCAGCCATATCCGGAGAAGTCGAGCAGCACAGGCTTGTTTAGTTTCTGCGCGAGTTTCATGCCCTCTTCGTAGTCATCCACCTGAGCGGCAACTTCGCCTTCGAAGAGCGAGAAGTCCTGAGTGGAGATCGGGGGTGAGAAAGCTGAAATAGATTTGAGGGGAGCGCCCCAGAGACCGGGAAGCATATACACTGCAAAGGCGAAGGAGATGCAGGCAAGCATGAAGCGGGTGACGCCGGTCTTCTCCACTTCGTCGTCGTGGGGGAAGCGGAGCTTGCCGAGAAGATATACGCCGAGAAGAGCAAAGATAACGATCCAGAGGGAAACGAACACCTCACGGTCGAGTATTCTCCAGCCGTATGCAAGGTCAGCTACAGAGAGGAACTTAAGCGCGAGCGCGAGTTCGAGGAAGCCGAGCACGACTTTTACGGTATTCATCCAGCCGCCTGACTTAGGCATGGACTTGAGCATCGTGGGGAACATCGCGAAGATGGTAAAGGGAAGGGCGAGCGCAAGCGCGAAGCCAAACATACCCACGGCAGGAGAGATGAAGTTGCTGGTAGCGGCAGCCTCTACGAGAAGGGTGCCGATGATGGGGCCTGTGCAGGAGAACGACACGAGCACCAGCGTGAAGGCCATGAAGAAGATGGAGAGCATGCCGGTAGTGGAGTCTACCTTAGAGTCCATCTTATTAGTCCAGGAAGCGGGAAGCGTGAGTTCGAATCCGCCCATGAAAGAGATGGCGAAGACCACGAGGAGCAGGAAGAAGATGATATTGAAGAGGGCGCTGGTGGCGAGCTCGTTGAGAGCCGAGGCGCCGAAGATAGCCGTCACGGCGAGGCCGAGAGCTACATAAATCACGATGATGGAGATGCCGTAAGTGGCGGCTGTCATCACGGATTTGCTCTTGCTCTTATTCTGCTTAAGGAAGAATGATACCGTCATAGGTATCATGGGCCATACGCAGGGGGTCACGAGAGCCACGAGGCCGCCGAGAAATCCGGCGAGGAAGATGTAGAGAAGTGAGCGATCCTGCTGCTCGGGGTCATCCTCAAACACTTTGAATTCAGCCTCCACATTCTCCCACCATGACTTATCGGCCTCAATGCCGGAGAGGTCAGCTTCCGGGAGAAGGGTCTCTTTGCTCTGGAGGGAGTCGGTCATTTCGGCGAGGACTTCAGAGCCATCCTTTGCCTCATCAGCCTTCTCTTCCTCCTTCTCATCTCCCTTCACGGGAGATGTGCCGGAAAATTTCTGCTGAGCGAAGATGGGTACGCAGCCTGAATCATTGCAGGCCTGACCCTTCACTTCCACATTGACTTCAAATTTTTCAGCCGTAGCCTTGAGTTTCTGAGTGAAAGTAACGGTTCCGGTGTAGAAATATTGATCTACTTCGAAAACGTCGTCAAACTCCTTTGTGTAGCTCTTGTTGGCTGTGGGGGATCCTACCTTTTTAGCACCCTTCACATCGAAATAGAACTGAAGGGGGTTGGAGCCACCGGCGGGATTATTCTGGGCATACAGATGATAACCCGGAGAAACCGTAGCTGTTGCGACGATAGAGGGATTTTCCGTTTTGTCGCCTACGAGTTTGAAAGACCATTTTACCGCATCGGCACCGAAGCAGAGAAGCGTGGTGACCATCAGCAGTAAAGTTAAAGCACATTTCTTCATTGTTATGATGATAAGTAAGTTCTAAGTGAGTTCTAAAACTTTATGAATGACTCAGCGGGCGGTGACGCCTGACTGATAGGCATTATAGACGGTGCCCTTGGAGATGCCGGCAAAGACTACTACGTTGCAGTTGTCGGCCACCCAGCCCTCTTTGAGCGTATATTCATAGTCGCCCTCAATCTTCTGTCCGGCCACGAAGGCATCGCCGATTTTGTCACCCCAGACGCCGGAGAGAGCGCCGCGGAGCACATGATTATGGGAATAGTCGCTGAAATGCACGCCGTTGAGTGACTCCTGCTCTCCGATAATGTTGTCTTCGGTGAGATATGCAGTGACGCAGAGCTCGCCCGCATAGTCTTCGAGGAAGGTGACTGTATAGTGAGCTTTCACCTTGCGGGAGGAGGCATCGTAAGTGTTGGCTACGCTGATATTGAGGGGGGTAGGCTGCTGGAAAGCCTGGACAGCCACTCCCGACCATCTTGCGGTGTTGGTGTTGGCTCTTCCTCCGTCAAAAACGGCAGCGGGGAAGTTGGGATGATAATAGTTATAAATCTCCGTAGAGGCTGAGCAGGTGAGGTCAAGACCGCCGAGGGGTTCGGTAAAGACGTGACCCTCCGGATGGATGCAGACAGCCACTACCTTTCCGTCGAGAGCCTCAGTGATGGAATGTACGGTCTCCGCGCCCTTGGGGCAGTTGACGCAACGCATTCCGGTAAACTCCTCGATGAGCAGATACTTGTCGGCCTCGACGATTTCCGGCTCGTAAGGACGGTAGCGGTCTTCCCCCTCCACATGGTCGCAGGAAGCCAGTGCCAGCAGTGTCCCCGAAGAAAGGAGTATGGTTTTGATAATTGATTTCATATTATCTTGAACTTAGAAGTTATAAGAATAGCTGAGGTTAAATCCCTTGGTTGCGGGGACGAGACGGCAGACACCGCCCGAGCAGTTGAAGCCCGCACGAGTTCGGCCGTAGCCGAAGGAGAATCGGTTGGCCTTATAGTTATAAGTGATCAGACCCTCATAATAATTAAGGTGTGTGGTGCCCAGATTGTAGGTGTCGGAAACGGTAAACATCCAGTGGGGAGCCAGAGAGAGTTCAAGAAGACCTGCTATCCAGTCGCCCTTGTCCTGCTTGGTGGTAAGATATTGAACCTCCCAGCGGAGTTGAGTCTTCTTGGCCATTTTCCACTGGCCTTCGAGAATGAAGGTATTGGCAGTCACCATTGCGCCATTCACTCCGTGACCCTCCACAACTTCCTGATTATATTTCTGGAAGAGATAGAAGAGCGTGAGTGAGACATTCTTCGACACCTTCTTCTTCACCTCGAAGTTAAGGTCGGCATAGTTGAGCGAGCCGATCTTCCAGAATGCTGAGCCGAAATTGTTTGAGCCGGGATAGGGATTGTTGTAGTCCTCACCCTCTCTTACGAAATGGTCGAGCGAAGAAATGTATGAAGCAGAGAGGCGCACATTGGTGCCATATTTACCACCGAGGGGCGTATTGCGCTTGAAGTTGTATCCCACTTCGGCCTGGAATGCCCATTCACCATCGGGCTGAGTAGCGTAGGGATACATAGCGGCGAGCGCGTAGGTCTGCGTCATGGTGAAGGCGGGCAGGTGGTTGATGAAGGAGGAGATGGAGCCTGCCGAAATAGTTCTGTCGGAGCGGAAAGACATATTATCGCTTCGTTTGGCCTGGATATAGGCGCTGAGACCTTTAGCTGCGTAAGAGAGCGAGAGGAGCTCTGCGTGGCCGCGGCGATATGTATAACCGTTGACTGAGTTGGGGTCATTGTCCTTAGTGGCAAACTCAGCGAGGATGTCGAAATCATGAAGGCGGAGTTTCACTCTACCGTCAAAAGCTGCCGTGTTCTGCGGGAAATGAAGCTGATGCTTGAGGTCGGGAGTGAGCACGAGCTGATCCTTGCCGTTCTCATGCTTTCCTACGTAAGAGACGCCGAGCGTAAGGCCTACGTTGTCGGAGAATGCATTGGCGAAAGACTCATTGAGCGACCATTCAGCATCTCCACCCCATATCCAAGACTTGTTATGCTCCCAATAATATCTCTGCTTGCCGCCGAGGGCAGTAAGGAAGAGGCCGGGGGCAGGATTCAGTTTCAGTCGGGCACCGCGGAGGGCATTGTCGACGCCGAGGGTTCTTTCCTGATAGGTGCGAAGGATAAGTCCTGAGCCAAACTGTTCGTAGTAGTCACCCACGGTGAGCGAAGCCCACTTGTAGCGGCCGGTAGCCCAGATATAAGGAACGCCCCATCCCTTAAACTCATTTTCATAACCGGGCAAGGGCCATTTCATAAACTCGAAGCGACCGCCCACTGAGATATACGGAGCATTGATAGTGAGGTCGAAGTATGTATTATTCAGCACTTTTCCGTCCGGGAGCTCCGTGCCGATCTTAGGGTCGTTCTGAGCGAAAAGGAATTGAGTCTGAATGCTACCTGTGGCGCGCACCTTACTCCACCAGGAATCTTTGACGGTAGATGGGTTGAGAGGTTCCGCTGCCATGACAGTCTCCCCCATATAGGTTCTCGGCACGATGACTGTGTCATTACGGGCCTCTTCGGAGGACGCGGCCAATGCCGGGAGGCAGAACCCTGCGGCGGCCATTAGCGCTGTCATTTTGAAGCCTTTGGATTTCATGATTTAGGTCAGTATGTATAGTTAGTTTATTTCTTGAATAGCAAGATCTGAAAGAGGAAAATTCTAAGGTCTATAAAAACGGAGAAGGTCGAAGGCCTATCATCGGATATTTTCCGAATCCTGACCTTCAACTCTTATATCTTCGTAGCTTGATGCTCTGCAGGGCGAAGCCTTATCTTCACGAAACGCTCTTACTTAGTAAGTTTGATGAGTTCCTCGTAGATATCGTTTTCGCCACCGTCGATGTATCCCTGATGAGTCCACACTACGTTGCCGTTGCCGTCTACGATAAATGCGTGGGGGATGTCATTGACGCCCATCTGGCGTTTGAACTCTCCGTTGGGGTCGAGAAGCACTTCATAGTCAGTCCAACCCTTGCGCTCTACGAGGGGCTTCACTTTTTGCGCGTTCTGAGCCTCATCGATGCTCACAGCCACGAGCTTCACGCCGGTCTCGTCCTGCCAGTCTGCGAAGACCTCATGGATAGCTGCCAGCTCACGGTTGCAGGGCTTGCACCATGTGGCGAAGAAGCTGATGACGATAGGCTTGCCGTCATTGGAAAGCTCTGCGGTGTTGACGGTCTTGCCGTTGATGTCCTTAAGGGTTACTGAGGGAAGCTCAGCCCAGGCGGTAGCGGAGGCAAGCACCACAAGCGCCATTGATAAGAATTTCTTGAACATATCTTTCTCGTTTTTATTATTATTCAATCTGTTAGGTATCCTTATGCAGGATTTTCCACTGTAAGCGTATAGGGCTTTTCCTTGTGAATGACCCTAAATTGGCGTAAAGTTACAAATAAAAATGCTAATTAGGAAATAATTCCACATTAAATTTTATTTACCCTCTCCGTCTCCCCTATTTTTCTGACTTTTTTGCCTGATGATGGTTTAATATGACCGTGGCATTAACTTTCGGGATTTTCTTTTTAACGTCTCCGGGAGCATTATATTTTAAAGAGAGCTCCTCTTCCTCATAATTTCTTTTCTTCAAAAGATAATCTTTCGGAATCTCAGTCGTTACTTAGAGTGTAAGCAAGTATTTAGAGCGTCAATATGTGTTTGAAAATCTTTGATATTATCTTCGTCCTCTTTTCTGCAGCCGGTCTGCTCTCTTCTACTACCGCCTTTGCCGCCTCGCAGAATGAAGTTCTCTCTGAGCAGAGAAGCATGAGAATTGATTCAGCCACTTATTACATCGGCAAACAGATGTATGGCGATGCCGAACGGAATCTCAAGGAAGCCTTGCGCCTCGAACCTGCCAGCAGGCAAAATGCCCTCCTCCTTTCCAATCTCGGAGCCGTGCAGACAGCCCTCGGCAAAACAGACGAAGCAATCAAGAGCTATTCAGCAGGACTGTGCATCTCGCCCCGGTCTACTGTCCTGCTGACCGGACGTGGAGCTCTTCTCCTGCAACTGAAACTTCCGCAGAATGCCATAGAGGATTTCAACCTTGCTTTGGAGGTAGATTCCACCCTTTCCCGCCCTCGTCTTCTCCGTGGATTAGCACATATCAGCCTTGGCGAGCATGGCCGTGCCGAGACCGATTTGAGAAAGTATGTCGCAGCGCATGATGACGATGACTATGCGATGGCTCTTCTGGCTCAGTGCTGCGAGATGACGGCAAAGCGCGATGAAGCAATCTCGCTGATGGAGAAATGCATTGCTCTCAAGCCGGAGCCGGATTACTATTTCGACCTTACCAGAATGTTTATAGTGAATGATTCGCTTGAGAAGGCCAGAGAAATAGTGCAGGAGGGCATTACTAAATTTCCCGATTTCGGCTATCTGTATATGCTTCGGGGCTACATTCATAGAAAACGATACAGACCCTCCGAGGCGCTCGCCGACAGAGCCACCGCTATCAGCAAGGGGGCCGATCCTAAAATGGTCAGCGCCTGGATTCCTGAAAAGTAAGGGCGCCCGGGCCCGGCGGCGGTGACTGCTACGGGACACCCATAAATGTGTAAGCGGAACTGTTTAATCCTGATTTTCTGACTCATACATACCTTTTACGCCTCATCGGCTCTCTATTTCTATTCCTTCAATTCAGACTCGAAAGCTTCCGGCGAGGCGTTATCTCATCTCTCTGAAAAAAATTTTTTTCATCTAAAAAATTTCTTCTGCGCCCAATCGCCCCACCCTTAGACAGATAGCATCAAAGCCACAATGCGTAACTCACTGAGACACCTCCCCGACTCAAAAAAAATATTTTGCAGGGAGGAAAATATTGCTTAACTTTGCAGTCCCCAAAACTATGGGGCACGCCTCAATTTTATGCTCACTGCGAGCCAAAGAGATTAAGACGGATTCAGAACGTAAATTTCAAAAACCCAAAGCTTTACCCACTTGAACAACCTATTTCTGCATATCAGATTCCTGCTGCGCCATCACGAATGCGTGATAGTGCCGGGCATAGGTGCCTTCCTGAGCCACCGCCGGGTGAGCTATGTGGATAAAGCCACCGGACTTCTGATGCCTCCGTCGCGTGAAATATCCTTCAACGCCTCCATCAGCAGCAACGATGGACTCCTCGCCCACTCAATAGCCCGCCGTGACCGACTAAGCTATGAAGAGGCCATGTCGAAGCTGGATGCTTCGGTAGCCTCGCTGGCAGACACGCTGCAGGCTGAAAGAGAAGTTGAGATTCCCGAAGTGGGCACTCTGCAACGCGATGATGAGGGGCGACTCTCGTTCACCCCTGAGATGTCTGCTGATAGATATGCGCGATTGCTGGGCTATCATCCCATTGCAAAGGATGCAGAGGCCTCTGAAATCGCTGTTCAGTCAGAAGATGCTCAGAGAAAATCACGCAGATTCCGCCCGGATAAATATTACTATATCCCCATCCACCGGAAATTTGCCAAGACGGCAGCCATCTTCATCTGCATCCTCGCCTTATGCTCAGGACTGTTCCTACCGCTATCTTCTGACACTTCTCAGAAGGAGTATGCATCCGTAGTGCCCATAGAGAAGGTGACAGAAGTGCTTTCAGAAAAACATCCCGACACACCCTCACCCACTGAAAAGGAGGCTGACACCGTGACTGAGCCGCGCATCATAAATGAGACCGACTGCCACGGGGAATATTACGGCATCGTAGGCTCCTTCCGCACTAAAGAAGAAGCTGAAAAATATCTGCGCGGCAAGGAGGAATGGAATGGTAGCATGACGCTTATAGCGAGCGAAAAGATGTATAAGGTATGCGCAGCTCACGGCAGCGATATCAGCGAAGTTTCGTCTGAAATGAACTCAGGCCACATTTCTGCCAAATTCGGAGAATACTGGATTTGGAAAGCTCTCTAAAATCCCAACCCACAGAAAACATACACGCTGAGAGGAGCTGCCTTTGACATTCATTGTCGAAGCGGCTCTAAAATTTGTGAGAGGTAGCAAAATGCCCAAATAGAAAAAAGGAATAAGACCCCCACGCACGAGAATTTCAGAGCCCTCCACTCAACATATATTAATACATTGGAGAGGGGCACTTCTGCCGGGGTGGAGGTCTAAATTCTCCGGAGATGGCTCCGGCGCGCCTCAGAAGTATGAAATATTATTTATATGTATTTCAAGAGGTTAAGCAGATGGCACAAAAAAAAACAAAAAAAAGTTGCAAAAAAATTTGGTCATCGGCAAAAAAGGTTGTAACTTTGCACTCGCAAACGGGAACGATGAGTGAACGCGAGCAACGAACAATGAAATAATAGCAAAGCCTGAAGGCTGCATAAATGCGAAAATAGCTCAGTTGGTAGAGCACAACCTTGCCAAGGTTGGGGTCGCGGGTTCGAGTCCCGTTTTTCGCTCCAAGAAGCAGCAATAAGGCTTGCGAGTTGTCCGGGTGGCGGAATTGGTAGACGCGCTACTTTGAGGGGGTAGTGGCCGCTTGGCCGTGTGAGTTCGACTCTCATCT
>JAAVFQ010000020.1 GCA_014800685.1 Bacteroidales bacterium
CAAGTATCTCCGTCACCTCACGCTCACCGAGGCCAACCAGACTGTAGCCGCCGAGCCCGGCATCTACATCGTCAAGGCAGGCAACGCTATGGTGAAAGTGCTCGTGAAGTAAGAAAACCCAAAAGGCGGCCATCCGCCTGAACCCTGAATAAGCGAGGGTGTGTCAAGAATTGTCTTGACGCACCCTCTTAGTTTTGTAAGAAACGACCCAAAGGCAGTTGTTGCAGTAATTCCCCACACTGCGATTTTCCAGCACAGCCCTGACGGAAGCCATTACGAAACCGGGTATAACGTTTCGTAACGGTTGTCTATGGGTATTATTCAGATGCAGAAATGTCAGGAAAGGAGCCGGAGAATGGCGCGGCGGCCATGAAGCCATGTAAGGCGCTCGGAATGAGTCTTGAAAGCCCCCCGTCCGAGTTTCTCACGCAATTCCGCCTCTGAGGCCATGCGGTGAAGAGCCTCGCCGAGAGGAGCGGCATTAGCCGGAGGGACAAGTAGCGAATTGTATTCGTGACGCAGATATTCCGTCTGCGCACCATTATTTGTGGCAACCATCGGGCGCCCGGCAGCCAGGAAATAGAGTGACGGCCAGCCGAACGATTCGGGAGAGACTGAGGGCATAACGCCGAAATGACACTCTTTCAGATGAATCCATGGGTCGGAATCATCCTTCTTCCAGTCTATCATCTCCATCACGTTGCGTGCCTGAGCTCTCCGGCGGAGAGAATCCACATAGTCGGGATTGCCGGAGCCGCAGATACGCAGGCGGCTGCGCGTTTCTCTCAGCCGATAGAGAGCATCTATAAGAATCTCTATGCCTTTGCCGGGTGCGAGTTCTCCGAGATAGAGCGCAGTGACGGGCCCTTTTTGGGTGAATGGCAGAGGAGCCGCCGGGTCGGAGTCAAGAGTCGGGAAAATCACATGGAGTCTGTCGGGAGGGAAAGGATATTCGCTCTTCCAGGCCGAGAGAAAACGGTCTCGCGCCATTTGGGAGACGAAAATCTGAGCATCCAGATTGCGATAGACACGGCGCAGGAGTATGGAGTCATAGCCTCGTCGGGTCTTATGTCTGGTATGAATCACCCGGATATCCTTTCTGCCTGACACTTTGCGCGCCAGCAGAGCTGTGAAAGCGTCGCGGTATCTGTGCACATGAATCACCGTGCCCCGCGGCTCATTCTTAAGAGTACGGCTGAGCACCCAAGCCGAGGGGAAATCGAAATAACCTCTCAGGGGGGCATGGCGCAGAGGGATACCGGCTGAACGAAAGAGAGAGTCTACGTTAGAGGCGTCGCGCGTAAAGACGAGCATCTCCACTCCGCCGGACGCAAAGCCTTTTGCAAGGTTGAGGGCATATCTGACGGAGTCATCGCGCGTGGATGCTGAGACTATCTCTATGATTTTCATAGTAAGCTTTAAAGGGAGAAAGTCAAAGCGGAGAGACGCCTCCCCGACATTATCTCCAATGCCGGCGTGGGAACGTCTCTCCGCGGGTATGGGTGGAAATATCAATTTGTGGCTGCGAGAAGCACCTGGATGTCAACGCTGGGCATACCGAGGAAGGAGCCTATCAGCTTGTCCACGAGTTTGCCATCGAAAGTGACGATGCCGGCTTGCAGACCGGGGGTGGTGGCGATCATATTCTCCACGCCCCCCTTGATGGCCATTTCATCAAAGAAGTTAACGAGGACATTGCTCACCCCCATAGCCACGGTGCGGGGCACTGAGATAGAGGGCGAAGTCTCGTTGAAATCCAGCACATAGACGTTATCCTTCATCGCTACGGAGAGATTCTTCGGGATAGTGAAGGGACGGGTGCAGTTATCCACGAGAATCACGTCGGCCGTCTTCACCTTATTAAGAAGCACGCGAGGATGGATAGAGATAGTAGACACCTTATCGCCACACATCTCTTTAAGGGCCTGAAGCATGGAGACGTCATTATCCATCACAGTGACAGAGGCGCCGGCGGCGATACCCGCGCGGGCAGCGGCAGTCACGCGATTGCCATTTCCGATGATGAGAATTTCGCAGGGATTAATTCCGGCCACTCCCGCCAGGAGAACGCCCTTGCCGCCTCCGAGGAATGAGAGCGCTTCTTCTGCATACATGATGGAGGCACGACCATCTATTTCATCGATAATGTTGGCGATAATAGGCTCATCATTATGGCTTATGATATTGTCAAGCCCGGCGAGGGTGACTCTCTTCTCAAGAAGCGCATTGATGACGTTATGCTCGAAGAGCGGATGATTAATCATGCAGAGGAGCATAGCGCCCTTCTTCATCAGCAGAATGTCGGAAGAGGTAAGAGGCTGATATGACAGCACTACGTCTGCCTGAAGAGCCTCCGTGCGAGAGACTATACGGACGTTATAGTCAGCGTAAGCCTCATCGGAGAAAGATATATTGATGGCCGCTTCACTTTCCATCACGATATTGAAGCCGGCAGCTGTGAGGATGCCACAGGCTTCGGGAGTAAGGAGAAAGCGCGTTTCATCGGAATCTTCATAATTACCAAGAAGACCCAGAGTTATGGAGGATGCACCCTCCTCTGTGAGGACGGGGAGTTCTTGCGGTTGTAGATTTTCGTTGGTGTGCATAGTGGGGTATTAAGTAGTTTCGAAAATTATGCAATTTCAAGAGCGCCGGGAGGAAGAGCGGACGAAGTCAGCGGTTAGAGTCCGTGGCGCTTTAATTAAATCAACGGCAGATGAATGTCGCTGCGATGGATGAAAAATTTATAGCACGCGCTAACAGTGCGTGTTTTTTCTAAAGGTCATATTAATGAGCCAAAGACTACCGCTCTGTAAGCACTTGTCTTTTAGAGGAATCTTTATCGTTGCAGCTCAGCAATATAGCCACGCATCTCAACGTATTTCCGAGAATTCATATCCGAAATAATATCTATATTCCGGCACGATAATTTCTCTGAGATGCTTATTTCGATTCAAAATTAATAAATTTTTTTTGGTGTACCAAAAAAAAATAGTAATTTTGCAGGTGGAAAGGATTGGAACATCCAAAATCTGAAAGCTAACTTTTTAAATATAAACAGAAAAAATGAAAAAGATCGTTTTATCTCTCGCAGTGCTCGCAAGCGTAGCACTCGTTTCTTGCGGCGACAAGAAGGCTGAAGCAGCAGCTGATTCAGATTCAGTAATGATTGAAGACACAATCGTAGCAGCTGAGGTTGCTACTGATTCTGACACTGTAGTTGCAGTTCAGGAGACCGTAACCGAGACTCCCGCTCCCGCCGCTGACTCTGCTAAATAATAAGGCACTGCACACGACGAAAAGTTAGAGGGGGTGTGTCAAAATGAAAATTTTGGCACACTCCCTTAGTTTTTGTAAGAATATGACAGTTGCAATGCGCTGAGGCTGAAGGGAGCATACTCTCGTATGTGACCGAACCCGAATGGGGTAAGCAACACCGCAGATGGCCGATTATAGCACACTGACCATTATATCTGTCCACCTGAGATTTCGTACACATCTTAACAAAAAGAGTGTGCGTGCCGGCCAACTACGCTTTGGCTCGCACGCACACTTTTACTATTTTATCGCTGTGAGGGGAACGATGTCTTTACTTTTTCTTCTTGCTTTTAGAGCTTGAATTCTTGGAAGTCGATGACTTGGAAGAGGATTTGGTCTCCTTCTTCTTGGAGGGGATAGTGAGCGACTTGCCGGCGCGGATGTTATCATTCTTCATGCCGTTGGCCTTCTTAATCTCATCTACCGACACTCCATACTTCTTGGCTATGACCGTAAGGTTCTCACCATCCTTAATGGCATGTTCATTCTTCTTAGCCTTAGAGCTCTGTGCAGTCTGCTCTGTCTTCTTGGAGTTCTTCTTGGAAGAGGCCTGCGCGGTCTGGTCAGTCTTCTTGGAGTTCCTCTTGGAAGTAGTCTGAGCCGTCTGCTCGTTCTTCTTAGAGTTTGACTTGGAAGAGGTCTTGGAAGATGCCTGAGCGGTCTGCTCATTCCTGGCAGTATTTTTCTTTGAAGAGGTGCGCGATGAGTTATTACTGTTGGCGGCAGTATTTGAGTTAGTCTCGCGCGTGCGGGCCTTGGCTGTGGTCTGGGCCGAAGAGTTGTTGCGCGAAGACACAGATTCTGAATTATTGCGTGCAGTCTGGGTGCGTGCCGGAGTGCTCTTCTGAGCCACTTTCTGCTCCGCAACCTGCTTGGTGGTGGAAATCTTCAGATCCTGACCCACGCGGACAGCTTCACGCCGCAGGTTGTTCTGCATTTTTATCTCACTCTTGGTGACGCCATACATTGTGGCAATGTCAGCAAGAGTCTCACCCTCCTGCACTTTATGGCTGTAGACGCGCTTATTACCGTTCTGCGAGGTCTGCGTGCGCGCGGCTTCTCTCT
Organism: Bacteroidales bacterium; assembly: GCA_014800685.1. Lineage (GTDB taxonomy): Bacteria > Bacteroidota > Bacteroidia > Bacteroidales > Muribaculaceae > Lepagella. The sequence goes on from JAAVFQ010000020.1 coordinate 4,384, forward strand.
TAGCCTCCTTCTGCACCTGAGCTATCTCCTCTGCCAGCTCGTCATCGGCTTCATTGGGGACTACATCCACACGGGTAGCCGCGAGATCGCTATCGGCAAAACGAGTGTCGTCACCAAGAGCTGAGGCGCCGACGCCCGGCTCAGCCACTACCCTTCGCGCGTATCTGTCGGCATCATAACGCTTGATGTCGTTCTCGCTCATGAGATAGGCATGTATCTGCTGCGTGGGAAGAATCAGCATATAGGGCTTTTTCTGAGAACCGGGAATGAGGTCGTTGCGGAACTGAGGATTGAGAATGCGCAGCTCATCCATGGGGATGTCGAGCACCTTGGAAATCTGATTGAAATGCACGCGGCTGTCCACTGCGACGGTATCGGTGACGAGAGGCTTAGTGGCGAGAACCGGAGAGATGTTGTGCTCCGGATAATAGTTCATCACGTAGGTAGCGGCGATAAACATGGGCACATATCCTCGCGTCTCAGCCGGGAGATATGGATAAATAGTCCAGAAATCCTTCTTGGAGGAGTCGCCACCCGCGCGGCGGAGAGCCTTATTGACGTTGCCCGGTCCACAGTTATAAGCGGCGATGACAAGGCTCCAGTCGCCGTATGTGGCATACAGGTCCTTGAGGAAAGCGGCGGCGGCGCGCGAAGACTGATAGGGGTCGCGGCGCTCATCCACAAGGGAATTTACCTCCAGGTTATACCCTTTGGCGGCCGAGAGCATAAATTGCCATAGTCCGGTAGCTCCCATTTTGGAGACAGCGTTAGGATTGAGTCCTGACTCAATGACGGGGAGATATTTTAGCTCAAGCGGCAGACCCTCCTCTTCGAGAGCCTGCTCGAAGATGGGCATATAATAATGCGACAGACCGAGCATGGCGGCCACTCCGGCGCGACCACGCTTAGTATAGCGGTCTATGTAGGAGCGGACTATCTGATTGAAGGGCAAATCTATTGCCGTGGGCAGCGAGGCGAGACGCTCCATGATGACGGCGTCCGAGGTGTTGGGGTCAGAGGCAGTCTTATAGCGATTGTCGGTGGCAGTATAGTTTTTCATATACCACCCTTCGAGGAGCTTCTGGGTGTCCTGCTCGTACGTTTCGGGATAGACGATGGCATGGTCCGTGATGGAATGCTTCACGTCCATGACATTAGTGGTCTTGGCCATCGAAGGGATAGCCGCGGCCAGTGTCATAGCGGAGAGAAAAAGTAGTCGGCGTAGTTTCATAATTTACTCAACTTAAAATGTTAAGGCCCATGTGAGACCTGCTGCGGGACGCCGGGCTCCCTTATCGAGGATGAGGGAGGGAGCCACGTCCATAGAGAGAGAGGGTGATATGTCAAAGTGGGCCATTGAGGCATCCACGTAGGCATCAAGCATACAAAGGAGATAGAGACCTACGCAGAAGATGATGCATAGGTCACGATTGCGACGATAATAGTCCCGGCGGGAGCGGAGGGTGCTTTCGAGCCAGGATTTATCCACATCGCTCTCCGCGGTAGTGGGTGGGAAGAAGTCCATATAGCTTGCCGAGGAGGGGTCGTCATCAAGCAAATCGCGATACCCCTTGGTATAGTCCTGATACTGATTGTTATTCCAGCTGGTGGCATAGCCGAGGCCCATAAATCCGCCTACTATAATCGGGAGCTTCCAGTATCTTCTGTTATATATCTGCCCCAGGCCGGGAAAGAGGGCCGAGAGCCAGACGGCTCTTTCGGGAGAGGGATTGAATATGCGTTTTCCGTCAAGGCCGTATGGAGAATTCGGGTCTTGATAGACGGTAAGCACGGAGTCGGTGTCAGCTTCGGGCACCTTGACGGCCACCCCGGCGTCAAGATAGACTTCATCATCGGGGCTTAGAGGCTCCCTGTCCTGACTCTCCAAGGGCTGAGCCGCCGACATGGCATCCTCGAAGGGGGATGGAGAGAGTCGTTGCTGCTCAGAACCGGCATGCAGAGCAGACACCAGATCGAAGGGGAAGAGCATGAGCAGGCATAGAAACAGTATGACCGGGCGGCAGTCGTCATTGCAGACGAGCCTCCCGACGGCCTTTGTCACTATGGATGCGGGTCTCTTCATTTAAGGTGCTTATTTGAGTTTCTCAAAGAGCGAGACGAGCTTCATGAGCTCATCATCGTCAGCGAAGCGGAGAGTGATGGAGCCATGACCATCCTCTGCACGAGAGAATTTCACCGGAGTCGGGAAATAATTGGAGAGCTCCTTGCGGAATGAGTCATAAAGCTCTGACGAGGCTCCGGCAGTCTTATTGGCCTTCTTCGGCTTCTCGCCACGCTTCAGAGCCTCCTGCCACTCCTTTGCAAGCTCCTCTACCCTTCTCACGGAGAGCCCCTCTTTTACGCAAACGTTATAGAGTTTAAGCTGCTGCTTGGGGTCGTCAACGGAAAGGATGGCCTTGGCATGTCCCATGTCCAGTTTGCGGTCGCGCAGTCCGAGCTGAATTTCGGCCGGGAGCCGAAGCAGGCGGAGATGATTTGAGATGGTAGCGCGTTTTTTCCCGAGACGCTCCGAGAGACGCTCCTGAGTGAGATTATACGTATCTATGAGCTTGCGGAAGGCCAGAGCCACTTCAATGGCATTGAGGTCTTCGCGCTGGATGTTCTCTATGAGCGCCATCTCCGTTGTCTCGGAGTCAGAGGCCGTGCGCACGTATGCCGGGACTGTGGCGAGGCCGGCTTTTCTGGCGGCTCTCCAGCGGCGTTCGCCGGCGATTATCTGATACTTGCCGCCATCGGCAGCACGCAGCGAGAGGGGCTGGACTATGCCGAGCTCACGGATGGAGACGGCGAGTTCGTCGAGCGACTCCTCATCGAAAGTAGTGCGTGGCTGTTCGGGGTTAGGCTGGATAAGGTCAATGCTGATTTCCCGAATGGCAGAGCCGCCATCGGTCTGCACGTCGCCGAAGGATATCAGCGAGTCAAGGCCTCGCCCCAATGCGTTTCTTTTAGGATTCATGGCTATATGCTGTTAGGCCGCAATCACACCGAGGGGTGCTGGCGTCTTTTCTTCTTGTTTTTGGAAATAAGCTCTCTGGAGAGCTGCGAATATGCTATCGAGCCACGGCTGTCAGGGTCATATAGAATGACGGGAAGCCCATGGCTTGGCGACTCGGAGAGCTTGATGTTGCGGGGGATAACGGTAGAGAACACCATTGCTCCGAAATGCCCTTTAAGCTCTTCGAAAATCTGATTGGCAAGACGCAGGCGTGCGTCATACATTGTCAGCAGGAAGCCCTCGATGTCGAGTTCCGGGCGCAAGCGGCTTTTGATGATGCGAATGGTATTAAGGAGCTGCGAGATACCCTCAAGAGCGAAATACTCAGCCTGCACGGGAATTATCACGGAGTCGGCGGCAGTGAGCGCATTGACGGTGATAATGCCCAGCGAGGGGGAACAGTCTATGAGGATAAAGTCGTAATCCTCTTTGAGGGGATGAAGCACGTTGGCGAGCGTGCGTTCTCTGTCGGGGCGGTTCATCAGTTCGAGCTCGGCACCGACGAGGTCTATTCGAGAGCAAATTAGACTCAGACCCTCCACACAGGTGTCCTTGACAGCCTGCGCGGCAGGATATCCGTCCACCATACATTCATAGATGGATGCATTGGCTTCGCGGGGGTCTATGCCAAGACCTGACGTGGCATTGGCCTGCGGGTCGGCGTCTACAAGAAGCACACGCTTGCCGTCAAGCGCCAGGCAGGCTCCGAGATTGAATGCCGTAGTGGTCTTGCCCACGCCACCCTTCTGATTGGCTATCGCTATTATTTTACCCATTATGGTTTGAATTCTTTATCATTAGGAGGCTGCCGGCTCCGCAAGGAGTGAGAAGCAACCATGCAGGGAAGCCCCTTCGTGCGCGAGAGTCTGCGACGTAATCAGGGGATATTCTCTGAAAGAAAGTGCAAATTAACTATTTTTTAGTGAGATGACACAATTTTTTATCTTAAATTCTCTTAAAATATTTTCCACGCAACCATATTATGCTGACTATCTGATTATTGCATTTCGGTCGTCTGTGGAGCAATTTCGCGTTCGGCCCTCGCCACGGTCCGCTTGAAGGAGAGATAAAGGAAGACGGCTGCAGAGAAGAGGGCTATCGGGAAACTATAATATACCCCCACATTTCGCCAGCCGAACCCTTTGGCGAAAAGCAGCAGCAAGGGCACTCCTATCACTACGTAGGAGAGGGTGGAAATCCAGAGAAGCGGCTGCACATGGCTCGTGCCGCGCAGGGCATTGGAGTAAGTGAGCTGAACGGCATCGCCATACTGATAGAGCACCAATGGCACGATAAGAAGCACCGCGGCCGAAACCACCTCTTCATTAGGGGTGAAAAGGCATATAATGTGGCGGCCGCCGAAGATGAATATCAGCGAGGCGAGGGTGCCCAAGACGAGGTTGAGACGCAGACCGGCTACGCTGATACGCCGGATGCCGGTGAAGTCGCCGGTGCCCATATAGTTGGCTACGCGGATTGAGGTGGCCACTCCGAAGCTGATGAATGTCATGAAGCCAAGCTGAGCCATGGTGTTGACCACCTGATATGAGGCGAGCTGAATGGTGCCGAACCATCCGGAGACCACGGCCCCGAAGGCCCATAGAAAACATTCCACTCCATTCTGCACCATAATAGGATAGGAAGTGACCCAGACTTTTCGCATAAGGGAGAGGAGCTTACCGGAGGTTCTGAGGCCTTCATGATAGACTGAATAGCGGCGTCCGAAGCATACTATCCGCATGATGACCGCCGCGGCAAGGGTGCGCGAGACAAGGGTGGAGATGCCAGCTCCTGTCAGTCCGAGCTCCGGGCAGCCCCAGTGGCCATATATGAGCAGCCAGTTGCCGAATATGTTGAGGACGTTGGCGCCGAGCATAACCCACATGGGAAGGGCCGTGTCGGTCACTCCGGAGGCCGTCTGCTGGCAGCAGTTATATAGAGCCATCGGCACGATGCCTGCAAGCACAAGAAGATAGTAGGGACGCACGAGAGGCATAAGCTCTGCCGGCTGTCCGAGTCTGTCCACGAAGAAGAAGAGTACCCCCATGATAATGGTCATGAGAAGGGCCATGACAATATTGACGCACAGCGAGGCGCGAAGCATTCTTCCTGTGCCGAAATTATCCTTTCGCCCGAAGAGAGCGCCCACGAGCGGAGTCACTCCGGATGCAAATCCGATGAGCATCACGACGGGCACCATGAAGAAGTTGTTGACAAAGGCTGCCGCGGCCAATTCGCGGGTACCATAATCGCCTACCATCATGGTATCGGCGAAACTGACTACTATGATACCTATCTGAGCCACAAGCACCGGAGCGCCGAGGCGCAGCAGGCTCTTATATTCCTCTTTATATCCTGTGAAAAATTTCTTGAACCACATCTCTGCAAAATTACGAAAAATCCCTGACCCGGCAAAATGCCGCCTGCCTCATTCCCTTCTCGCAGAGAAAAAGAAAAAGTGTGTGCCGGAATTTTCATTTCGACACACACTTCCTCATCTTGATTTTATATTATTCGCTTATCATTCAGCTTTGCCTTCACTGCCAAGCACAGCGATAATTTTGTGCTTATAGAGCTTCTCCATTTCGTCACGGGCGGGGCCGAGATATTTTCTGGGGTCGAACTCTTCGGGGTGTTCGGCGAGAGTCTTGCGCACAGCGGCTGTCATAGCCAGACGGGAGTCGGAGTCAATATTGATCTTGCAGACGTCCATCTTGGCAGCCTTACGAAGCTCGTCTTCGGGGATGCCGATAGCATCGGGGAGCTTACCGCCGTTCTCATCGATAATCTTCACATACTCCTGAGGCACTGAAGATGAGCCATGGAGCACGATGGGGAAGTCGGGAAGCTTAGCCTCAACTGCCTCAAGCACGTCGAAAGCCAGCGGAGGAGGCACGAGAAGACCGGTCTTGGGGTCGCGTGTGCACTGTTCGGGCTTGAACTTATATGCGCCGTGAGAGGTGCCGATAGAGATAGCGAGTGAGTCGCAGCCTGTGCGTTTCACAAACTCGATAACCTCTTCGGGGTCAGTATAAGTGTGGTGATCATGGGCCACTTCATCCTCAACGCCGGCAAGCACGCCGAGCTCACCCTCTACGGTGACGTCATATTTGTGGGCATAGTCCACTACCTTTTTGGTCAGCTCCACATTCTCCTCGAAAGGAAGGGCAGAACCATCTATCATGACGGATGAGAATCCGTTGTCGATGCAATCTTTGCAAAGCTCGAAAGAGTCACCATGATCCAGATGAAGAACGATCTGGGGCTTCTCCCAGCCGAGAGATTTAGCATACTCTACGGCACCCTGCGCCATGTAGCGGAGCAGGATGGGATTGGCATAATTGCGGGCACCTTTTGAGACCTGAAGAATAACGGGAGATTTTGTCTCGGCCGCCGCCTTTATGATGGCCTGGAGCTGCTCCATATTGTTGAAATTGAAGGCCGGAATGGCATAGCCGCCGTGAACAGCCTTGGCAAACATCTCGCGCGTGTTGACAAGGCCTAAGGATTTATAATCTACCATATTTAGTCGGTTTTGGGAATTAATACTTTCTAAAAATACTCTTTGGAGAGCAGCCGTCAGGACTCCCCCCCTATTAATGGAACAATGAGTATGCGAAAATGTTTTTACGAGACTTAAAATCCGCACGGGGCTCAGAGATGCGAGAGCCGCCGGGCCGCCTCTTCGGCTCCGTAGCGGGCCTCAAATCCTTCGCGCGTACGCTTCCAACGGCGGTGAGACCAGAGCCAATAGGGGGGCGCGCTCTCTATCTGCTCCTCAAGGTGGTGGAAAAAGGCGTCAGTGACGGTGAATGGAGCCACTGAGGCGGCATCTTCCGCTATCGGGACGAAGCGCAGGCTGTAGACTCCTCTTTTCAGCCTTGAGAGATGCACATAAAAGCAGTCGGCATGCACCATACGGGATATTCTCTCGGCTCCGGTGAAGACCGGAGTGTCATGATTGAGAAAGTCCACCCATCTGTGTATGCTGCCATATCCGGGCACTTGGTCGGCGATATAACCTACTACCGAGGGCTTGCCGGAACGATACCACCCGGCTATGGTGCGCAGCGTGTCTTCCATCGTTATGCTTACGGCTCCATAGCGACTGCGGAGCTTGAGGAAAACTCTGTCGGCAATAGAGGATTCCAGAGGATGATATATCTGGCCGCATACGGCCGAGGGGTCGATGTGAAGAGGGAGGGAGCTTACCCACTCCCAGTTGCAATAATGGCCGAGGAAGAGGGAGACACTGCGGCCCCCCTTTACCGATGAGTTGACGGCCTCGATGTTTTCGACTACGAGTCGCTCTTTTATTTCTTCGTCGCTCAACGAGGCGAGCTTAACGGTCTCGACAAAATAGTCTGAAAGGAAGCGATAGAATTCCCGCGAGATTCTGCTTATCTCGCGGGGTGTGCGGTCGGGAAAGGAAGACCGGAGGTTTCGCTTCACCACTCCACGGCGATATCTCACTACCGTATGCATCAGCCATGCCACGACATCGGAGAAGATGTAAAGCAGACGCAGGGGAAGCAGTGAAATACCTTTCACTACCCCCCAGGCCATGATATATACGAGTCGTTTCATTTTTTGAAGCTGACGAAGCAGGGATAATCGAATTGCTTAGAGGTCGTCGGTCTTTACTACGAACGACTTCCCGTCGGGGAAGGATATCAGGATTTTCACCGGTATGGGAACCAGCGCGCGGAGTTCATTTATCTCGGCGCCGAAGAGTTCCTTCCTATCCTCGCGGGAGAGTTTGCTGAATTCTGAGATAAGCTCGCCGGAGGTAGTGCCGAGCACAGAGGGGTCAAGGCTGAATACGCACTGAAAGACAGAGCCGCCGTTGGCGAGTTCCACTTTCTGTAATTTCATGCCGTTGCCGACACTCTGGGGGAGCTGCTGATTGAAGGCTTTCACAAATTCCGGAATATCCTGGCGGGAAAGCTGCTGGGCATGGGAGGTCTGTGAGCCCACGAGCAGACAGACGGCCAAAAGAATGATAGAAAATAGTTTTTTCATAATTCTGGGGTATGAGGTTAATAATATGGATAGGCAACTGCTCAGAAAAGAGTTGGCTGCATGCATGGAGCATAGGAACGGCGATGTTGCGGGGTCAGTCCGCATTTCAAGAGAGCTTCGCGATGCTGACGGGTGGGATAGCCTTTATTCTTTTCCCATCCATAGCCCGGATATTCGTCAGCGAGTTTGCGCATCAGCTCATCTCTATGGGTCTTGGCGAGGATGGAGGCAGCCGCTATCGACATAAATTTTCCATCACCCTTCACCACCGTGCTATAGGGTATGTCGCCGTATGGGTGAAATTTATTGCCGTCTACTATGATATGCTCAGGCCTCAGGATAAGATTGTCGAGAGCGCGGTGCATTCCGGTGATAGAGGCATTCAGTATATTTATTTTATCTATCTCTTCGGGGCTTACGAAGACTACGCTCCAGCTTATCGCCTCCCTCTCTATAATGGTGCGGAGCCTCTCGCGCATCTTTTCTGAAAGGCGCTTGCTGTCATCGAGCTCCTCACACACGAAGCCCTCCGGCAGAATGACTGCCGCGCAGGCCACCGGACCGGCGAGACATCCGCGTCCGGCTTCATCACATCCGGCTTCCACAATGCCGGGGAGCATGAATGGCGCAAGCATATCCCACTCAATTTTTACGACTTATTATAAAGTCAAATATCTCCCGGAAACACTCTTTCCACTCTGTGTCGGGATAAACTTGCAGCAGAGATTCTGACTCCTGCTGCATACGGCGCATTGTCTCGAAGGCATAGTCCACACCACCCTGACGGATGGCGAAGTCGATAAGCTGATGTATCTCTTCATCCGTGAGATTGCCTCTCACAAGGAGCGCTTTCATCTTCTCGCTCTCCTGCTCCGGGGCGTTATTGAGCGCATATATCAGAGGGAGCGTCACCTTACCTTCGCGCAGGTCATTGCCAGTGGGCTTTCCTATGCTTGGGTCATTATAATAGTCGAAGATGTCATCCTTTATCTGGAAGCAGAGGCCAAGCACTTCCGCATACTCCACAAGAGGAGCTGCCTCCCGTTCGCTTACGCCGGCCGTAGCTGCCCCCGTGCGCACGCAACTGCGGAAGAGAGAAGCCGTCTTTTGCCGGATCATATTGATATAGCTGGGCTCGTCAAAACGGTTTTCGCGCACATTGCAGATCTGGTCTATTTCGCCCAGCGAGAGCTCCTTGCCCAAATCCGACACGGCCTGAATGATGGAGATGCGGTCTGTGCGGATGGCCGCCGCGAGCGCATTGGAGACAAAGAAGTCACCCACGAGGACGGCGATATGGTTGCCCCACGTGAAGTTGATGGTAGGACGCCCGCGACGCAAAGGCGTTTCATCCACAACGTCGTCATGAATCAGAGAGGCGTTATGGAGCATTTCAAGAGCCGCGCCGGCATGAAGGGTATGCTCATTGCAGCCATTGAAGAGCTTGGCGGCAAGTATCACCATAATCGGGCGTATCTGCTTGCCCTTCGTGCGGAGATATGACGATACCACTTGCTGCATCATGTCATTTTCTGTATGAAGAGAGGCTGAGATGATGCCGTTCATCCCGTCAAGTTCCGGTCTGAGCCGGGAAACGATGTTATCGAAATTCTCCATAGAATCAATTCAGCATTTGCGCACTACTAAAATAAGGACAAAATTACAAAAAATTTCCTCCACCATGGCAATAGAATGAAGGAAATTTATTAATTTAGCGGAAAATAAATTAATGATGGAAGAGAAAAGACTATTCCTTCTGGATGCTTATGCGCTGATATTCAGGGCTTACTACGCTCTAATCAAAATGCCGAGACAGACACAGTCCGGCTTCAACACTTCGGCGATATTCGGTTTTGTCAATACGCTGGAAGAGCTTTTGCGCAAAGAGCACCCCTCCCACATAGCTGTCTGCTTCGACCCTCCCGGCCCTACTTTCCGTCATGAGGAGTATGAAGCCTATAAAGGTGAGCGCGAGGCTACTCCGGAAGACATTCGCCTCTCTATTCCTATCATTAAGGAGATTATCGCCGCCTACCGCATTCCGATTCTCGAGGTGCCCGGCTTTGAAGCGGACGACGTTATCGGCACTATGGCCAAGCGTGCGGCTGCCGAGGGGTTCACAGTCTACATGATGACCCCCGACAAGGATTTCGGACAGCTTGTCTCTCCCCGCGTGCTCCAATATAAGCCTGCCTATCGCGGTCAGGATTTTGAACTTCGAGGCGAAAAGGAGGTCTGCGAGCGATACGGGCTCTCGGATACTTCCCAGGTCATTGACCTTCTCGCGCTGATGGGTGATAAGATTGACAACATACCGGGATGTCCGGGAGTTGGCGAAAAGACCGCCATACGCCTTATTACGGATTATGGCTCTGTGGAGAATCTCCTGCGCAACACCGATTCCCTCAAGGGGGCGCTCAAGAAGAAGATTGAAGAGAACGCCGAGCAGATTATCTTCTCCAAGCATCTGGCTACCATTCGCACGGATGTCCCTATGGAGACTGCGCCGGAAGAGCTCCGCATCCATAAGGCTGACCGCGAACATCTCTTTATGCTCTTCAATCAGCTGGAATTCCGCTCTCTGGCCGACAGAGTAAAACGGCGCCTTGATGCCGATGAGGGAAAATCGGAAAGTGCCTCTCAGCCCTCCCTCTTTGACATTCCGGACTCCGAGCCTGCCCCCTCCCCCTTCGATGAGGAGAGGGCTGACTATCGTCTGGTGACAACCCCCTCGCTCCTTTCAGAAATGCAGGCCGCTCTGGAAGGAAAAACCCAATGCGGCGTGATGCTAATGGCCGAGGGGCAGGATGATGTGAGCGCCGCATATCTGGGATGTGCGGTTGCCGATGCCGAAAATTCCGCATGGTTCGTGCCGGCCACATTTGAAGAGGGCACTGCCGCGATTCTCGACCTTCTCGCCCGCCCAGATATCACCAAGGTCTGCGTTGATGCTAAAAGAGCCTACGTGCAGGCCGCTCTGCGGCGTGAGGATGCCGCCGACTCTTTGGCCAACTACTACGACGTGCGTCTGGCTCACTATCTGCTTCAGCCTGAAATGAGGCACGACCTTCCCGAACTTGCACTTACTTATCTCGGCCTCACTCTCCCGGAAGCCCCCGCCGATCCCTCCGGCAAAAAGAAGAGTGCATCAATGCGCTCACTTCCCCTCGATGTTCTCTCTCGCTATGCCTGTTCTCTATCCGACATAGCCTTGCGTCTGCGCACTCCTCTCGACGAGGCTTTGCGCCATGAAGAGCTTGAAAAGCTACTTGCCGACCTTGAGCTTCCGCTGGTGAGGGTGCTCGCCGAGATGGAAATCACCGGCGTGCGCATTGATGTCGCCGCCCTGGACGCGGCGGCCTCCGAGATGACTGAAAAGCTGCGGGAGACTGAACAGGAAATTTTCCGGCTTGCCGGCACGGAATTCAACATCGGCTCACCGGCTAAAGTCGGAGAGGTGCTTTTTGACATCCTTGACCTGGAGCCAAAGCCTAAAAAGACCAAGACCGGACAATACTCCACTTCCGAAGAGGTGCTGGAGAAGGTGAGCGGAAAACATCCCGCCGTGGGGCTCATCCTCGAATACAGAAAGCTCAAAAAACTTCTCAATACATATCTCACGGCTCTTCCCGCTTCTATAAATCCGGCCACCGGCAAGATACACACCCTTTACAATCAGACGGTGACCGCCACGGGAAGAATCTCCTCCTCTAACCCTAATCTCCAGAATATCCCGGTGCGCGACGAAGCCGGCCGGGAGATACGCAGAGCCTTCATCGCCGACCCCGGCCATCTCTTCCTCTCGGCTGACTACTCTCAGATAGAGCTTCGCCTGGTGGCTGATTTCGCCAATGACGAAACGATGCTCGATGCCTTTGCCCACGACAAGGACATTCATGCCATCACGGCGGCCAAAATATATCATAAGCCTCTCGAAGAGGTGACGCCCAATGAGCGGCGCGCTGCCAAAACAGCCAACTTCGGCATCCTTTACGGAATATCCGCTTTCGGACTGAGCAACCGTCTGTCTGTGCCGCGAGCCGAGGCGAAAGCCCTTATAGATAATTATTTCTCTACTTTCCCCTCCATTCACGGATATATGACGCGGTCTATAGAAAAGGCTCGTGAAGAGGGATACGTTGTCACCCGCATGGGAAGGAAACGCCGGCTCCCTGACATCAACAGTAAGAATCCGGTGGTGCGTGGATATGCAGAGCGAAATGCCATAAACGCCCCGATACAGGGTTCGGCCGCCGACATCATAAAGAAGGCGATGGTAGACATCGATGCAGAAATCCGCAGGCGCGGACTGCGCTCGAAGATGATAATGCAAGTGCATGATGAGCTTAACTTCGACGTCTATCCCGAAGAGCTTGAAGATATGCGCACCCTCGTCACCACCCTCATGGAGAATGCTTATAACGGACACGTGAGACTGACAGCCTCATGCGGCGTGGCCACCAACTGGCTTGATGCTCATTGATAATAAATATCCGGAATTTTGCAGCCTTCCGACACATTTTTTATTGGGAATTTCACTGCCATGAAATAAATTTGTAATTTTGCAGCATGAATCAGAATCAGAAAATAGTTATCTTCGGTGGCAGCGCAGTTGTCGCTCTGCTCATCGCCCTGATGGTATTCCTAATTATCAAGGACTCTAACGGAGGGCCCGCCGACGACGATAAGATAAGAGCCCTCGAGATGACGCAGGACTCTCTGAGGCTCGCCAATGACCAGCTTGTGCTCTCCAACGAGTTCGATCAGCTCAACGCGGAGTTTTCTCAATATGAAGGCCAGCAGAAATATCTGAAGAATGACTCTCTCGTAAAGCAATATAACGAGAGCCGCGAACGCATACGCCAGCTCCTTGACGAACTTGACCGTGAGAAGAAGAGCAATAAGGCCAATAACGCCCGCAATCAGGAACGCATACGCCAGCTGGAGGCTGAGATAGGCACCCTCAAGGGGATCGTGAAGCACTATCTGGAGGAAATAAAACGTCTCGGAGAGGAGAACGAGGGCCTGCGCACCGAACTCGCCCAGGCCAACGAGCGAAACTCCACTCTGGCCACCCAGGCCTCAGAGGCCCAGGCCAGCAACGAGCGTCTCTCTCAGACCGTAAAGCTTGCCCGTAAACTCAACATTACCGCCCTGACGCTTCGAGCCTATAACAAGAAAGACAAGCCGGAGAAAAAGGTGAACAAGGCGGCCAAATTTGGCGTCAGCTTCAGCGTTTCGCCTAACAATACCGCTTCTGCCGGCATGAAGGATATATATGTCAGAGTACTCACTCCGGAGGGAACTCTTCTCGGAGGGGGATCCTCATTCTCATACGACGGAAGCACCCTGCAAGCCTCTGCATCGCGCAAAATAGAATACGCCAACGATGAAGTAGCCGTAAGCATCTTTGTGCCCGTCACTGCCACCCTCACTGCCGGGGACTACCGCGTAGAGGTGTTCTGCGACGGCTATCGACTCGGCTCCCGATCATTCACCCTCGAGAAGTAAATCCGAAAAGTCTGACCTAACTCTAATACCAAAATATTCCAGCCATGAATAATTGCCCCTTTTGCGGCGGCCAACTCGCCCCGGGCGCCAGAAAATGCCGACACTGCGGCGAATGGGTTGTCCCGCAGCAATATCGCACATCGCAGCCTCCCAGACAAGGGTATGCTCCGGATGAATATAACTATACTCAAGACTCGACCGGACAGCCGACCCCTCCGGCCAACAATTATCCCGGAGGATTCTTTGACACATACTTCATCAAGGCTTTTTTCGGTCGCTATGCCGACTTCTCCGGCTATCTGGGCCGACGGGACTTCTGGCTCTCGCTGCTTGCCGCGTTCATAATCACCTTGGGGCTGACAGGTCTCGTTTTCGCCATCAACTGGTTTCTTGTGCCATTGGCACAGACCATCATCTGGTATTGCGTATCAATACTATGGGGAGCCCTCCTTCTTGTCCCCTTCCTCGCGCTCTCTTCAAAGCGACTCCGGGATGCCGGACTCTCCCCCCTATGGAATTTCATAATCCTTCTCCCCTTTATCGGGCCGCTCGTGCTCCTTTTCCTCTGGCTCCAGCCTGAGCAGAGACATCACAGGATGCTTCCTGTAATAGTGACAGGCATCGACGTGGTGCTCGGACTCCTCTGCATTGCCATACTTATACTCGGCATGCTGATGGCCGCAGGCTCATTTGGACAGTTCGGATCTAACAATTCTACTTATTCCGACACATTAGGCGATTCTGTCAACGAAGAGGAGCTCTTCCTGCGCGACACCATAGTCACACGCGAAACAGGAGATGAAGAGCAGCCCGCCGAGGCCTCCGCACCCGTTCAGACGCCGCGTGACACTACTTCGAGTCATCTCCCGGCCTCTGAGATAGTACCCGTCGAATCCACTCCGGCGTCGGCTCCGGCTGTAGACTCCTCCCGCTATATATAAAAAAAGACCCGTATAAAAACCCTATAAAAAAGAGCTGCCGCTGACATCTGCATAAAGACGTCAGCGGCAATTTCAGATATATTTCAACGGCTAATTGTCTGAGAACGTCAACGGCTGCCCCAATGAAGTTTATGACGCAGCGTGGCCGAGAAATTATCTCCCGGCCTGCGGAGTGTCACTATCTGAAAATCAGCTTCACTGATGAGCAGCTTCCCTCCGCACTCACTCACGAATGAGCGCCCGTCAAGGCTTATTCGATAGCGGGGAGAGCGAGAGGAGACACAACATTCTATCCTTGACCTGCCCGACACTACTATCGGGCAGAGCGTCAGCGTATGGGGGGCACTGGGCGTGAGGATGACGCAATCAAGCGTGGGCTGCAAAATCGGTCCTCCGAGCGAAAGATTATATGCCGTCGAGCCCGTGGGAGTGCTGATAATTAGTCCGTCGGCAAGATAATCCACAAGGAAGTCGCCATCTACGGCAGTGTGTATGTTTATCATGGAGGAGGTATCTTCCTTAGTGATAGCCACCTCATTAAGAGCGTATGGCCAGAAGCTGTCGGGCATCTCCACCCCCTGCAGCCTCAGAAGGGCTCGTCTTTCCGTGCGGAGCCTCCCGGCCATCAGCTCGTCAAGAAGGATGGAAGTGTCATCGGCCGACGAGCTGGCAAGATATCCCAGATGCCCGGTATTGACCCCGAGAATCGGTATTTCGCGGCGTCCGCACCATTGAGCAGCCCGGAGGAACGCGCCATCGCCGCCGATGCTGATGATAAGGGCCGTATCCGGCGCAGGCTCCTCTAAATCAATAACCTCGCAGGGGAGCGGGACTTCCGCCTCCTTCAGATAAGAGCCGAAACTGCGTTCAACTCCTACGCGCAGACCGCGTGCGGCAAGCGAGTCCAGGAAGTTTACGATACGCCCCAGATAGGCCCCTTGATTGAAATTGCCACAAAGAGCTACGAGGCTTCCGTGGTCGAGTTGCAGCGTAGATGTCATCTTCAGTCGGTGTTCGAAAATTTATAGCGGAATATGGGTGCAGAGTTCAGACATTAAGATAGACTTGCAGAGCCGAGAGCCTCTCTTCAGACACTTCAGCAGCCGCAAAAGAGGAACCGGCGGCCTCCACCACCTCAAATCCATATCTCTCAAGGCTACGGATAGCAGGCGTAGGGTCAGACTGACGCACACGCAGCGTGACTCTCATACGGTCGTCACTGCCCGGGCGAGAAATCAGGTTGACCAGATGCGCATCCGCATCCTCCACGGCCCGCGCTATCAGCGAGGCTGAATATTCATGGGGAGCACACTCTATCTCGATAATCGAACAATCATCTCTGGCCGGAAGCATTCTGCCGAGACCATTCATGAGCGAAGTCTCGTCGATTACTCCAAGCAGATTGCTGTCATCGCGCACGGCGAGACGGCGGTCAGGAGCCTCCAGAAGCATCGGAAGCACCTCAAGCAACGGCGTCTCCGCCGCCACATAACGACTCGGAAGGTCGCAGCGCTTGAACTGTGTCAGCGATATTACGTCTCTTGCTTTCATATCTTTTCCTTTCTCCGGGCAAGCTGAGCAGGCCCGGCTATAAATAATTCTTTTTGGGGGCAATTCTTGCAGGTATGAGCATTTTTTGCTACTTTTGCAGTCCTGAAGTCTTTCGCTCCGCATGGCGCTCTTTATGTTATAACGTCAGGGAGGGGACATACGTTGCCCTACAGGATGCAAATTTACAAAAATTGTGCCAGACTTACTTAAGAAAGCTCAAAAAACCCACTCACGATGACCAGACTAAGCGTCAATATCAATAAAGTGGCCACGCTCCGAAATGCCCGTGGCGAAAATGTCCCCGACGTGCTTGCCTTCGCAGCAGACTGCGAACTCTTCGGCGCGCAGGGCATCACTGTGCATCCTCGCCCCGATGAGAGGCACATAACACGCCGCGATGCCCGCCAGCTCAAAGAAATCGTCACCACCGAATATAACATTGAGGGATTTCCGGATCCGGAATTCATGAAGCTTGTCTGCGACATCCGTCCTACGCAATGCACTCTCGTCCCGGACGCCCCCTCGCAGCTCACCTCCTCATCCGGATGGGACGTAATAAGCCACAGAGAATTTCTTGCCGACATCGTGGGGAGACTGCGCGAAAACGGCATCCGCTCATCTATCTTTGTCGCCGCAGAGATAGCTCAGATAGAGGCAGCAGCCGAAGTGGGCGCCGACCGAATAGAGCTCTACACCAAACCCTACGCCGACAATTATCCCTCTGACCCCAATGAGGCTGTCCGGCCCTTTATCATAGGTTCAATAGCAGCCCACGATGCAGGGCTCGGCGTCAACGCAGGCCATGACCTCTCGCTCAGAAACCTGCATTTCTTCCACGAGGCTCTCCCCTATCTCGATGAAGTCAGCATAGGCCATGCCCTGATTTCCGACGCTCTCTTTCTCGGTCTGCACGATACCATCAGCGCTTATCTCCAGTGTCTCCGATAAGTCACATTAAGCACAATATTTTTTCTCACTAATTCAGAATTTATTCACACCCTTCACATCCTCAATCCCACCGATATGGAAACCACCACCCCCGACACGCTGTCTCTCTGGAGTCTTACCATTGATGGCGGATACATAATGATACCTCTGGCCCTGCTCCTTCTCGTGAGCATCTACATCTTCATAGAGAGATGCATAGTCATCGGACGCGCATCGCGCGATGACGACTCTTTCATGAAGAAAATCCGGGACCTTATCCACGAGGGTGACTTCGAGAGCGCTGAAAACCTCTGCCGGAAGACCGACACTCCCTATTCCCGCCTCATCAAAAAAGGGATAAGCCGAATCGGACGCCCTATGAATGACGTGCTCGTGGCCATAGAGAACACCGGCAACATTGAGGTGGCAGCTCTCGGCCGTGGCTTATCCTGGCTCTCCACTACTGCCGCCGGCGCTCCCATGCTCGGATTTCTCGGCACGGTGGTGGGAATGATTCAGGCATTCTTCTCGCTCGCAAAGGCGGGCACGGGAGCCAACATCACGCTCCTCTCCGGCGGCATTTATCAGGCGCTCGTGACCACGGTAGCCGGCCTCATCGTCGGCATCATAGCCCTCTTCGCCTATAACTATCTCACCTCGCGCATCAATCGCGTGATGAACTCCATGGAGGCCAAGACTATGGAATTCATGGACCTCCTCAACGAGCCCGCTTAATACCCTCCCGCTATGGCACTCAAACGTCAGTTTCCGACTCTCGCCACTTTCTCCATGTCGTCGATGACGGATGTCATCTTCCTGCTCCTCATCTTCTTCATGGTCACCTCCACCATTATTTTCCCTACGGCACTTGAAGTCAACCTACCGCAGAGCAGCAATCAGACCGACATGAAGCCCGTCACTGAAGTCTGTCTGGACTCGCTGGGCAATATCTCTATCATCGCTGACCGCAATGACTCCACGAGCCTCGACCCCGTGCCTGTCAATCTCACAGATCTGGCCGGACGCCTTATCGCTCTCCAGCAAGACTCTCTGCGGGCCATAGCCCTCTATGCCGACCGGGGCGTAAGATATGAAAAAGTGGTGGAGATCCTTGACATTGCAGCCAAGAATAATCTGAAAATGGTGCTCGCCACCAAGGCACCGCAGGGAGGTAATTCCGTAGAAAAAGAGAATATCAACGAAACTGCCACTCACACACCCGTCAGCAACTTCGACTGACAGAACCCTTACCTGACGTGCACAAAAGAAACTCCGACCGACTCATCGCGGCTATCGCCACTGCTATCCTTGCCGCCATTATCCTTCTGACGCTCTTCTTCACAGGGCTTTCGTGGGATAAGGAGGTCCTTGCGCTCAATTCCATCCCGGAAGTGGCGCCCGAAGAGGAGGTCTTTCTGGAGCCTGAGCTGCTGGAGGAGCCGGGCGAGGAAATAGAGGAGAAGCAGGAAGAGCTAGAGGCCGCCGCTGACCGCGGAGAGCCCGACCCCGCTCCGGAACTCAATCGGGTCAAAGAGGTGGCCGGAGAGAATCCGGAACCCGCTCCGAAAGTGGAAAAACAGGTGACCACTACAAAACCCTCTCCAGTGAAGGCCACTGAGCCGCCGAAGACAGATAAGGAGCCTAAACGCGCTACCGACCCGCTTGCCGGCAAATTCTCTTCACGCAACGGCTCTAAAGATGGCCGGATCAATGGCAACGGGGCAGCCAAGACCGGAACTGCTCAGACACAGGGGAGCGTGCGCGGACGCAAATTCAAAGGCGCTGCGGCTCTCACCGCTGAAGTAAATCAGAAAATCGTAGTGCGCGTCTCGGTAACGGTGGATGCTGAGGGGCGCGTCAAAGCTGCCTCAATCAGCGATGGTGGAGCCGCCGACTCAAAATTGAGGAACAAGATTCTCGCTAACGCCAAGACCGCCCGCTGGGAAGCAAAGCCGGGCGCCCCGGATGCTTCCGGAATCCTCACATATACTATTACGCCCAAACTTTAGCCCAAAAGGACAAGTTTTATAGTACAAGAGATTTCTTCTCACATATATCGTTTAATTTTTAGAACTTACTTAGAACTTACTTATCAAAAAAAGCGACGCATCCGGAAGAATCCGAATATGCGTCGCTGCACTATTTTCAGCCCCGTAGGGCGGTTATATCCTTTCTCCGAGAAGCGTGGCCGAACTGGCCGAGACTACGCGCACGCGAATGAAGTCGCCCGGGCGTTCCTCTCCGTGAGGATAGACCACTACCTTATTTTGGGACGTCCTCCCATACCAGTCGCTCGCCGAGCGCTTGCTTCGCCCCTCTACGAGCACTTCAAACTCCTTCCCTACGTCTCGCAGGTTGCTCTCCCGAGACAACTCGTTCTGCAAGGCAATGAGCCTGTTGAGGCGCTCTATCTTCACCTCCTCCGGCACGTTGTCCGGAAGATGCTCAGAGGCGAAGGTGCCGGGACGCTCAGAATATTTAAACATGAAAGCGCTGTCAAATCCGGCTTCGCGGAAAAGGCTCAACGTCTGCTCAAAATCCTCCTCGCTCTCACCATGGAAACCGGTAAAGGCATCTGTGGAGAGGCCGGCGTCAGGGAGTATCCGGCGTATGGCAGCCACTCTGTCAAGATACCATTGCCGGGTATACTTGCGGTTCATAGCCTTGAGCACACTGTCGCTGCCGCTCTGCACGGGCAGGTGAATGTGGCGGGCTATGTTGGGATGTGCCGCTATCGTCTCCAGCGTAGCGTCGCTCATATCCTTAGGGTGAGACGTGGTGAAACGCACACGCATATCCGGAGCAGCCTCCGCCACCAGGGCAAGGAGAGCCGGGAAGTCAGTGACGTTGCCATCCTCATCTCGGAAATTATAGCTGTTTACGTTCTGTCCGAGCAGCGTGACTTCACGAAAACCGCGACGACGAAGATCGGCCAGCTCCGCAAGGATGCTTCGAGGCTCACGGCTTCTCTCGCGGCCCCTGGTGTAAGGCACTATGCAATAGCTGCAGAAATTATTGCATCCGCGCATAATGGATATGAAGCCGCTGATGCGTCCTCCCAGCCGGTGAGGTATCACATCGCGATAAGTTTCAGTAGTGGAAAGCTCGATATTCATCCCGGTCAGACCCTTTTCGGCCGCTCCCACGAGATTGGGGAGGTCAAGATAGGCATCCGGGCCGGCCACCACATTCACTCCATGCTCCTTGATAAGAGCATCGCGCACACGCTCAGCCATGCATCCTATTACGCCTATGATGCGCGGCGCCCCCTCCTTACGGCGACGGGCATTCCAGAAGGCCAGGCGACCATATATCTTCTGCTCTGCATTGTCGCGTATGGAGCAGGTATTAAGAAAGACAGCATCGGGAGCCTGCGCATCCTCATCTTCCGGAATGGTCTCATATCCGGCAAGCTGAAGAATAGAGGCCACCACTTCCGAGTCGGCTACATTCATCTGGCAGCCGTATGTCTCTATAAGCGCCCTCTTTGCAGGGCTCTTCTCGTTTGCATTATTTTCAGTCATAATTCTCAGGAAGGGCAGAAAGCCCCGTTCAGACTACAAAGATACAAAAAAATCCGTCAAACCCAGCCACACTCGGCGCTAAAAGTCCCGATACGCCGCTACATTTTCAGCCCCGCGGACGCGAGCCCGGGCTGCCGACATTAAATTTTTCCTCAAAAAATAGAACTTATCTCACAAATTTTAACTAAATTTGCACAAAATTACCATTAAAATCTAATTGACGAAAATGAGCATCCCTTTTATTACCGCTGAAGAAGCCGCTGCGTACATCAAGAACGGCGACAATGTAGGCTTCTCAGGCTTTACCGCTTCCGGTACTCCGAAGGTCGTAACTCAGGCCTTGGCAAAACGTGCCCGCGAACTCCATGAAAAAGGCGAGCCTTTCAAAATCAATCTCTTCACCGGAGCTTCTACCAACGACCATGTAGACGGTGAACTCGCAAGAGCCAACGCTATCAACATCCGCACCCCATATCAGGGTCATCCCGATGCACGCAAACTCTCCAACAACGGAGGTATGCACTATTTCGATACTCACCTCAGCCACGTTTCCCAGGATCTCCGCTACGGCTTCTATGGTGATATCGACATCGCCGTAATCGAGGTGACTGAAATGAGCCCCAACGGCGAAGTGATCCTCGGAGCCGGCCTCGGCATGACTCCCACTCTCGCCCAGATGGCTAAGAAGGTCATAATCGAATACTCTTCTTACTATCAGACCAGCTTCCGCGGATTCCACGACAACTATCTTCTCCTTGACCCTCCCCACCGTCGTGAGATACCCATCTATAAGCCCTCAGACCGCATCGGCAGCACCGTGCTCAAAATAGATCCCGAGAAAATCATCGGCATCGTGCCCTCCAATGCCTCTGAGAGCATCAAGCCCTTCACCAAGCCCGACGAAATCACTCAGAAGATAGGCGACAACGTATGCCACTTCCTCGCAGAGCAGCTTCGTCTCGGAAAGATCCCCAAGGAATTCCTCCCCATCCAGTCCGGTGTGGGCAATGTGGCCAACGCCGTGCTCTACGGTCTCGGTGAGAACCCCGACATCCCTCGCTTCGAGATGTATACAGAGGTGATTCAGGATGCCGTCATGCACCTTATGGAGGATGGCAAATGTAGCTTCGCATCTACCTGCGCCCTCACCTTCTCCGATGAAGCCATGACTCACTTCATGGAAAACATCGACTTCTTCCGCGACAAAATCCTCATGCGTCCCGGCGAAATTTCCAACCATCCCGAAGTAGTGCGTCGCCTCGGCCTCATCGCCATGAACACCGCACTTGAGTTTGACATCTTCGGTAATGTCAACTCTACTCACGTCATGGGCTCCAAGATGATGAACGGTATTGGCGGCTCTGCCGACTTCAGCCGTAACGCCTACCTCTCTATCTTCTCCTGCCCCTCCATTCAGAAAGGTGGCAAAATCTCCGCTGTGGTACCCTTCTGCTCTCACATCGACCACTCCGAGCACTCAGTCAAGATTCTCGTCACCGAGCAGGGCGTAGCCGACCTTCGCGGCAAAGATCCTCTACAGCGCGCCGAGACCATCATCGAAAACTGCGCCCACCCCATGTACAAGCAGCTTCTCTGGGACTATGTGCATCTTGCTCAGAAAAATGGCGGACACATACCCCTCAACCTCAAAGCCGCTTTCGCTATGCATGAAGCATTCCTTGATGCCGGCGACATGAGCCAGGTTGACTTCGGCAAATTCGCCTGATTAAAAACATCTACGCCATAAAAGCGATATTACACCTTATCAGAGGGTGTGTCAAAATTTTCAAATTTTGGCGCACCCTCTATTATTCTATTATATAGACTTTTCTCAAATGCAAGACTCCTAACCAGACTCATCGGTGCCTCCGATAATAGATACGTGATCAAACTAAAATAGCATAAAAAAAACAACACCGGACTATTTTATAACACTATACACTTATAGCGCTCACTTACCACCCCTCATCAAACCGACTTAATCAGCACTACATTTCCCCATTCTGATGTCCTTTAAATATATTGAACACCATACATACAGACATATTTCTTTTTTCACACAATAACATTCGGACAGTAATCTCAAATTTTCACAAAAACAAATTGCAAGTTACAATTTATTTTATTAATTTTGCATTACAAACTAACTCTATCGAAAAAAATGCCCCATCAATACCATAATTTAAAAAGTCAGCCTGCAAGAAATTTTATAATTTTTTTAGCTACAATCTCATTTTGCTTCAACTACGCTATTGCAGACCCAATAATCGTAGAAAACGCCTCTTGCAAAATTCCGAAACGAAGTGTCTCCATTGTTGAAAATTCTATTAATATTAATTATAAATTTTCAGAATTTATCAAAAACACAATTCCCGGTCATCCTGACTCCCTCTTTTATTCTCTACCGGGCTTTGGTTTTTGCAATGAAGTGGACAAGCCGAAGGTCCCAATTATTTAGTCAGATATGCTTATATCTTCCTTCGCGAAGCCGTGAAATTATTCCCAAAATCACCTCGATTTTTATGTTCGTTTACTTAATTAATTAAATATTTTTCAATTATCCGATGTACAAAAACACTTTAACGAAACTGTTAATCTTATTGACAGTAATTATAGGAGTCGCCCAGAACGCGAATGCCGATGCTCCGTTTCAATACTCAGTAATTGAGATAAATGGGATAAAATGGGAATTGTATGATGGAGGAGTGCCTATTGGTGCTAAAGAAACGTCTTTCAGATATATGGTTATCAAGGATGAGGCCCACAAAGATGTTGAGCGCGTCGTTATACCGGACACTATCAAAGGATACTATGAGGTTGCAGCCCAAGAAAGCCTTCGCGACCTTTACAATTATCAATGTGAAATATCGGGAGTGGTAGACGTGATTGGACCTGAAGCCTTTTCCTGTTCCAGGCTTAAAGAAATCACCCTTCCTTCTCCTTTAAAAAGAATTGAGTCCAGAGCATTCTTTCGTTCTTCCGTGCAGGACATAGAGATACCTGCAGGGGTGAAAGAAATAGGACAAGAAGCGTTCGCCCACAGCGGTTTGGTCAATATAAAAATAAACGAGGGTACTGAGAAATTGGGATGGGGATGTTTCGAAAAGTGTCCCAACTTAAGAAAAATTGATTTACCATCTACGCTAAAAGAATTCAGCGGGAGAACATTTCACAAAGGATGGTTTGAGGCCTCACTGATATGTAGAGCCATAACACCCCCCGTAGCAGATCCATCAGATTTTGGTTTTTTAGAGGAGTATGGAGACATGACAGATAGTTATGCTCCGGGCGGCTGTGTAGGGAGAATCTACGTACCGGCAGAATCTGTGGAAGCCTATAAATCTGCCCCCGGATGGGAATATGTCGCATATATGATATACCCTATAGAAGACACAGGAGACACAGAAGATGTAGTCGAAATTTCTGAAGGAGAGAATTTCCCTTATACTATATCAGGCAACAATCTTTACATCAGATGCCACGCCGGGGACTCGCTCAGCATCTTTGATGCCAATGGAATGTTGATAGATCACCGTCAATTCTCCGTCCCACAGACTTTCACATTCTCTGGAGAAGGTGTCAGAATCGTTACTCTTAACGGAAAAAGTATAAGAGTAATACTCTGACCGCTCTCATAAAAAATTTATCCTATAGCTATGGGTGCGTCAAAATTTTCAAATTTTGGCGCACCCTCTAAGGTTATATAAACCTTTTCCATAACCAAGACGCCAAACCTGACTCATCGGTGCCTGCCGATAGTGATTTGAATACTTACACGCAGGTCACCCTTATTTAGAGTATGTTTACTTTTAAGACACTGACCCCCGGAGCATGAGGATGGCTTTTGCAATTACTTAAGATTCTTTCACAATAATTTCAGGTTCTGATGCGTTATAGAGTTACAAGGCATGGGCTTTACGTTCCATGACAAGGAAAAATCCGTAAAGATGAGTATATTTCTTATAATATTGAGTTGTCTGCTTTGGGGCGCCTCTTTCGTGGCCCTCTTCAAAAGGCTTTTGCTCGCGCCGGGGCTCTCCTATCTGGCTCTTGTGGTGCTGAGTATGGCGCAGAAGGATGGCAATCCTCTTCTGCCGGTCAATAATGTCATACTCATCTCATGGCTTGCCATAACGGTCATTGTCATGCTGCTGACCCTTATGCAGCCGCCGGAAGTGCGCTCCTCCACTCGCGGCATGGGCTATCTGGCCATCGGCGCTTTCGCCGGACTTGCCGTGGGGCTGTTGGGATTCTCGGTAGCTGAGTCTGTCTCCATGCGCTACAGCATAATGGTCGTGGCCACGGCAGCCGGCACATTCCTCGGCTATCTGATGTATCACAACACTCCGTCGGGGCGTAATAACAGTGCCGGATTTTTATCCTATCTGCTGGCCAAGGGTTTCCCTACGGCCATTACTATCATGCAGGCCGGAGTGCCCCTCGTGCTTCTGCTTGCCATCTATGCCAACTAAGCTCCGCCTAAAATAATACTGAAATGAGCCTCCACTATATAAAGAAATATCGCCTGCCTCTGCTGCTGATCCTCGCTCTAATCGGCTGGGGAGCATCGGTGGCACAGTCGCGTTCTGCGAAGAGGGATGATTCACGCAGAAAAATCAAAGTAGAGAAGCCTGATCTTGAGGCTATCGAAGATGAAACTCTGAATCCCGACTCCAAGTTCTATTTCCCGAAACTGCTGGCGAAATATAACCGCAACGACACGGTGATGACCCCTGAGGAGTACAGATATTTCTATCTCGGCTATATGTTTCAGGAGGATTACGACCCCTATCGCGTATCACCCTATTCCACGGTGACTGACGATCTGCGCCTTAAAGCCACCCACACGAAAGAGGAGATAGACACCATCCGCAAATATGCCGAACTCTCGCTTGCCGACAATCCCTTTGACCTGCGCCAGATGTCATTTCTGGTTCACGTGCTGAAGGAGAAGAACAAAGGGATGAGCGCCAAGATATGGGAATATCGTCTGGAGCATCTCTTAGGAGCAATAAAGTCTACGGGCACCGGGGAGGATATGGACAATGCATGGTATGTCATCTACCCCGCTCATGAGTATGACATGGTGTCGCTGCTGGGATATAATGCCATCGATGTGGAGTATCCCGCCGAGGGTTTTGACCGTCTTATCGTGGAGCCTGACAGGTCGGCCGCTAAAAAGCCCCGAGACAATCCCAAGGGATTCTACTTCAATGTCACTATGCCGGGAGAACAATATGAGCTCAAACATCCGGAAGACAACACGGCTACCGATCCGGACAGCGTAGGCACTCTCCCGCCGACCGATGTGGATCCCGATGATGTCCCGGCAGAATAAGTTGGTCTTTTTTCATCTCTCTCATAAAAAAATCACCGGTAAGCAGGATATAAGATTGTGTTTGAATTTAAATGAAGCACTCTCCAAGCGCTTACAAAAAAAATAAATTAACTATGGCAAAAGAAACTATTGATACCGGAAAATTTGTAGCATTCATCTATAAAGTAACCGACGCAAAGACCGGCGACGTCCTTTTTGAAGCGACCGCCGAAGCGCCTGACACTCTCGTATATGGCGTGACCCCCGGAGTGATCCCCGGACTCATCGCGGCTCTCAAAGGCCTCGGTAAGGGCGACAAGTTCTCTTCTGAACTCTCACCCGCAGCTGCCTTCGGCGACCGAATCGAGCAGAATGTCATAAAGCTTGACAAGACCGTTTTCAATCCCGAAGGGAAGCTCCCCTCTGAGGTGAAGACCGGCGCCAAGCTCCCCATGATGACAGAGGATGGTTTTCAGGTCATCGGCACAGTGCTTAAGATTGAGGATGATGGCGTGACCATGGACTTCAATCACCCCTTTGCCGGAAAGACCGTAAACATCGAGGGCGAAGTGGTGGAAGTGCGCGATGCCACTCCCGAAGAGCTCAATCCGCACCATGGTTGCGGATGTGGTTGCGGACATGACCATGGCGGATGCGAAGGTGGCTGCAATGACGGCGGATGCCAGGATGGCGGATGCTGCCACTGATAAGAATCTGAATAATTCACGAGAGGATGTGTCGGAATGAAAATTCCGGCGCACCCTCTTTCCTTTTGCTCTTCACTCTATACTGACTATATTCTGATGACCACTCTGAAATCTCACATCCTCCACCTCCTCATCGCCTTAATACTCCTTCCGGCTACTGCTATGCAAGCCTCATCACCATCTGAGGACTTCACTACCGCGTTCGCTGACAGCACTCTAAGGGTTGACCTTATTATGTCCGGGGGGGGAGGCATCGAGGCCGCCATATCGCTGCAGGGACTAAAGAAGTGGGATGGATGGGCCGGCCGACGCCATTTTCTCAACAAACTCCCGGCTCCCGGCAACGGCACTATTGAGGTCATTGATCCTCTCTCGGCTGACACTCTTTATCGCAACTCTTTCTCTACACTCTTTCAGGAATGGCTCTCAACCGATGAGGCAACTGACACTCAGCGGGCTTTCGAGAATACGCTACTTCTACCGCTGCCTCAGCGCGAAGCTGAAATCAGAGTGACTCTCTATGATGCGCGCCACTCTCAAATGGCCTCCGGAGCCTTCCGTTATAATCCGGGCGATCCCCTACTGCCTACAGTCAGGGCTCCACACTACGAGCCGACCTATATCCACAGAAGTGGCAATCCTGACCAAGCCATTGACATCCTCTTCATTCCTGAGGGCTACACGGCTGCCGAGGCTGACAAGTTCATGGAGGACGCACGCCGCATTTCCTCTGAGATATTGAGCTACGAGCCATACCGCACATATCGCGACCGCTTCAATATTTCTGCTGTCATGATACCCTCCGCTGAGAGTGGCGTGTCACTCCCCCACAAAGGAGTATGGCGAGACTCGGCTTTCGGGGCTCATTTCTATACGTTCGGCATCAAGAAATACCTCTCCTCGCCCAATATGCGGCGACTCCACGATGCTATCGACGCTCTCCCCTACGAGCATATTGTGCTCCTCGCAAATACTGATGAATACGGGGGGGCCGGCATCTACAATAATTATCTGATGACGGCTGCCGGCAACGAGCTCTCACTGCCCGTCTCCGTGCACGAATTCGGACATAGCTTCGGAGCTTTGGCCGATGAGTATTTCTACCCCGGAAAGGAGACAGACCAGTACCCTCTCGACGTAGAGCCCTGGGAGGCTAATATCACTACAAACCACGGGGCCTCCCCGAAATGGGAAGGCCCGCAATATGAAGGGGGAGGATATAGAGTCAAAGGGATTTTCAGGCCCTCGGAAACCTGCAGAATGCGAGACAACGACTATCCGGAATTCTGTCCTGTATGCAGCAGCGCTATCGAGAAGATTATTCTTTTCTATACCGCCCCCCCGGCAGAGTAAATATCGAGGGAACGGGGTCTGATCACTCTTCAATGCTCGCACGCTGCTCGGGAGTGAGAGGATAGTTGGCTCTCACCACAGGCCGCATCACAAATCTCTGCAGCAGATAGGCTATCACGAAATATACGCCTGCCTGAATCCACATGGCCTTATACTCCACGCTTACCTGCTGAAGATCGGCGCCATTGGCATTCATCCTTATGAAGCCCTCTACGCCCCACGTAGCGGGGACGCAGTCGCCCACATACTGCCAGAAGGGCGGCATTGCAAAACGCGGCCATGTGAGCCCTGAGAGGAAGAGAAATATCAATGAGGTCACCACCCAGATCACAAAGATGCTTTCACGCTCAAGCACTATGGTCTGAAGACAATACCCCAGGCAGATGCTCCCTATCACCATCGGCAAGAGGAAGGCAAGAATCTGAAGAGTATTGCCGGCCATGGGAAACGAGAACATCATCGGCACATAATGCACAAGGAAGAGCATCGGCACTATCATGATGGTCATGAAGCTGAGCATCTGTCCCAGCATGGTCATAAATACCGAGGGCTCTTCATTAAATGAAATATACCCGGTGATATATGATGGTTCACGCTTGGCGCCCCCGGCCATACCTATCGCCAGCACTATGCACTGCTGGAGGATGAGAATCAGCACTCCGGGCATCACGAAAGAGTCGAAGCCCCCGGTGATGTCGCCCATAGAGATGTTCTGCACCTTCATGGGGTCGTTAACGGAGACCGCCACCGGCAAATCAGTCTGCAGATCGCGCTTCTGAATCTCAGCCCCCATTTCCTGCGAGACATTTGTGGCGGCCATCAGGAAACCTTTATACCGGAGCATAAGCGTCATGTCTGTATATAGCACTACGTCGGCGCCATCAAGCCTTCCGAGGTCTTTCTGAAAATTCTCCGGAATTTCGAGTATGGCGAAGCAGTCGCGCCCGGCAAGAGCTCGTCTGGCCTCAGGCATATCGTCGGCATAACCCTTCACCCATACCTCCTGCGTAGCGTCCATCCGTCTCACAAACTCACGCGAGAGCTGAGTGCGGTCATGGTCTACGATGACGAGCGGGACATCCCGCACCAGCTCCGGATTGTATATCAACGAATATATGATGGGATAGGCAATCGGGAGCAGAATAAAGAAAACCAAGAGCCCCTGATCCTTGAAAATGACGCGAAATTCGCGCACATAGACCCGAAAAAGCTGTCCGAGCAGCGAGGATATCTTTCTTTTCATTTCTCAGCTGTTTTCATGGCACATATACCTGCTTTTTCATTGCGCTTTTGAGTCTCCAGAGCATTGTGAAGGGGAGAAGCATAAAGACGCAATAGGCCGCATACCACACTCTGGCGTAGTAGATGTCAAGACCATTGAGGGCCTGCGCACTGTAGATAAGAAAATTATAACGCACCGGCAACACCCATGAGAAAATGCTCAACGCTCCATACATGCTCTGCTCCGGGAAGGAGAATGCCGCCAGCGAGAATGACAGTATGCCGATTAGCGCTGATATCGAGAGCCCCAGGCGAAGATTGGGCAGCACGCAGAAGAAGAAAAGGCCGAGACCCTGACTGGCCAGAACGAACATCAGCTGGCTGAGCGTGATCCATCCCCAGGAGCCATTCATGGGATAGCCGTTCCATCTGAAAAGCCATGACTCCATGAAGACAGCCACCACCCACCATAAAAGCGTCTGAGGCAGCAGCTTCGTGAAGAGATAGACAAGCACCGACCCGTCACACCGCTCAAGCAGCTCCCTGGATCGTCCATATTTGATGTCCTGGCCGAGAGAGAAGACCGTCATCAGCAGAATCATCAGCTGGAGCGCGCCGGGGATAAAGGAGTTGCAGAGATAGATGGCATAGTTGAGTTCCGGATTATGAATCGGCCGCGTCTGCACTCCTATGGGATTGAGCAGGGGAGCCAGATTGTAGGAAGCCAGCCCGGCCCCCTCTATTTTCTCCACGGCCACACCTGCCTTTGCATAAAGGGCTGTCGTCTTGAAGGTCTTGAAGAGAAGCGAGGCCGGCACGTAATAGGTCATGTTGGTATAAAACGTTATGACGGGACTTCTTCCTGCCATCAGGTCGGCCTGAAAATTCTCCGGTATCAGGAAAAAGCCATATATGCGTCCGCTCTGCATCTCATGGCGCGCTTCGGTGTAGGAATTGCATGACTCGGTAATGTGGACCATCTGCATCCCGGAGAGATTCTGGGAGATACCTCTCGAAAGCGATGTGCCGTCGCGGTCTACGATGGCGGCCGGGATTCTCGTGGGAAGTCCAGAAGACATCAGGGAGGTGAGAAAGAAGAACATGAAAAGGGGGAGCGCCAGAAAGCCTACCCAATAGATAGGTCTTCTGAGCATCCGCAGGCAATTCTCTTTTATGAGAGCCCGGAGCCCCGACTTACGGCCGTTATCCTTAGAGCCTGCCATCACTGTTTGAGCACTACTGACATACCGGGACGGAAGTTCTCTATCGGCTTCTTGGGGCGGGCTTTCACCTGGAATGTGCGGGCATCGAAATCGCCGGTGGCTTTGGTGGCCTGCCAGTTGGCGTATGTGCCGAGATCCATGATATAGAAGACCGTCATCTCGGTATTGAGGTCAAGGGCCGGGATATACACCTTTAGAGTAGTCCCCTCCTTGATATTCTTGAGCTCAGTCTCACGCACATTGAAGACAGCCCAGTGGTCATCCTTCTGCAGACTCATTATGGGCGAACCGAGCGAGACGAGCTCACTCACGTTAGGATAAATCACCGTGATGACGCCATCGCAGGGAGCCACGAGATACTGGTCTTCCAGCACTGCGCCTACCTCTTTCACACCGGCCTTAGAGGCTCTCACCATAGCGGCGGCCGCCTCCTTATCCTCCTTTTGAGCGCCTGCGCGTGCGAGTTCATATTGCGATTTGGCGGCATCGCGAGCAGCCACTGCAGCATCATAAGCCGCCTTAGCCTCGTCACGCTTCTGCTCGGTGACCACCCCCTCCTTGAAGAGATTGTCAAGACGCTCGTAGGTCTTGCCGGTAATGCCGACAGCCGCCTCAGCCTGCTTCATGAGCTCGTAGGCTGTCTGTATTATTTCTATGCGCGTGCCGGCATCCACTTTCTTATCGGCCGCCGAAGCCACATCCTGCATCGCAGTAGCCTGCTCCATACGCGCATCGACAAGCGAGGAATGAATCCTCACAAGCGTGTCGCCGGCCTGCACTCTCTGGCCCTCTTCTACATAGATGTCAGCCACGCGCCCGGGGAGCTTGCCTGAAATGCGTATTTCTGTCGCCTCGCCCTGACCCTGAATCGTGTCGGGACCCTGCTTGATGAAGAGAAAGCCTACCAGCGCCATTGCGGTGAGGATAACCACAATTACTACGATGGTCAGTACAAGGAGTTTGTCCTTAGCGGAAACGTTGAGCTGCTTGAGGGCCTGCTCATCGGGACGGATTTCTGTTTCTGATGCCATATTGATTTTCGGAAGTAGTTCTTAAAAATAAACGATTTCAAATTTCGGGGGTTCTAAAATTTATGGCTTATGAGTCTACCGGAGATTGCACCGAACCAAACATCAATGGCAATAACCTCATAAACTCATAACCTTGAAGTTGAGCAGGCTCAACTTCAGTAAGCAAGCGTGCCAAGCACTTTGGAGAGATAGACAGTGGTGAGATGGATGCCTATTTCAGCATCTATTTTCTCGGAATGAGCCGCTCTCCAGGCCGTCTGTGCAGCCAGCACATCGTCGGCGGTCATCACTCCCTCACGGAAGGCCAGCTGAGCCTGACGCAGATTCTCATCGGCTTTCTCGAGATTGCGGAGCGTCATGTTATATGTCTTGTAGGCCTCATCGTAGGAATAGCGGGCCTGACTCACCTGGAGCTGAACTTTCTCCTCTGCGTCTTCCAGCAACATCCGCTGACGCAGAGTGGCCGAGCGAGCCGACTTCAGCTGATTATAGTTGCCTCCCCAATGCCATAGCGGCACCGTCAGCGTAGCCCCTACGCTGAAACCGCCACCGAATCTCTTATCAAAACCATTGATTACGTTGGGATTTGAAAATGACCATGCTCCTACGAGAGCTACCTTCGGAAGCATGGTGGAGAGGGCAAGCTTCTCTTTCTGCTCAAAGAGGGAGATGCCGTGGCGCAGGGCGGTCAGATCCTGACGACGCGCATATACATCCTCCATTTTTACGTCTACGGCCGGAGCGATGCGGCTGTCTCTTCCCAGCCCCTCATCCTGCAGCTCCATCGGTGTATTGACAGGGAGTCCGCAGAGCTGAGCGAGCGCCATGCGGGAGAGAGAAAGGCCGTTGTCCACTTTCGTTAGCGCCACGTTGGCCTCATTTAAACTCACGGCTACGGTCAGAACGTCGCTTTTGGTGGCCATTCCCTCTTTTTGCAGCGACTGCACATTACTATACAGTGAATCCACCAGACTGACGAAGCTTTCGGCCAGACGCTTCTTTTCCCTGAGCGAGATAACCTGCCAGTAGGCGCCGTCCACGGCGAATATCACATCCTGAGCCGCCGAGTTTCGCACGGTGCGTGCCAGCTCTTCCGCATATTTTGTAATCTCGTTGAGAGCCTTTATCTGCCCGCCCATGAATATCGGCTGGGTGAGCGTGAAGGCGCCCGCAAAGACGTTGCGGGTGTCAAACTCCATCGCCTCTTTAGGGATAACGGCCACATCAGTAAACACCGGCAGGCCGGTTTCGGGATTTATCACCGGCTTCATATTCTGATCAAGCATTACGTTGTAGACGTATTGCTGCGTCAGCGGGTCGAATGTCATGGTGGGCAGATGAGCATCTTCGCCCAAAAGCGAAATTTTATGCTGATTATACATATACCCCCCCGTAAAGTCTATGCCGGGGAGATAAGCTGCTCTTGCCGCCTTTCGGTCATATCCTGCTCCGGTAATTGCCTCATCCGCTATCCGGAGCGCCTTATTATTGCGCAATGCCATATTCCGACAGGAGTCAAGGGTCACCGGAGCGCCGGTGGCCGCCATTGTCGTCGCGAGTGCTATTGTCGCAAGAAGTAAACTCTTATTCACGTCTCTTTCTTGAGTAAGGTTCTGTGTTCAGTAGATAAAGTAATAGGGATTGTCGGGAGAAAGTGATGCTGAGTAATAATACAATTACGACCCCGCATTTGTTCACTCCTCTCCGGGTTTTTCTCCCTGTTGCGGACCCTGAGTGGCGGGCGTGCCCTCCTTCTTGTGGATGGAGGGATAGGCCACGCGCGAATGATAGATGGTAGCCAGCCTCTTCTTGAATGTGTTCTTTATCGTCTCGATATCCTTCAGGGATATGGGCGACTCTCTGAAGCGTCCATCTCTCACCAGTGTATCTATGATATTGTCCACCAGCGAATCAATCGACTCCTGGGAATAATCCTTGAGCGAACGGGAGGCGGCCTCCACGCAGTCGGCCATCATGAGTATGGCTGTTTCCTTGGAGCGCGGGTCGGGTCCCGGATAGGTGAAGGGCTCAGGGTCCACATAGTTGTCGCCCGCATTATTGACGGCAGTGTTGTAGAAATATTTCGCCACTCCGCGTCCATGATGCTCAGAGATGAAGTCTCTTATCACCTGTGGCAATTTTTCGGCACGGGCCATAGCCAGGCCGTCCGTGACGTGCGAGATAATCTTGCGGGCCGAGGTCTCAGGGTCAAGGCCGGCGTGCGGATTGACGCCGTGCTGATTCTCCGTAAAGAAGATAGGGCTCTTCATCTTGCCGATGTCATGATAGAGAGCTCCCGTGCGCACAAGCTGCGTATTGGCATGAATGGCACGGGCGGCCTCGGAAGCCAGCGTGGATACCTGCATTGAATGTTGGAAAGTGCCGGGAGCCTCTTCCGCCAGCCTCCGGAGAAGCTTATTGTTGATATCTGAGAGCTCCACGAGAGTCACTGTCGACGTAAACCCGAAAGTTCTCTCTATCACCACGATAAGGATATAGGCAAAGGAGAGTAGCACGGAGTTGATGGCGAACGACCCTATCACGCGCCAGGAGAAGTTGGAGAGATCGCCATCGAAAATAAGGCAGAATGCAAAATAACATACGCAATATCCGAAGAAGGCTATAATCGCCGTGCGCAGGAGCTGAGAGCGACGGCTGAGCTGACGGATGGAGAAGGTGGCCAGAAGCCCTACCACCAGTTCCATGAAGATGAAGGAGAAGGGGAAGGTGGCCACAAGCGCGGATATGAATATCGTGGTGAGTAGCGCGAAGATAGCCGTGCGCGAATCGAAGAATATCAATGTGATTACGGGCACCGCTGCAAAGGGCACAAGGTAAAGTCCGTGTGAGAAATGCTCAAACATCAGCACCGCGAATATGGCGAAGAGTGTGATGAAGGTCATCAGGAAGGTCATCTTGCGCAGAGAGGAGAAGAAGGTGCGGCGATAGAGGGAGAGGTAGCAATAGAGTATAATGAAAAGCACCAGAATGTAGATTCCCTGCCCGACTTCGAAATAGGTGCTCGGCCCATCGTCACCTTTTTGCCTGGCGAGGAGTTCCTGATAGGTGTTGAGATTTGTAAAAATCTGTGGAGTAACAATCTCTCCGCGGTCTACTATGCGCTGTCCGCTCTTGATAATGCCCTGCGCGCCGGTGATGTTGAGATATTCCTGCTCGCGATATTTGGTGTCGGCCGCCGTGTCGAGCACCACGTTGGGAATCAGGCATGAGTTAAGCGCCTTGGAGAGCGCAGGGTCAAGCGATGAGCCCTTCTCCACACGATAGAGCGAGTCTATATATTTGTAAGCGGCTGCCTGCGACATCATCGTGGAGGCGTCTACGGTCACCACATTGGTCTCGGCGAGCGCCGAGGTGTCTTGCGCTATGCGAAGTCTTTTCTGCTTCTGCTCGTTAAGAAGCTCATAGATATTCTGGTCTACAAGTCCGCGCTCATACACCTCTGTCAGCAACCCCTTCAGCGAGGCGCCACCCTCGAAGGCAGCTCCTACTGTGCCGATACGTTCCAGACTCTTCTCTACCACCTGTGGCTTCCGCTTGGCGAAGGGCACGAAATGATGGTTGACCGAATCTCGAAGCGAGGTCAGAGATGCCGAGTCGCGCAATATCGGCATATCGAAGGGAGCAGTCAGCAGAGGATACTTCCACGGCTGATTCAGCTCGTATGTGAAACTCTGATGGTCAGCCTTCGGAAGGATGAGAAGAATAACCGTCAGCGAAACGGCGATAAGGGCCGCACGCAGAAGATTTATTTTTGAAAACAGTTCTTTCATCTCACATATATCGTTTAATTTTTCGAACTTACTTAGAACTTACAAGCGAAGAAAATTAAAGAGTCAAGATATTCGCTTGGCGCTCTTGACGCCTTTTATTTTTCTAAGTGTCCGGCAGATATTAGTCACCGTGTCGGCATCAGCCACATGAAGATTCAGTAGACAGTGAAACACTTCATGCCGTGCCTCTATCTCCAGACCACGGATGTTGATATTCATTTTACTGCTGAGCGTGACCACTACCTCTTCGAGCAGTCCGTGGCGGTCGATGCCGTCTACCGCTATCCTCACCTCAAAATTGTCGGCCTTTCCGCACCAGCGCGTAGCCACCAGGTGTGGGCCGTAAGTCGTCTTGAGGCGCATGGCATTCGGGCAGCTCACCTTATGCAGTATCACATTCTCCTCATCATCCACAAAGCCGAGCACGTCATCGCCGGGGATGGGCGAGCAGCAATCATCTATGCGATAGTTCGGTTTTTCAGGATGCAGCTCGTATATTTCATTCCGGCTGACGGGCGCCCTGCGGGGGAGCGTGCCTGATTTTTTGGATGCAAAGGGATTCAGCAGACGCATCAGCGAGGATAGGCGTGTCTTTTTCGGTCCCTTTAAGTCCTTACCTGTAAAATTAATCTCTTCGCCGGCGAGCATCTCGAAAAGCTCCTCGCGCGAGGAGAGATTATAGGTGCGGAGTATGTTGCGGATGCCATTCTCATCCGGTTCGCGGCCCTCCTTGGCCATAAGGTCATTGAAAATCTCCTCCCCCCTCTTGCGCATAAGCTGACGGTCTTTCCGGAGCACTGCGCGTATGCGGTTCTGTGCCTTGGCCGTATGGCAATATTCCAGCCATTCGGGCTGTGGCAGCTGCGAATCTGACGTTATTATCTCCACCTGGTCGCCGCTTCCGAGCTGATGAGAGAGCGGCACGAGCCGGTGATTGATCTTTCCGGCCACACAGTGCAGTCCTAACTGCGAATGGATGGAGAATGCCAGATCAAGCACCGTGGCGCCCATAGGAAGAGTCTTCAGGTCGCCTTTCGGTGTGAAGACGTATATCTCCGACGAGAAGAGATTGAGCTTTATCGTGTCGAGGAAATCAATGGCGTTAGGCTCCGGATTGGCAAGGATGTCCTTAATGGTATTCATCCAGTTGTCAAGCTCGGCATCCACGTTCTGCTCTCCTGTCTTGTATTTCCAGTGAGCGGCATAGCCGAGTTCGGCTATGTCATCCATCTTTTTGGAGCGTATCTGCACCTCTATCCATCGCCCCTCCGGCCCCATGGCCGTCAGATGAAGCGCGCGATATCCGTTAGCTTTCGGCGTGGATGTCCAGTCGCGCAGACGGTCGGGATGCACACGATGGCCGTCGGTGAAAAAGGTATATATCTGCCAGCATCGTATCTTCTCCTGAGCGTCGTCCTCATTCTCGAATATCACCCTGACGGCATAGATGTCATATATCTCTTCGAAGGGTATCCCCTTCTTCTCCATCTTTTTGAAGATGGAATAGGCACTCTTCACTCTGGCTTTGATAGTGTAGCGAAAACCGGCCTCATCCAGTTTGCGACGAACGGGCTTGACAAACTCCTCCACTATACGGGCACGATGCTCCTCTGTCTCTGTCAGCTTCGACATTATGTCCGCATACTGGGCCGGATGCTCGTAGCGGAAAGCGAGGTCTTCCAGCTCCAGCTTAATCTTGAAGAGACCCAGACGATGAGCCAGAGGGGCATAGACATAAAGGGTCTCCCCTGCTATCTTATACTGCTTTTCCGGCCTCAGAGAGCCCAGAGTGCGCATATTGTGCAGACGGTCGGCCATCTTTATGAGCACCACTCGCACGTCTGTGCTCATCGAAAGAAGAAGCTTGCGGAAATTCTCAGCCTGAATAGAGGCTTTATCGCCGAAGATGCCACCAGATATTTTGGTCAGCCCCTCTACGATATCGGCCACTTTTGAGCCGAAATGGCTCTCTATATCCTCCTTCGTATAGTCTGAATCCTCTATTACGTCGTGCAGCAGCGCGGCGCAGATTGACGTAGAACCTAACCCAAGCTCTGACACCACGATTTTCGCCACCGCGATAGGATGAAGGATATAGGGCTCGCCGCTCCGGCGCCGCACGCCGGCATGCGCTTTCTTTGCGAAACGGTAGGCCTTCTCTATTATATCCACCTTCTTGCGGTGGTTGGAGCTGACATACGTCCGGAGCACATCGCGAAAGGCTGCCTCCACATAGCGGTCTTCCTCCTCCGGAGAGCCCGGCACGAAAGGAGGAATAGACGCAGGTGCCGGCACGTATGGCATCAGCACTGAGGGAGACTGAGCAGGCTTTGCGCCCGCCGCTTCATTGTTAATGGTTGCCTCGCGATTCATGACGCAAAGTTAATAAATAATTAATGAAATACAAACTAATCAAGCCTCAATCATACTCGCAGCCTTGCATCTGACAAGCCCCCGGCGCCACAAGTACTGCCTTGAGAGCCGGGGGCTTACCCAAAAAGGAAGGAGGGTGCGCCAAAATTTATCCTTTTGGCACACCCTCCGTGGTGTTTATGTAGTATGATTATCTATGCCAATGCTTATTTAACCACTACCTTGGCTATCTTGTCACCGCTCTTGACGATGAAGACTCCGGCATCAGCAGGAATGCTCTGACGAGAATCGGTGATAGTAAGCTGGCGCACGCACTTGCCGTCGGCTGTGAAGACTGCTACTTCGCGTCCGCTGAGACCGTTTACTATGATCTCGCCGTGACCACCATGAACGCCGTTGAGAGCATCCACGTTGTCTACTCCGAGCGCATAGATATTGAGGCCTGTGCCGCGGGGTGAAGTGAACTCTTTGCCATCCTCACGGCGAACTACAGTGTGCACATAGTAGGAAGCATTGTTGTCGCCGAGTGCAGCGTCAGATACGCTTCTGTCTGCAGTGTGCCATGCCACGTTTTCGTATGAGCCCTTGAGGTCACCGCTGGTAGCGCGACGATATACGTCGTAGCCTACGATCTCCCACTGCTTGGGAGTAGCGCGAGTGAAGGAGATGTCGTCAATCATAGCGTTGAACTGACCCCAGCTGCGATATACGAACGCGAAATACTTGGCATCTTTGGGGAGGGTGAATGAGCACTCTTCCCAAACGTCAGTACCGCTCTTAGAGAAGGGACGGAGACGCTTCCATTCGCCGCAGGTCCATTCGTTGCCATTCTGAACGATTTCATTGCCGATCTCGCGAGAACCGGTAGAATACCAGATTTCTACAGTTTCGGTATACTGGCTGTCGCCTGTACAGAACTGGAAGGTGACGTCGGTGCCGCCTACCACCTCGGGTGAGATGAGCCAGTCGGCAGACTGAGTGGGATCTTCCACGCCTTCGATGAATGCACATGAGCGTGCCATGATGCAGTTCTTACCGCTGATCGGAGTGTAGCGCTCTGCGCCGAGGATGCCTACCTTGGTAGGATCGAACACCTGCCATCCGCAAGCCTTGTCGCTGTCGGGCCAGTTAGCACCTTCGATAGCGAAGGGTGTCTTCTCATCCATATCGACGTTGATCCAGTCGCCGATGTTACCGGTGATTTCGAAAGGAGTCTCAAACTCGAAGCTTTCGAGGTCGCCATATTCAGTATCGGGCTCATCCCAAGTGATGGTCGGAGTGTCGTGAGCATCATTCCAGGAGCCATACATGTTGGTCACCAGAGGAAGCTGATTGTCGCGCAGTGCCACTGTGCATTCTCTGTGGTTGTTCATTTCCACCTGATCCTCCTCATCCTCGATATCTGCAGTCACCTTGAGCTCTTTATATTTCAGATACTCAGGCTTGATTTCGATAGGCATGCTGAAGGTGTAGTTGCCGGCGGGAGTAAGACGACGCACGGGAACGTCCATGCGGCCAAGCTGGTCGCCATTGTCGCCGAAGTAGCGCACTACGAGAGTGGTACGGCCTGCTTCGAGACCGGAGTTGTTGACGATGATAGAATAAGTGGGTGTCTCACCTGCCCATGCTGATGCAGGACCGGACACACCGGTGATGCGGAAGTCATGGTCTACGTCCTGGTAGATGCGATAGTTGTCAAGGAGGCAGTAAGAATAGTCGCCGCCTGTGAGCTGACAACGCACGTAGAGCTGAACCCAGGGGCAGTTCTGGTAAGCTTCGGGAAGCACTTCATTCCAGTCTACCCAGTGGCTGTCACCGAGCTCTGAAGGACGGTCGGGATTGATGGTGAAGAGAAGCTCTTCCTGAGACTGACCGTAGCGACGACCGTAGATATACATAGTCGCTGCGTCGAAGTAATCCCAGTAGCGGATGCCGATACGGGTTTCATTGATACCGGTAGTAGTCACCTTGGGAGCACGGAGCTCACCCCAGCGGCTGCCGGCTGAAAGGGCTGTACAGATGAAGGCGCCGCCATTGAGGGCCGGGTCGCCGATGCCGAGACCTACACCGCTGCTGAGATGGCTGAAGGGACAATTGTCGAAGCCGT
Organism: Bacteroidales bacterium; assembly: GCA_014800685.1. Taxonomy (GTDB): domain Bacteria; phylum Bacteroidota; class Bacteroidia; order Bacteroidales; family Muribaculaceae; genus Lepagella. The sequence goes on from JAAVFQ010000020.1 coordinate 43,999, forward strand.
CTGTAGCCTTAAATCTCCAGGGGCCGGTGCTGAAGCTGGTTGATGTCGTGGGTGAGAATTCCTCTACCATGGGCACCTCATAGAGTGCGCCGAGGAACTCATTGGCAAATTCGCTTCTTACTGAGCTACCCATTTCTGTCACAGCCACAGGGCCTACATAGTAAGACTGCTGCTTGCTTGTGTCGTAGGGAGTGAAGTCGAAGGTATTGCTGTGGGTTTCGCCTACCTTGCTGAGCGTAGCGCCGCTGAGGGTGCTTACTTCATAGAGGACGGTGTTGGGGTTGACCCATCCGCCGTTTACGCCGATGGTGACGGGATCCCAAGTGAGGTGAAGGGTCTTATTGTCGGCGCTTGCCTCGCCACGGATGTTCTGAGGCGCGAGCGGGGTGTCGATACCGAGATAAGCACGATAGTTGCGCTTAACGGTTCTCTCACCTTTATAATAGGTGGTGACGTTGAAGAAGTTGAAACCGTCGGCATTAGAGTTCACCTTGAGCGAAACCTTATCGCCGGGCTTGCCGCTTGCTTCAGCTGAGTCGCCGTTTTCACATTCAGCCTTGATGGTGATGTCGCCGGTGTCAGCTGCGAGGTCTGAGCCATCGATAGCCTTGGTGGGCACGGTGCATTCGATAACTGCTGCGAGCTCGCCATCGGGACAGGGAGTGACAGTCACGTTTTCAGCTGCGCCGGGAGACTTGGAGGATACGTTTTCAAGGCTGTTGACCTCGAAGTTCCAGAGCTTGATACCGCGGGAGTTGTTATAAGCAGCCTCGCCGGTGTAGAAGCCGATATAGTAGTCTCCGGCCTCGGGCACTGCGAAGAGTGCGTCGATGGTGAGAGGATTGTTCACTACGGCTGCCTCACGCTCTATGATGAGTTCGGTCATTGAAGCGGGATTAGCCTCCTTGCCGATGTAGACCTTCACGTTACACTGATTCTTCTCGCTTGTGGTGTAGAAGTTGGAGTAAGTGAACGCGAGCGAATAGAGATGCTCCTTGGAGGGGAAGCTCATCTTGGGGAGGAAGAGCCAGTTGTCGGGAGTGTCGGTATACTGCGATACGAAGAGACCCATTGCAGGCACCGCGCCGTCTACGAAGTTGAAGTCGTAGTTGCTTCTGCCGATATAGGTGCTGAAGAGGTTGGCCTGGTCAGCGGTGGGCACGAAAGTCTGGGGAAGTGCAAGTGCGCTACCGAGGACTTCTGAGATGGCCCTGCTGGGCTCTGAGGTCATGCCATTGGCAGTGGCTGTTACGGTGATAGCATAGCGGGTGAGGTCGCCGGGATTTTCAAAGGTGTATTTGCACTCCTTGAGGGGCTCGGCATTCTGCTTCTTGCCATCGAGATATACGTCATATTCAAGGGCCTCTACATCCACATATCCTGCGTGGTAGCCCATTGCGCCGGGAGCGGTCCAGGTGAGAAGATCCTTGTCATACTTGACATTGGTGACAGCGAGAGGGTTGTCATTGCCAATCCAGCGTACGAGACGAGTTTCGGGGCCCTTCACGGTGCTTCCGTTAGCGAGCTTGAATTCAGGCACGATGGAGAATGAGTGGTTGCCCTGAGTGGTAGTGAAGGGCAGTGACACTTTCTGGCCGGGGGTGCATACCTGAGATGAAAGGAGCTCGTCGTCAAGATAAGCGCTCATGGTGAGCACCTCATTGTTGATAGCCGAGCCGTCATATACCTCTGCTGAAGCGGTGAATACAAATTCGCCGCTGAGAGAAGATTTCTCATGCTTGATTTCATCAATGACAGCCTGTGAGGGAGCGTTATCCTCTGCGTAAGACTCTATACAGTCGAGAGAAGCATAGTAGCCGAGGGGATTGAGCGACTCGCCGGCATAGCACTCCATATCCTCAACGTCCATGAATACGAGGTCCATGGAGTTGGAAGCCTGATTCTGATATACGGAGACAAATGCACGGTCCTTGGGGCTGTAGGTGAGGGGCTGAGAATATCCCTGCTCGGGGATAAACTTGAACTCATCCTGAGAGATGTCGGTAGAGAACTGCTTCACTTCCACGAGTGTGGGAGAGAACTCCTGAGGCACGATATACATCTTGCCGCTTGACTTGATGGTATAAAGCTCGCCGTCATTGGGGTTGTAGCAGAGGCTGGCCGCCATGCCGGGCACGCGGGTGGACTCGAGGTTGCCGAGATATTCCTTCCTGGGGGTTGCACCGGTGAGGTCAATCTCGTAGAGCTCGGAAGTGGTGCCGGTGGCAAGGTTCATGCCGAGTCCGTAGAACTTCTTCTTCTCGGGATTGTAGGTAAGCGCATAGTAGAATCCGGAGATGTCTCCTGCGCCCCATTCGATATTATCGAGCTGCTGGCCTGACTCAAGGTCGATGCGACGCCAGTAGGAAGCGAGCTCGTTGGTGACCATGTTCTGAGTATAGGCCGGTATGTATACGATACCGTCTACGATGCAGGTGGTCAGATAGTTGTAGTCTTCACCAAGGCTATACTCCACACCTCTGTAAATCTGAGAGAAACGGCCGGTGGCAAGATCCACTTCGCCAAACATGGCGGCGTTGAGCCCGGCAGCCATGGAGTGAGAGGGCACGAGCGCATAGGCTTTACCCCTGGGAGCCTCAGCCGAACGGGTGGCGAGGTGATTGATAGCTTTGGGTGCTGATTTTGTAGGAATTTCCATCTGACCGGAGGGGCCGATGAGGCTTTCCGTCGTCAGACGCATACGCTGATTGAGGCGCTGCAGATTCAGAATCTGCCGGCGATTTTCCACCTTTACCTTATTGGGAGCATAAGTAGCGCCGGGAAGCTCCTGACGCTTGTACTCATTCTCCGCCGTAAGGGGGAGCGCCACAGCTGCGACCGCGAGAGCGGTGGCAGACCATTGCAATAACATTCGTTTCATACTTATATATTAGGTATTGTTAGTGTCGTCATAGGCACATCAAGATGCTCAAAGAGACTCTTTCTGCTCTCTTCATCTTTTATGTGGCTTGAATAATGGGTGTCCTTAGAGCAGGCTCTCGGCTATATTGAGTTAATTTGTGAAAATGCTATCTTAAAATCCCTTTTCACACGTCTAAATCCTTAAGAGCGGTTTGTTCTAAAAACGTTGCAAGTTACCAAAAAATTTTAATCCACACAAGAAATTTCACGCCCGATTAACACACTTTAACGTTTCGCCGACCAATCACGTTTTAGACAATTTCCCTCTTTTTTAAAATTATTACCCAATTTTTTTTGATAATCAGGAATATTTTTACTAACTTCGCGTCAAAACCCAGACCAACATTTACAACAAAAGTCTATCAGAACAACCTAAATTTCAAGTATAGCATAAATCATTTATCGAAATACAGACATTTGTTTATCACAAACAATATTTTTTATAACATACAAATTAACTACAAATCCATGACAAGCAAAATCCTGACACTGGGCCTTGCCGCCCTTATCGGATGCTCCGCTCTTTTACCGGCGGATGCCGTGGCCAAAAAGCACCAGAGAGTGCTCGGCGACGGCTCTCTACCCATGGTGAAGGGCGTTGACAAAAATTCCCCGATGGCTCGGCATCGAGCCGAACGCGGCACCAGACAGCTTAACAGTCTGCATGCCGAACGCTCCGGTCTCCTCGACCTGCGTCGCTACAAACCTATGAAGGAGCGCGCTGCCTCCACTCGCTCTATGACCAATCCCCGCGGTCATTTCATCGGCGCTGTGGGCTCTTACGCCGCTATGGAGTATTTCAACCAGGCCTTCCTCGGCACTATCGATGCCAAAACCGGCCACGTGGAAAGCCTCTTCACTTCCGGCGCTCTGCTCAATGGCAACGACTATGACATCCAGGGTGGATTCGTGCGAAACGGTATCTATTACACCTGTCTGCTCGAAGGTGACGACCAGGTGGTGTGGGCCCGCTTCGACATCGAAACCGGAAGCCAGCTCCCTCCCATCAGATTTGACTCTTCGGCTTTCGCTTATGCCTATTCCATGACCTACAATGAGGCTGAAGACCTCGTCTATTGCCTCTCTATCGACCTCACGAGCGGCGCCGACAATATGCTGGTGGTCTTCAATCCCGCAGGCAACTTCGACCTCGTCTCGGCCGTCAACCTCAACACCTCTAACTTCGTAGCCGGCATTGCCTATAACCCTAAAGACCAGCAGGTATATGCCTTTGACGACTCCGGACGCATCTCCATAGTGGAGAGTGGCAAGCCCACTCTTATCGAGGCCGGCGAATTCCTCGGCGATGATGTGCCCATCGATAGCGGCGTGGCTACTCAGGTCTGCTATAGCCCTCTGGATGAATGCTTCGCCATGGTGGTCCGCGACCCGGTGAGAAAAATCATCCGTCTGGGCTTCTTCTCTGATGAAGACAACGAAGAGGCCGGCCTCTCAGCCTGGGAGATTATGGATGGTCCCGAACTTGGCAGCGCCCAGTATGTCACCCCCTATTTCATCTCTCTTGACTGCACTGACCCCTTCGCCGATAACGATGCCACAGAGATTCCCGCCGTTCCTACCATCAACTTCGAGAAGAACGCACTCTCCGGCACCATAACTGTCACTGTCCCCTCCTACTACTATAGCGGCGCCTCTATCCCCGCTACCGAGAAGGTGAAAATGACAGTCAATATCGATGACAAAGAGGCTCTCGCCGGAGACTTCGCTCCCGGCTCCGTGCAGACCATCAATTCCACTCTCGCTCAGGGCGAACACGTGATGACCATCTCCTGCCTCACAAATGGCGAGAAGAGCCCCGTGAGAACCATTAATTTCTATGTGGGCAACGACAACCCGAAGGCTGTCACCAACCTCAACCTTGATGGCAACACTCTCACCTGGACCGCTCCCGGCGACAAGGGTGTGCACAATGGCTACGTAGACACGGCTGCTCTCACCTACGACGTCCTTATCGGCGGCAAGAAGCAGAATAGCGAGCCTATCACTGCCACTACCTATACTTTTGAAGTGCCCGCCGACCTCCAGTACACCACAATCGAGGTTATCGCTTCTGCCAACGGCGTAAGCTCTGCCGCCACCTCTACCGTACAGGTTATCGGACGCGCTCTTGACCTCCCCGTGATGCTTGAGCCCACCGTCGAGGAGTCTGACCTCTTCCAGATCATCAACGCTCCCGGCCACGACTCAATGTTCTTCCTTGATCAGGACCAGGGCTTCAACATGTTCCGCTGCTACGTAGGCTCGGCCGATACCGCCGACAACTGGCTCTTCCTCCCCGTAGCTCACTTCCCCACCGTAGACCACCTCTACAATTTCGCCTTCACTTACGCCAATGGTATGTATGAGGGTAAAGAGCGTCTTGACATCTATCTGACCAAGAAGGTGACCACCGAGACTTCCGGCATGGTCAACATCATGCATCAGACCAGCCTTGACTCTCCCGACCCCAAATACTTCTCGCTCAACTTCGGTATCCCTGAAGCCGGCGACTGGTATATCGCTTTCCATTGCACCAGCCACGGTGAAAGCGGCGGTGGCGTCTCTCTCTGGGACTTCGCCATCAATGGTCTCACCGGCTCTTCCGACGTGCCCGGCGACCCCCAGAACGTGACCTTCACTCCCGCTCCTCTCGGCGCTCTCAGCACCAAGATTGACATCACTGCGCCTGTGAAGAATATCATCGGCAAGGATCTCGATGCCTCTTCCGACATCACCTTCACCGTGAAGTGCGGCGAAAACACCGTAACTGCTACCGCTAAGCCCGGACAGGTGGCTTCTACTGAAATCGCTGTCCCCTCCAACGGCTATGCCACATTCGAGATTACTCCCTCCAACAGCAAGGGTAGCGGTCTGGCTCGCGATTATCGCCACTATGTAGGACTCGACCGTCCTCTCTGCCCCACTAACATCAAGTGTGAGCCTCTGGACGACAACATGAACGTCAACATCACCTGGGACCGTCCCGGCAACGTCGGCGAGAATGGCGGATACGTGGATGCCGATGCTCTTGATTATCGCGTCTACAATGTCACCGGCGCCGCTTACCAGCAGCTTGGTGTCACCAAAGACCTCAACTACAAATTCACCGCTGCCGAGAAGCAGGAAATCTATAACCTCGGCCCTGCTGCCTTCAATGAGGTGGGCGAGTCCAGATTCTCTCAGTTTGTCAATGACATCCTCGGCAAGCCTTATCTGCTCCCGATGGTAGAGGAGTTCGGCAACAATGCCTTCAGCTACGAGCCCTTCTATCTCAACCTCACCCCTCCCTTCGAGAACTGTGCTATCCAGCCTATCACCTCCGTTCTCTCACCCTCTTACGAGCACGGATGTACCACTGACTGCGAAGATGGTGCCATCATCGTCTACAACACAAGCCGTCACAACTGCCAGGGCGAACTCGTTCTCCCCAAATTCAGCACTAAGAGCGTGGAGGATGCTACCTTCTCACTCCGCATGATTGACTTCAAAGATGCTCCCGAAGTAGAACTCTGGGGACGCTGCGCAGGCAACAATGACCTCAAGCTCTTCGGCAAGTTCACTCTCAATCATCCCGCCAAGGGAGAATGGGTAGACGCTGAAGTGGTCATCCCCGCTGAATATCTCGACAAGGGCTGGGTGCAGTGCGTACTTCGCTTCAACCTGACCACCGCAGCTGCCGAGTATGCCTTCATCGACGGCTACTCAGTGTCACAGAACATTGACACCGACCTCGGCATCAAGAGCGTCTCAGGCGCAAGCACAGTCTACACCGGCGAGCAGTATTCCTACTCTATCAATATGGTAAATGGCGGTAAGGAACTTCTCCGCGTAGGCCAGGGCTCTCTTGAGATCTCACTTCTCGACAAGGATGGCAACCGCCTCACCTATCAGAAGATGTCTACTCCCCGTATCCTCCCCGTCACCGACATCTTCTTCAACTACGACGTTCATGTGCTGGAGAACTATGCCGCAGTCTCTCCCCTCACCCTCGAAGTGAAGGCATACGTGGATGGCGACGAAGTGGAATGGAACAATAACGCTTCTGTCACTATCAACGTGCGCGACAACGAGGCTCCCGTGGTGCGCGACCTCACCGCCAAGTGGGATGACGACTACTCAAAAGTAGACCTCTCATGGAGCGAGCCTGACCTCGACCACTCCGGCTATGACGGCTTCGAGCTCCTTCAGGGCTTTGACAATAGCGACAAGCTCGGTCAGTTTGTCAATGTCGACATGGACAAGAAGATACCTTTCTGCTTCGATGGTCTCCGCTGGGAGGGCGACAACACCCCGATGGCTTGGCAGGTGATCGACACCGATGAGGTATATCCCTGGAAGAACGACCCGCGTCTGGGCGCTCACGGCGGCCACAAGTATCTTATGGCCCGTAACCCTGAGTATGACCTCAATACCGACGAGAACAAGACTCAGGCTGCCGACTGGCTCATTTCTCCCGAAGTGGTGCCCGGCTCAGAGCTCACTTTCTGGTATGGCACTATCGACTCTTCTCTCACCGAGTATATCGAACTCTGGGTGTCTTCTACCGATGACACTCTCGGCGATGAGATTGTAAAGGCAAGCGAGGAGACAAGCGTAGGCGCTACTTGCGGTTCATTCCGCTATGTACGCACCTTCTCCAAGTCAGGAGAAGACGCATGGGAGGAAGTGAAAGTAACGCTTCCGGCCGATGCCAAGTATTTCGCTCTCGTATATCGTTCTATCGACGGCTTCGGCGTAATGCTTGACGACCTCACATTTGACCAGGCCAAGACTGTCCGCTCCGAACTCGACCACTATGCTATCTGGTCTCTCACCAACAATGACTGGAAGACCTGGGCATGCGTAGCCGATGATCTCCACACTACTAACTTTACCGACACCAAGGCAAGCAAGGATGTCACCAACACTTACTACGTGATAACCTACGTGAAGAGTGGCGATTCCTTCGTTGGCGGTCCGAAGTCTAATCCTGCTAAGGTGTATGGCCTCGGTGCTGAAAGCATTGACAATGCACAGCGCGGTGTGAGCGGCGACAAGGGTCAGATCATCATCCGCGGATATGAGGGCAACGTAGCCCGCATCTTCATGGCTGACGGACGCCTCGTGCGTGAGACTACTCTGACCTCAGAGTCTCAGAACATCAGCCTCGCTCCCGGCATCTACGCCGTGAGAATCGGCAAGGCAGACTATAAGGTTATCGTGAAGTAAGCATAACCTTTCTGACTTACATATATATTAAGGGAGGCCGCCCGGAATGATTCCGGAGCGGCCTCCTCTTTATATTATGGCGACGGTATCTTTATATTATGGCGCCGGGTATAGATTGAGTCTGAGCATAGAGTCTCAGCGGCGTCTGCGCGCTATCAGACTTTTCAGCCCCTTTGCTCCGAGCACGGCAAGCCCGGAATATTGCGTGGCCTTGGCAAGCCCGAAAAAGAGCACCCACAGCCCGCTCTTCATGCCGATGGATATAGGCAGGGCCATCTGCGCAAAGGAGATGATATAGCAGAGAGCACAGCAGACCAGAAGCATAATACCGGTGCGATAAGAGAGGTGTGAAAGCCGGACTTTAATGTTGCGGATAATCGCTGCGAAACGTTTGCGAAAATCAATCATGAGGCTGTAAGCGAAAGGTTTTCTCACACTATTTTAAAGATAGAGGGGAGGGAGTATTAGAGATTCAGGGGAAGAGCGGATGTGCGTTTCACTTCGGCCATGACGAAGGTAGAGGTCACGGATCCGATAGATTTGATTCGGCCGAGCACCTCGATGACAAATTCGCGGTAGTACTGCATGTTGGGAGCATAGATTTTCAGCAGGTAGTCAAACGCCCCGGCCATACTGTAACATTCGGCCACTTCGGGGATATCCTTCACCACATTCATGAAGTCGATTGCCGCGTCGGTGCTGTGAGAGACGAGCTTGACATTGCAGAAGACAGAGAAGCCGAGATTAAGCATATCGGGATTGAGCACGGCCACATATCCCTTTATGACGCCGTCTTTCTCGAGCCGCTTAATGCGCTCATAGACAGGAGTGGTGGAAAGGTTTACTTCGGCGGCTATTTCCTTAGTGGTCTTCTGGGAATTCTGCTGGAGTATCTGGAGAATTTTAAGGTCGATTGCATCTAAATGTGCCATAGAAAAAAAATCTTATAAGTACTGATTTAAGCACTCTTCTGAGAGAGCGCATTCTCTTTCACGGCACAAAATTAGCAAAAATATCCAAACTTACAAAATTGTTTGGAAAAAACACCCGCTTATATTAATTTTGCATTATCGAACAAGGAGAATTGCCGGAGACCTTCGGGTCTCTTCAGGTTAGATTCTCTTAACGCCATTATTCATCTGACATTTGCAGGTAAAAAGCAACCCGACCTACAAATAACAGAATGATGTTATCATAATTTAAATGAGTGTGAACCTACCGGAGGCCGATCGTGAGATTAGTCTCCTTTTTTTCATATACACCCGGCTACCGCTATTCTATAACCCGGCGTCATACTATTGCGTGGGCTCCGGACAGCATCTTCCGCCTCCGGCTCTACCGTCTGATATTCTTATCGAGCAGTTCGGTCTTGACAAGCATTCGCACGGGAGTAGGCATCACACCCACGAAGAGAATCGAGAGGCGATTGAGCCATCCGTTGATATACTGCTGTTTGCCCCTGAAGAGTCTTTTCAGCGCCTGACGGGTGAATTTTTCGGGTGTCTGCAGGGCATGAATTTTCAGCGCCAGCTTCTGCAGATTAGTGGGAAGGCCGAAGAGGTCTGTGGCAATGCCTCCTGGACAAGCCACCATTACATTGACATTGCGGGGCCTCATCTCATAGTGGAGAGCGCGAGAAAATACGCGTATGTAGGCTTTTGTGGCTGCATACATGGCCAGTCCGGGCATAGGCATCCAGCAGGACATAGAAGACATGTTCAGGATCCACCCTCCGCCGCCGGCGGCAAAACGGCGCGCAAATGTACGGCTCAGATGAGTCACGGCACTGACGTGCAAATCTATGAAGGCATCGATTTTGCGTTCGGAAGTCTCCGTGATAAGGTCAAAGGAGAAAATGCCGGCGTTATTGATAAGAATCTCCGGTCGAAGCTGATGAGCATCCAGATATATTTCTATTGCCTTGACAGCCTCGCGCTCCGTGAGGTCAAGGCAAAGGGTATAGGTGCGCACCGGGAAGGCCTTCTCTATCTCGGCGCCCGCCATTTTGAGCTCACCATTCTGATTGCTTATCATGACCAAGTCACAACCATTGGCGGCCAGCCGTGTGCAGAATTCTTTTCCTATGCCGGAAGAGGCACCGGTGACTATAGCTAATTTCCCCTTTATCTTCTTCATCTTATTCCTTCTGGTAAGTGAGAAAAATTAATAATTCAGACTACACCGGGCAACCGGTGAAAAAACTTTACTGACGTCCTGCGCATCCGCCCGTGCAGAGAATAAAATTCTATCCTTTGGCCTTTATCTCCTCTATTTCGCGGAGAATGCGGGGCGGGAGGTTGTCCAGATGCTTATGGCAAGCCATCTCTCTGGAATACATACGGGCTATGCAGTAGTTGACATGGTCACATCCGCATCTCTGCTCGCCGGCACGCATCCTGTTGACAAAATCGGGCTCATTAAGCAGCGCGCGCCCCATCTGCACAAAATCGAAGCCCTCATCGAGCACTCTGTCGGCGTTGCTACGGCTCACCACACCCCCCACATAAACGAGTTTGCACTTCAGAGCCTCACGAAATCTCAGTGCATCCTCAAGAAAATAGAGTTCGCGGAATGGCACCGTGGGAATCATGAAGCGTCCGGCCAGCCTTACGCCATATTTGAGCCATAATTGCTTCATATAGTAGGTCATGCTATAGATGGGCATTTCGCCGCGCATCACATACATTGGCGCTTTGCTTACGAATCCTCCGGAGAGCACGAGGGCATGCGCCCCGAGGCGTTCGAGTTCGCGCGCCACAGTGAGGCAGTCGTCTATCTCAAGCCCCCCCTTGAAGCCATCGCGCATATTGGTCTTGACGAGCACTCCCATGTCTGAGCCGGCAGCCTTCATCACCTCTTCCATACACATCTGCATGAAGAGCATACGATTTTCCAGGGGACCGCCGAAGCGGTCGCGGCGACGGTTGGTATATGGTGAGAGGAACTGCGATATCAGATAGCCATGGCCTGCATGAACCTCCACGCAGTCAAACCCGGCATCCCTTGCCGTGCGCACAGCCTCTCCAAAGGCTACAGCCAATCCCTTCAGCTCATCCTCACGCAGGCCACGCGCCCACGTGGGTGAATAGAGATTAAATCCCGTAGAGGCACCGACGGGAGTACCCCCTGCCGTAGAGCGGTGAGTCATATTGCCACAGTGTCCTATCTGGATAGAGGCTTTTGCTCCGGCGGCATGAATGCCGTCGGTAATCTCGCGCAAAGAGGGGACAATTTCCGGTCTGAGCCAAAGCTGGGTATCGAACGAGAGAGCGGAGCGGCAGATGCCGGCGTAGGCCAGCGTGGTCATGCCCACTCCGCCGCGCGCCACGCTGAGATGATAATCGCGCAGCATGGGCGTGGGGCCATTGTCTTTTCCCATACCCTCGAAGGCTGCCGAACGGATAGTTCGGTTGCGGAGCGTCACCGGACCTATATTATCGGGAGTGAAGAGTAGCGATTCTTTGCTCATAGCTGAATATATTTCAAGAAAGGATTGAAATTTAATATATTCTGTTTAGGGGGATGCAGGATTGCTTAAGTTTCAGTATAGAAAGGGGATGATAGCCTTGCGGCGAAGCGATTTATACTCGTCGCCAAACTCTCCGAGATACCTTTTATGAACCGAGCGGGCACGCGGGCCGAGATTGGCGAAAGTCCAGAGGGCGAAGACCAGACCGGCTGCCGACCATGAGAGGATGGCAAAGCCAACCCATTCCGTCAGCTCGCCGAGATAGTTGGCGCAGGAGACGTAGCGGAACATTCCGCCGCGAGGTATGTAGTGGCCTGAGTCGCCTGGTTTGCGCAGATGACGAATGATATAGTCCGAACGGAGATTAATCCACATCCCGCAGAGAAAGATGAGAGTGCCGAGGATGAAGAGGGGCGAGGCGAGCCAAGAGGGAGAATACATATCGGGCGGCGCGATATAGAAGAGCCACGCCCCGAGAAGATAGGCGTTGATAACGTTGAAGATCAGCCCCATGAGGATAATGGCCCAGGGCATCTTGTTGCGTCCTTTTATCAGAAGCGGAAAGATAAATGAGCGCTGGAAATAGTGAAGCAAATAGAGCGACGCCATCACCGCGGGAGCGGTCTGAGCGGCCCGGGGGGAGGTGAGCCATAGCAGAAGCATGGCGAAGAAGGCCGGAGCCTCCATCACAATCCATCCGGGGCGATTGGGCATAGAGGGGCCCCAGGAGGAGGAATAGTTTATGCCGTATGGGGCATTGAGCCTTTGCAGGGCTATGAAGACGATAACTGCAAGGACAGCCATCACCCCGAGGACGGCATAATAGAAATCGGGTGTAAAAATAACATTCATCAGTAAGGGCACTGCGCGCTAAATGACGCATTGCGACAACAAAGGTAATGATTTTTTCCGGCCTGTGAAAATCCTCGGGTAGGAAAATGGGTTGGGGTCTAAAACGAAGAAAGGGGCGCACCTCTCGGTGAGTCCCCTGCCTTACGGCTACCGAGACATGGCAGTCTGCGGCGTGGCCGTCGATTTAATTTTTAACCCAAAATTTAGACAATAATAAGTAAAGCTTTCTCTTGTCGCCGATGGGCTGTGGGCGTGACTGGGTCACACTTCGGCACATCCTGCGATTCGGTCTGCTATGATTTCACTTTTTCTCTATGAGGCGGTGGCAATTAATTTTACTGGAATAGAGTTTTCACCGCACTCTTTTCGCGTATTATGAGTGTGAACACCGGAAAGCCATTTGCAATACTCTCTTGCGCCACAGTTCTCTTTCGCGTCGGGTGATTATAAAACGCCGGTTGCGGGGGAATATTATCTGTTTTATGTTAAAAAAGATTTTTTAGCTTGACAAAAGTGTAAAAAAGTCTATTCAACCATATACTTATCTATCCAACCCTATAATTAACGGTCTGACAGCCTCACGCCACGGATTTTTTCCGCATCAGCTTGTCGGTTATAGCGCAGACGCAAGAGTCCGACCATACATTTTCTGATGTTTCCACCATGTCTATTATAGTATAGATAGGGAGAATAACGCCCATTATACTAATGTCGGCACCGATGCCCGACATCAGCGAAAGAGTCAGGAAATAGCATCCCATAGGGACTCCGGCATTTCCCACGGCAGAAATCACCGAGATGAGGAGCCAGACGAGCATTGTGCCCACAGAAAGTGGCATACCGTTATTCTGCATCACATAGAGGGAGGTGCAGAGAATGAAGGCTGCACATCCGTTCATATTGACCGTAGTGCAGAGCGGAAGCACGAAGCGCGAAATTTTCTTGTTGACGCCAAGACGCTTTTCAGCATTCTCCATAGTGACGGGAAGTGTAGCGGCCGAGCTCTTTGTGAAGAAAGCCATGACCACTGCAGGAATCATTCCGGAGAATGTGCGCACGGGATTGAGTCGGGCGAGCAGCAGAAAGAGAGGAAGAACCACAAACATCTGCAGCAGATTGCCCGAAATGATGACAGCCGTATATTTGCCGAGAGAATCGGCCATTACCCCCGCGCCGGCCTCGGCGATTAGTTGAGCTGCAAAGGCCATGATGCCCAGCGGAAGAATGGCTATCAGCCAGCGGATGAGCGTGAACAGAATCTCCTGCACGCCTGCCAGTCCGCTCACTATTATCTCTTTGGGACGCGACTCCGGCATACGGGAGATGGCTATGCCCACCGCAAAGCAGATGATGAGAAGGGCGAGCACGTTCCCCTCCAGCAAGGGGCGCACGAGATTGTCAGGAACGACAGTGAGGATATGGTCGGCGTAAGAAGTGGAAGCCGTCGGAAGGTCGGCGCTCTTCTCAGCGGCTATGACCGAGGCGGGCAGGTTGCCGGGAGAGATGAGGAGATACATGCCGAGCCCGACAGCGGCCGCCATGAAAGTAGTCAGCAGCGTATAGGTGATCGCCGTGCGGAATATGCGCCCGAGTTCCTTGCCGCCACCGAGCGAGGCGAGCGTGGTGACCACCGCGACGACTATTGTGGGGACGGCAAGCAGGCGGAAAAGGCGCGTGTAGATGGTGGCGATAAAGTTCATTGCCGTATCGATGGCCCCGATATGGAGCAGGCCGAGCACTATGCCGACGACAAGCGCTCCCAGCCAGATAAGTATCTGCTTCTTTTTCATTTCTGCAATATGGATGTTATGTGGATCAGTCAGGGAAGCGGCAGCCAGAAGCTACCGCCCTCTCCCACTTCTATAACAAAAGAGGAACGATTTTGGCCCGCGATTCGCATTTTTTCTCTTACAGGAGGCCGGCTATTCGCCTGCATACAAGAAAAAGCGAGACTGCCGCGGGGATAGACTTGCGGATTTTCAAAAGATTTACTAATTTTGCATTTTGATTTGGCGTTGACACTCAACGCCGAGCGTACTCAGCATGCTGTTTATTTATGATTACTAAAAGATACAACCTAATCAATAATGCCGGTGGATGGCTCGTATTCCTCATAGCCCTGGCCACCTACTGGCTCACCCTTGAGCCTACGGCATCCTATTGGGACTGTGGCGAATTTATCATCCAGGCCGACAAACTTGAAGTAGGCCACCCGCCCGGCAACCCTATTTTTATGCTTACGGCGCGATTCTTTGCGAATTTCGCGCCTGACGCTCAGCACGTATCGCTGATGGTCAACGCCATGTCCGGATTGCTGAGCGCGCTGACCATTCTGCTCCTCTTCTGGACCATTTCGCATCTTGTGCGCAGGCTTATAGTGCGCGACAATACCTCCGCAGAGCTCACCCTGCAGCAAATGCTCGTCATCTTCGGCTCTGCGGCCGTAGGCTCGCTGGCCTACTGCTGGAGCGACACTTTCTGGTTCTCAGCCGTGGAGGGTGAGGTATATGCCTTCTCATCTTTCTGCACTGCGCTGGTGTTCTGGCTGATACTGAAATGGGAAACCCGTGCCGACTCGCCACATTCCGACCGCTATCTCATTCTTATCGCCTACATTATCGGCGTCAGCGTAGCCGTCCATCTGCTTAACCTGCTCTGTATCCCGGCCATTGTCCTCGTCTTCGCCTACCGCAAATACAAGGACATGGACGTGCTGAAATCCCTTATAGCCCTGCTGATATCTTTCGCTATCATAGTGCTCGTGCTCTATGGTCTCGTGCCGGGATTCATCAAGGTGGCTCAGCAGTTTGAGCTCAACTTCGTCAACGGCTCCGGGCTCCCCTTCAATAGCGGCACAATCATTTACACCATAGTGACGCTCTGCGTCTTCGTCTGGGCCCTCTTCTCTCTTACCCGCGCCAAGTCGGCCATGATGATGATTATCTCCTTCCTGGCAGCCGTCACTCTCTCAGGAATGCTCTTCATAGGACATTCGCTCTGGGTGGGAATATTTCTCACCGCCACTCTGCTGGGCTATCTGCTCCGCGCCGCCAAGACAAACCGTCTGCCCGTCAGAGTGCTCTCGCTTGTCATGTGGAGCATTGCAGTAATTTTCGTAGGCTATTCCAGCTATGCCCTGATCCTCATACGCTCCAATGCGCGCACCCCGATGAATCAGAATGCACCGGACAACGTCTTTGACCTCGCATCCTATCTCAACCGTGAGCAATATGGCGAAACTCCGCTGCTCTACGGACCGACATTCGATGCCGGAGTGATGCAAAAAATGATAGGGGCCTATACCGACACCATAACGATTCGTGAAGACGGCACCCCGGTCACACTCACCACACCGCAATATCAGTCTATTCAGGAGCCCGGGAAGGCGCTCTACACTAAAGGCGTTCACGGATCTGCCCCCACATCGGCGCTCGGCTTCCTCTCTGACTCCGAAAATGCCGAGAATGCCCGCCTCGCCGCATCCGGAAAGGACTATTACGCCAAGCGAGATTACGAGCCGGAGGCTAAATACAATTCCGAGCTCCAGATGATACTGCCGAGACTCTACAGCTCGATGCACAGGTCGGAATATGCCCGCTGGGTCAATCTTGACACCCTCCCCGAAAATCTCAAGACTCTGACCGCCATTGACGCACAGACAGGCGAGAAAATCCCTGAGCTCGACACTCGTCGCCAGCCTGAGATAAATGAGGTGTCAGGCACTATTTATTACCCCCAGAAAATAGGCTATAAACCCACGTTCAGCCAGAATCTCGCCTATTTCATCAATTACCAGCTCAACCACATGTATCTCCGCTACTTCATGTGGAACTTCGCCGGCCGCCAGAACGACCTTCTCAATCAGCAGCAGGAGCTTGACGCCGGAAACTGGATTTCCGGCATTCCGGCCATTGACAACAGCCGCCTCGGCGACCAGAGTCTGCTCCCCCCCGAACTCGGAAAAGAGAATAAGGGGCATAACGTCTATTATATGCTCCCCTTGCTCCTGGGCATCATTGGCCTGCTCTGGCAGGCTTTCGCCGGACGCCGGGGCATAGAGCAGTTCTGGGTCATCTTCTTCCTCTTCTTCATGACCGGCATAGCCATCGTGCTCTATCTGAACCAGACTCCTATGCAGCCCCGCGAACGAGACTATGCCTTCGCAGGCTCATTCTATGCCTTCGCCATCTGGATAGGTATGGGAGTGGCCGGCCTCTGGAGAATAATGATGTGGGCGCTGGCCCGACGCCGCAAGAAGGATGCCGCCATCCCGGCCGACACAACGCCGGCGGAGGCCGCTCGCCACGAAGAGGAATTGCAGCTTTCAGCTTATACTGATGAGCCGGCGGCTCTCCGGCGCTCTTCACGCATCTGCGCCGCCGTGGCCTGCCTGCTCGGCATTATAGTGCCTCTGCAGATGGTAAGTCAGACCTGGGACGACCATGACCGCTCAGGCCGCTATGCCGCAAGAGACTATGCCATCAACTATCTCGAAAGCCTTGAGCCTAACGCGATAGTATTCTGCAACGGAGACAACGACACCTTCCCCCTCTGGTATGTTCAGGAGGTGGAGGGCGTGCGTCCCGACGTGAGAATCATCAACCTCTCCTACCTCAATTCGGCATGGTATACAGACCAGCAGCGAGT
This sequence comes from Bacteroidales bacterium, assembly GCA_014800685.1. Classification (GTDB taxonomy): domain Bacteria; phylum Bacteroidota; class Bacteroidia; order Bacteroidales; family Muribaculaceae; genus Lepagella. The sequence continues at coordinate 61,097 of JAAVFQ010000020.1, forward strand.
GCAGGCCTACTCGGCAGCTCCCATAGACATTCAGGCCAAACCCTCGGATTATGCCTACGACCGTATCGGAGTGGTGCTTTTCAATCCTCAGGTGCGCACCCCGATGCCTCTCAATGAAGCCCTACGTCAGGCATACAGCGGCGAAGCCAAGGTGGGAGATTATCCCTATCCGGCTATCCCCACCTCTATCGTCACCATTCCGGTAGACAAAAAGGCCGTTGTGGCACGAGGCCTCGTGGCTCCTCAGGATACTGCCCGCCTTGTCAATGAAATAGCCATCGACCTCGCCGGCACCTCGACCTCCGGACAGCGTGGCTACCTCACCATGAGCGAGGTGATAATGCTCGACATCATAGCCACCAATGCCGCCAAAGGATGGCCCCGGCCGATATATTGGTGTATGACTGTGGGCAATGAGTATTATCTCGGCCTGGACGACTATATGCGCTCTACAGGCATGACTCATCAGCTCGTGCCCACCATGCAGGAGGCTTACGCTCCGCGCACGGACAGAGCCTACGACGTCATCACCAAGAAATACCGATGGGGTGGAGCCGAAAATGCCCGACCGGGGAGCGCCCCCTACTTCGATGAGACAGCCGGGCGCATGCTCACTACGGTCAGAAGCTCAATGGCTGACCTCGCCCTTCAGTTTATTGCCGAGGGAGACGAGGCACGCGAGAAGGGTGACCGCTCGCTGGCCCGGACTGACTATCAACGCGCTCTGGAAGTGATTCGCCTCATGGACCGTATGGTAGGCGAAAACACCATGAAATATCCTCTGAGCATCGCTCTCAACGTGGCTGAAATATATGGCGAGCTCGGCGAGAAAGATCGCCTCGGACAAGCCTCTCTCAAGGCTGACGCGCGCAAGATTCTCAAGGGGCTGATGGAGCGCTATGCCATCTATGTGGCCTATAACCGTGCCATGTCCATGCAGTTTGCCAATCCCAGCTTCACGCTCGAAACCGGATATATCCCCTATCGCTATTATCGCATCGTGGAGCTCTATGAGCAGTTTGGTGGCAAAGCTTCCGACGCTGAGGCCATCCTGCGCCCCTACGGCATAAAACTCGCTGAACTGCGCAGCAACTATGAGCAGCTGCTCGGAGCAGGGAGCCTGCCGGCAGGGAATGATGCTGCGGGAGCGGATGTCGTAGATGTCAACGCCTATGCCGACGAGATACTCAAATATGCCGAGATAGTGGCTCATCTCCAGAGCCTCTCGCCGGCAGACTATGCCGCCACTTCAGAGGAGGAACGAAACATCGACTCGCTCTTCAATGAGATACTCAAATTCTACCTCGACAATGGCGGAAACGCCGACCGTCTCAACGCCAATGAGAATTACAAGGCGGTAGACCGCGAGCGCTCCAGACGATTGAGCGATCAGTATCTCAAGGCTCACCCGGAGCAGATGGTGGCCGACTGAAGTTGATTCTTAAAGAAGAGTCCATGCTGATAGAACGCCCTCCACGCATCTTCCGCTCGCTCTTCCCCGGGGCCACTTTCCGTCTCGATACGCCTCACAAGCAGGTGATGCTGACCTTTGACGACGGCCCTATACCGGAGGCTACGCCGGAAATACTCGGCATATTGCGGCAATATGGAGTGAAAGCCACCTTCTTTCTCGTCGGCGACAATGTGAGGAAATATCCTCATCTGCTGCAGAAAATAGTTGCCGACGGGCACTCCATAGGCAACCACACCATGCATCATCTCCAGGGGCTCCGCACCCCGCTGGAGAAATACATGGCGGACGTGGAGAGCGCCGACACTTTCATCGGGTCGCCCCTCTTCCGGCCTCCCCACGGGCTACTGACCTCCGCTCAACTCAAACGGCTCGGCGAGCGGCATAAAATAGTGATGTATGACCTCGTGACGCGCGACTACAGCCGCCGGCTCAACTCCGAAGACGTCTACCGCAATGTCGTCAGGCTGACTCGTCCCGGCTCTATAATAGTCTTTCATGACTCACTGCGCAGCATAGAAAAACTGCGCACAGCACTGCCCCGATGCCTCGAATGGCTCCGGAGAGAAGGATATGAATGTATAACACTCTGAGAGAACAGTATGACAAGGAAAAAGAAAGTTCTCATAGTAGGTGCCGGCGGATTTGCCGGCGGATTTATAGTGCAGGAGGCTCTGCGTCGCGGGTTTGACGTCTACGCAGGCGTGCGCCGGTCCACCTCACGCAAATATCTTACCGACCCGGCCATCCATTTCGTAGTCTTTGATTTTGACAATCCCGACTCCCTGCCGGGCACCCTCGTATCGGCACTCCCCGATGGAGAACGCTGGGACTATATCGTATATAACCTCGGCGCTACGAAATGCCTGAACTTCATGACCTTCTCCAAAGTCAACTACGGCTATCTGCGCTCCTTCACCGAGGCACTGAGAAAAAGGGGGCTTGAGCCTGACCGGTTTCTCTTTATCTCCTCCCTCTCGGCGCTCGGTCCAGGCGATGAGAAGGGCTACGCTCCTTTCACCGAATCAAAGATACCCACACCCGACACTCGCTATGGCTCCTCCAAGCTCAAAGCCGAGCTCTGGCTTCAGGAGAGCGGCCTGCGCTATATCATCTTCCGGGCCACAGGTCTTTACGGGCCTCGAGACCATGACTACTTCCTGATGTTCAAGTCCATATCCAAAGGATTTGACTTCTCGGTAGGATTTCGCCGACAGGTGTTGAGCTTCCTTTATGTAGAAGACCTCGCGCGCGCCATTTTTGACGCTCTGGCCAACGCTCCGGCCGGTGAGATATATAACGTGGCAGAGCCTCAGACCTATACCCAGAAAGAGTTTCGCAGCATGACGGCCAAAGCTCTCGGGAAGCGCTTCGTCATTCCGATGCGAATGCCCCTCTGGGCAGTGAAGGCCGTCTCTGCAGTAGCAGAGAAATGGGGAGTGGCACGCATGAAGCCCTCCACACTCAATCGTGACAAATATCACATATTGCGCCAGCGCAACTGGGGCGTAGACGTAAGCAAGGCAGAGCGCGACTTCGGCTTCCATCCTCAAGTGAATCTTGAAGAGGGCATCCGCCGCTCTATAGAATGGTATCGTAAAGCCGGCTGGCTCAAATAATCTCAGCGCCATGACACCCGCCGACACGCTGCTCCTGAAAGCCACCGACACTCTGACGTCAGACTCCTTAGCTGCCGACTCTGTCGGCGGCGACACAATTCCTTCGATGGTCTTTCTCAATCCGGCTCCGCTGCATAGCAGCACGACTCATCAGCCACAGCTGGCCATCAACTCCTGGATATCGCTGACGCTGCTTCTTCTGCTTGCGGCGGCCTGCATCAGATTTCGAGGGAACCCCAAGTTTATCACCAACCTCTTCCGGGAGCTGACCGACGTTCGCGAACGTGAAAACGCCTTTGACGACACTGTGCGCGAGACATCATTCATGACGCTGCTCAACATAATCTGCGCAGCCAGCATAGCAGTGATACTCTACATAACAGCCACTCCCGAAGCTCCCGACATCCGCGCTGCCCTTCTCTGCCTGTGCGCCTCATCGGCTTATTGCCTCTTCATGCCCCCTATCTACTGGAGCATAGGCGACATATTTTCAGACCGGCTGCACGCCGGCATGTGGGTCAGAGGCTTTCTGGCCTCGCAAGCGCTTTTAGGAATCGGACTGTTCCCTGTGGCGCTCGTCGCGCTCTTCTATCCCGAGGCCGGGAGCATAATCCTTCCGCTATCTTTTCTGCTCCTGCTCTGCGCAAAAATCTTATTCATTTCTAAAGGATTCAGAATTTTTTTCACAAAATATTCTTCATGGGTCACATTTTTATACTACCTTTGCAGTATTGAAATTGTGCCTTTGATTCTCACTTACTCGCTGTCAAGGTTTCTAATCCTTAACTGCCTGTGATTGAGAGTCTTTTTGACATACTTTGACAACAATGAAAATTAAGAAAGTTTTAGTCTCTCAGCCGAAGCCGACCTCCGACCAGTCTCCCTATTATGCCATAGCCGCCAATCATAATGTAGAGATCGTCTTCCGTCCTTTCATAAAAGTAGAGGGGCTTACGGCCAAGGAGTTCAGACAATTCAAAATAAACCTTGCCGACTTTACGGCCGTCATACTCTCATCACGCACGGCCGTAGACCACTTTTTCCGTCTTTGCGAAGAGTCAAGAGTACACATACCGGACACTTTCAAATATTTCTGCACGTCGGAAGCAGTGGCTCTCTATCTTCAGAAATATATAGTCTATCGCAAACGCAAGATATTCTTCGGCAAGACCGGCAAGCTCGACGATCCTCAGCTTGTGGCAGCCATGACCAAGAACAAAAAGGAGAAAATGATTTTCCCCGTGGCCGACGTCCACAAGGATGACCTCTCTATTCTTGACAAGGGGGGCTATGACTACACTAAGGCCACCATGTATCGCACGGTGACCAACGACTTTACGCCCGATGAGCCCTTTGACTATGATGTGCTTCTCTTCTTCTCCCCCATCGGCATCGCCTCACTGAAGAAGAACTTCCCTAACTTCGACCAGAAAAAGGAGCAGATAGCCATAGGCTGCTTCGGCGAGACCACGATGCAGGCTGCGCGAGAGGCCGGCCTCACCATTGACATTCCGGCACCTTCGCCCAAATATTCGTCAATGACAAGCGCGCTCGACGCCTTCCTCACTGAGAACGAAAAGGCTGAAGCTAAAGCCTCGAAATAATTTTTCATCTTTCGTCAGAGCACAGGCTGACGCTTTTTGCCGTCGGCCTGTGCTCTGAACGTATTCTCCGGCTAACATAGCCCGCACTCCGCCTCCTCTCCCAATTTACAGAAACCTCACACCCTCTCACTTATGAAAAATATTGACGCCGCGGCCTTCAAGACGCTATACTTGAAAGACACCGAGTTTCAGAATCTGATGCAGAAACGCATTTTTAATGTTCTGCTCATAGCCACCCCCTACGATGCCTTTATGCTCGAAGATGACGGCCGCGTGGAGGAGCAGGTATATTTTGAATACGTAAAGCTCAACCTTTCCTCGCCGCCTCGCTTCGCCAAGGCCGCTACCTACGAGGAGGCCTACCGAATGCTTGAAGAGAAGGATTTCGACCTGATTATCGCTATGCCCGGCGTAGACATCTCCGAGACTTTCACTGAGGCTATCAAGATTGACTCTCTCTATCCCCACATCCCCTTTGTGGTGCTCACTCCTTTCTCCAAGGAGGTGAGACGCGCCATATCGGATGAAGACCTGCGCGGAGTGGATTACGTCTTCTCATGGCTTGGCAACGTAGACCTTATCCTTGCCATCATCAAGCTCATTGAAGACAAGATGAACGCTGAGAATGACATCCTCGACGTCGGCGTGCAGTGCATTATTCTTGTGGAAGACTCCATACGCTTCTATTCGGCCATTCTCCCGCACCTCTTCAAATTCCTGCTGAAACAGTCCATGAGATTCTCAGAAGAGGCGCTCAACGAGCATGAGCAGATGCTGAGAATGCGCGGACGTCCGAAAGTGCTTCTTGCCAGAGACTATGCCGAGGCCTGCGCCCTCTACGATAAGTATGGAGGCAACGTGCTGGGAATAATCTCCGACGTAAGATTTCCGACCCACAATGCCACTAAGGAGAAAGACCCGATGGCCGGACTCCGATTTGCCCGCTACGTCTATGAGCATGACCCCTACACGCCCGTCATCATAGAGTCTGCCGAGGCTCACAACCGCTCGCTCGCCATGCGCGTCGGGGGCATCTTCCTCGACAAGACCTCCAAGACACTGCCACAGGATCTGCGCACAGCCATTCTTGACAACTTCGGATTTGGAGACTTTGTGGTGCGCGACCCTGCCACGGGCCATGAGATTATGAGGATTTCAAATCTTAAGGGTCTTCAGAAAAATATCTTCAACATCCCGGCCGATTCCCTCTTCTACCACTGCTCGGTAAATGACGTCTCCCGATGGCTTTATTCCCGCGCACTCTTTCCGATAGCAGACGCTATCAAGAAGTATCGTTTCACGGAGATGTCTGAGGCTCCGGCCGTGCGTCAACTCATTTTCGAATGTATCGTGAAATATCGCCGCATGAAAAACCGCGGCGTCGTGGCTATTTTCCAGAAAGACCGATTCGACAAATATTCTAACTTCGCCCGCATCGGGGAAGGCTCTCTCGGAGGCAAGGGGCGCGGCCTCGCCTTCATCGACCAGATTATAAAGCGCAACCCTATCTGTGAGAATTTCGATGGTGTGGAGATAACCATTCCGCGCACTATAGTGCTCTGTACGGACATCTTCGACCAGTTCATGGAGGATAATAATCTCTACCCCTTTGCACTCTCTGACAGGCCCGATTCCGAAATTCTCGACCGCTTCCTGCAGGCAAGTCTGCCCGACTGGCTATTGGATAATCTCTCCGCTCTGTATGAAGTTGTGGACAAGCCTCTGGCCGTGCGCTCATCCTCGTTGCTTGAAGACTCTCACTATCAGCCATTCGCCGGAGTCTACTCCACATATATGATCCCGCATCTTCAAGACCGCGACAAGCAGCTCAGACTTCTCTGCGACGCTATCAAATCGGTCTACGCCTCCGTATTCTTCGCTGACTCAAAGGCTTATATGAATGCCACTTCAAACGTTATCGACCAGGAGAAAATGGCCATTATCCTTCAGGAAGTGGCCGGCGACGACCATGACGGCTACTACTATCCGTCTTTCTCCGGAGTGGGACGTTCGCTCAACTACTATCCTATCAATGACGAAGTGGCTGAAGACGGAGTGGCTGAGGTGGCCGTCGGCCTCGGCAAATATATAGTGGACGGGGGAATGGCGCTCAGATTCGCTCCTAATCATCCCAACAAAGTGCTTCAGACCTCCACGCTTGACCTTGCACTCCGCGACACTCAGACCTATCTCTTCGCGCTCCCCTCAGACGTTGAGGCCTCTGAACACTTCACTGTGGATGACGGCTTCAATATCAAGAAGCTCCCCGTCAATGACGCCGCACGCAGCGGGTCCCTGAAATTCATGGCTTCCACCTATAACGCTTACGACGGAAGAATCGTTGATAACGACCTCGGAGCCGGCCGAAAGGTCATCACCTTCGCCAATGTGCTGAGCCACGGAGTATTCCCTCTCGCCCCCATCGTCGAATTTATGCTCCGCACCGGCCAGTACGAGATGGGACGCCCCGTAGAGATAGAGTTTGCCGGAAATATTGCTCCCGATGCCAACTCCTCTTCCGCAGAAAAGAAGGGCACCCTATATTGGCTTCAGATACGCCCGATAGTAGACAAGAAGGAGATGCTTGACGACTCCATCCTCAATCTCCCTGACAAAGAGCTGATCCTGCGCTCAGACACCGCACTGGGACATGGAGTGATGGACAACGTATGCACGGTGGTCTACGTCAAGCCCTCCACATTCGATTCCTCCCGCAACGAGGAGTTGGCCCGTGAGATAGAAGACATCAACAAGCGCCTCATAGCTGAGGGAAGGCCATATATCCTTATCGGCCCGGGACGCTGGGGCTCTTCTGACCATGCTCTCGGCATCCCGGTGAAATGGCCCCAGATAGCCGGCGCGCGCCTCATAGTCGAAGCCGCTCTCCCCGGCTACCGCATCGAGCCATCCCAGGGCACTCATTTCTTCCAGAATCTCACCTCTTTCGGAGTGGGCTATTTCACCATCGACCAGGAGAACGGACATGGATTCTGCAACTATGAGTTTCTTGATGACACTCCGGCGGAATATGAATCTGACGCTTTGCGGATAGTCCGTTATAACGATCCTCTGATGATAGCCATCAACGGGCGTAAGTCGGCGGGAATAGTAGCTAAGCCCCAACCTTGATGCCGGCATGGGATTTTTTAAAGTCATATTTCATCCCTTCCGGACTTCTGAGCTAATCAATGAGCTCTCAGCAGCCAATGAGTCTCTGCGCCATGACAGCTCCTTGATGGCTGATCGTCTGGCCGAGACCCAGAATGAGAATACCCGCATGGCCGAGGCTGTCCTCTCTCTGGAAGCGCAGATAGGCAAGGCTAATGATGCTATCCGCGACCTCAACGACAAGCTGATTCAGACACGCAAGGAGAGGGATCAGGCCAGATTTGAAGTCCTCCATCTTGACAGCGTGCGAAACGAGCTGGCAAGATGCGTTGCCTCGCGCAAGGAGCTGGAGCGCCGCATAGAGAAGCTCAAGGAGGCTCTTGAGGATTCTCGCAGTAAATACAAGGAACTCACGCAGACGGCTCCCGCACGCCACATCGAGGAGGAGAAGACGGAGACGGAGGCTCTGCAGTTTCCCGACTTCCACCCCGTCACGGATGCTCCTCCTATACCTCTGCCCACCCCTGAGAAAAAAAGGGGGAGCACCACGGCCCATCCCGGTCTGGAGCCTCCTCTTCCTTTCGACCCTGATGAGGATGACTGGCTCCATCATTTACCCAAAAGCATGTTATGATAAAAAAGAAAACATCCGCCCCAAAGCCATTTTTCCGTAATACTGACGCCTGGCTGGCGGCGGCCACTTTTTTCTGCACTTTCATAATATATCTGCTCACGGCTGAACCCACAGCCTCCTTCTGGGACTGTCCGGAATATATCACTACGGCGGCAAAGCTGGAGATAGGTCACCCTCCCGGCAATCCCACATGGACGCTCGCAGCCCGCATGGCCGCCACGCTGGCCCCTGCCAATGAATATATCCCGCTCTTCATAAATCTCTCCTCGGCCCTCTTCACGGCCCTGGCTGCCATGCTCCTCTTTCTCTCCATCCCCAAAATTATGGGGCTGGGAGCTCCTCCGGTCAATTCGCCCCGCGTCAGACTGCTCCGGCGCCTCAGCGGGCTCACCGGAGCCTTATCCTTCGCTTTTCTGGACTCCACGTGGTTCTCTGCCGTGGAGGCGGAAGTCTATGCCTGTTCCATTTTCTGCACGGCCCTGTGCATCTATCTGGCTCTTAAATGGGCAGAAAAGCCCGAACCGCGGCTGCTGATTCTCATAGCCTACATCACCGGCCTCTCAATCGGAGTGCATCAGCTAAATCTCCTCTGCATTCCGGCCATGGCGCTTATAATGCTTTTCGGAAGAATAAAGTCACCGATGAGGTTTATCCGGGTGGCCGCTGTGCTTCTTCTCTCCTTCCTCGTCATAGCTTGCATTCTTTTCGGCATGATGCCGGGTATGGTGGCTATCGCCTCTATTTTCGAGATTACCTCCACCGACCGACTGCTTCTCCCCTATCACTACGGTAATCTCATCTACGTGCTCGGCGCTCTGCTCTTCGTCTCTCTTTCGGCGATTATCTCGACGCGCACCCGCTCATCACTCCTGCTCATCACATTATCAGCCATCTCGCTTTCTCTCTCCGGGGTGTTTGCATTCGGCGGAAATCCTATGGCCGGAACTATAATCTCCATAGCTGTCTCACTACTTCTTCTCATCAATCCCGACCGCTTGCGGCGTCTCGCCGTTGTTTCCCTCTGGAGTATTGCCTTTCTAATGCTGGGCTTCTCCACTTTTGCCCTCATCATCATCAGATCTGCCGCCAATCCCCCCATGAATCAGGGAAGCCCATCTGACATCTTCGCTTTCGCCACTTATCTCGGACGCGACCAGTATGGCTCCACTCCGCTGCTTCATGGCCGCACTCCCCACAGCAATATGCTCAAAAGGGAGCGGCTCATCGTCAACGCAGACGGCGACACAACAGCGGACTATTCGGAAACAGCGCGTATCAAGCGCAGTCCGCGCATCTACTCCGCTGTGGAGGGCGCTTCGCTGAGAAAGGCAGACCCGATGCTCACCTCGGCCGATTCTGCCTTCAACCAACGGCGCTTTGACTCCGCCGGCGACCATTATGTCATAGCCGGATATAATTACGAATACCTCTATCCCCCCGAACTCGATATGTGGCTTCCGCGCATCACAAGCAACTCCCCCGACCATCTTGAAGCCTACGAGTCATGGATAGGGATGACAGACTCCACTATGCTTAAAGTGGAAGCCTCGGAAGCCATTGATTCTCTTGGAAACGCCGTAGGGAAATTAGATCATGCCACCGGCCTGAGGGTCAAGAAAACCACAAGTCGCCCCACATATCTTCAGAATTTAGAGGCTTTCGCTTCCTACCAGCTGGCCTATATGTATTTCCGATATCTTCTCTGGAACTTCGCCGGGCGGCAGAACGATGTCCCCTCGCAAGGACAGGTGGATGCCGGCAACTTTATCACCGGATTTGAGGCAGCAGACGCTCTTATGCTCGGTCCGCAAGCTGCCATGCCCTCATCATACGGCAATGGCAATCCGGGCCATAACGGCTACTATCTTATCCCTCTGATCTTCGTGCTCCTGGGGATTTACGCCCAAGTGAGAGGAGGACGGCAGGGAGACAGACGTTTCTACATCGTCCTGACGCTTTTCTTCATGACAGGCATAGCCATAGTCCTTTATCTCAATCAGTCGCCATGCGAGCCACGCGAACGTGACTACTCCTTTATAGGCTCATTCTATGCCTGCTGCATCTGGCTTGGCACGGGGGCCGGATGGCTGGCCTCCCGCATCATCAGGCTCGGACGCCACACATCTTCAAGTCGTCTTCGCTTTGTCATCCTCATTACCGCCCTGCTGCTTCCGCTCGGGGTGCCGGCGCTTCTGCTTGCGAAAAATTATGATGACCATGACCGCTCCGGCCGCACGCTGACTTCAGACTTTGCCTTTGACACTCTCGAAAGTCTTGATAAGGACGCCATAATCTTCGTGGCCGGCGACAACTATACCTTCCCGCTATGGTATGCACAGGAGGTGGAGGGGGTGCGCACGGATGTCCACGTCATCAACAACGCATATCTCAACGCGGAGTGGTATCCCCGGCAATTCCTTATCCCAGGCCCGAAACGCTCTCCTCTGGCTCTCTTCGCCACGCCCCGACATCTTGCCTACGGCAATCTTGTCTCAGCCCGCATACCTTCCGACACTACGGCAGTGGATGCCCGCACGGCCTTCAAGTATATGTATGAGTCTGACCCGGACAAGGGGTATGCGTTCCCCTCTTCGCGCATACGCATCCCCTCTGTCCGAAGTGCCAACGACTCTATTATAATTGACCTGAAGCACATTTCCGGAGGAAAAAGCACCCTCGGTCGCCGCCAGATTGTCACTCTTGACATCATTGCGTCCAATGCATATCTGGAGCACCCGCGAGCGATATATTGGTCGGCACCCATGCCCGATTCTCAGAAAATCTCTTTCGTAAGGAATGGACTGGACGAGGGGCTCGCTATACGACTGACTGAAACCGACGCCGACACATTGCGCGCGGATGACACCCGCATGGCCACTCTTCTCCTGAATCTTTTCAGATATGGCAACCTCGACCGTAAGGGGGCCTGGACTGATGAGCCGGGCAAGAGTCAGGTCAGGATACTGAGACGAACCCTTCGCTCCACGGCGGCCTCTCTCCTCGACCGTGGCGACAAAGAAAGCGCTGAGACTGCTTTGAGTCTGATGAAGATTCACTGCGACAAACTTCCCTGCACTGTAGTGCCGTTCAATACATATTCCGACCGCTACATAATGCGCAACGAAGCCGTTGAGACTGCCGGGATATATGAACGATGTGCAAAGATTCTCGGTCGCAACGAGCTTCACGAGCAAGCACTCGCTATTCTGGAGAAGGAGATTACCACTGCCGCCCAGTGGCGTAACTATTATAATCTCCTGCCTGAAAGACTTCGTGGAGCCACGTCCCCTCACGTGAAAACCGCAGCCACCAATCTCTATGCACCCATCAGTGCTTATCTCGCTCTGGGCGGTGATAAAAAATTCATATCTTCGCATCCTCTGCTCCAATACATAGACCTCAAGGAAGAGGCCTCCAACTGGCGCATACGCTCTCTCCGACGCCAACTGCTGCATGATGCCCGCTTCCCTCAGCATCCTGACTCTACCGAAGCTCATCTCAAAGAGTATCTTCAGGCCGGGGGCAAAGGGGCTGACCTCCTCAAATATAAGGAAATAACCGGAGCTAAAGATTTCCCCGCCATTCCTCAGTGAACCCACACAGACTCCATGCTTGATATGCGACCGATATTTCTGATAGGCTATATGGCCTCAGGCAAGACCACTCTCGGACGAGCCCTCGCCCGCCTGCTGGGCCGGGAGTTTATTGACCTTGACTTCTACATTTCCCAGCGATTTCATAAGTCTATTCCCGAACTTTTTAAAGAGTATGGTGAAGAGGGATTCCGGGACATTGAAGCTGCCATGCTGCGTGAGGCAGGGGAGTTTGAAGGCACTGTTATAGCTTGCGGAGGAGGCACCCCCTGTTTCCGCGAAAATATGGATTTTATTCTGAATCGCGGGCAAGTGATTTTTCTCGAAGCCTCTCCCGAACGAATCATCAAGCGCCTGAAAATAGCCAAAACAAGGCGTCCGCTAATAGAGGGTAAGACCGAAGACGAGCTCCGCGAATATATCCACACTCATCTCTCCGATCGTCTTCCTCACTACAGGCGCGCTCACATCACGATTGCTTCCGACCGGCTGGAGTCGCGTTCGCAGATAGAGGAGACGCTCGCCCGGCTTCTACCCCTTATCGACTGAATAGAGCACCCCCCTTGCGGCAAATGTTAGCTGCAAGGGGGGTGCTTTATATTTTCTATGCGAAGGTGTCAGTGCGCGAAAAGATTAGCGACTCAAAGTTTGCAAGCAAGAAAAAGAACTTGAAAACATTAGAATTAGCGCACCGGGAAGGCTACAGAAAGGTTTGACATGGCCACCGCAGCCTCAGCCGCCTCAGTGCCCTTATTGCCAAGAAGACCACCGGCTCTGTCAAGAGCCTGCTGCTCGGTGTCTACGGTAAGCAGTCCGAAAATGACCGGGACGCGCCCCTCGGCATTCAGACGCGCTGTGCCGAGAGTCACATTGTCGCAGACATAATCGAAATGGGGAGTATCCCCGCGTATCACGCAGCCTAGGATTATGACCGCATCCGGACGCTCGGAGTCAATGACCCGACGAGCGGCATATACGAGCTCCACGGCTCCCGGCACCTCTACAAGAGAAACGTTCTCCTCAGGCACGCCAATCTTCTTAAAGTGTTCCTGAGCGCCTGCAGCCAGAGCGCCGGTGATATGTTCATTCCAGACAGCCTTGATTATCACGCAGCGGAAATCAGACTTTACCGGACGGAGTTCATTCTCTTTATTATCCTTGATTCTAAGTGAAGTAGACATATATTTGAGATTAAGATAAATATCAATACTTACATATTTCAATCCTCTTTATCCTGGATACGGGCTGCCTCTTCTTCTATCTTCTGCAGTTTCTCCCTTTCCATTTTCTCAATGCGCTTCTTCTCGCGTGAAGAGAGCTTCTTATCGAGCTTCACTTCGACCCGGCGGATGCTCTTGGCAGCTCTTTCAGCCACAGTCTCCTCGGCAGCTTCGAGAATCTCCTCTTTCTGCTTCTTGGCTGAAGACTTGAGCTTTTTCTTTGCAGACGTGGAAATCTTGTGGATAAAACCTTTCCATTTGGGTTCATGAAGGATATCTGCATCGATAATCTCTATCAGGGCGAGCGTGTCCTCCTCAAGGGCTATTGTCTCCAGGGCGATAGCGTGAGGCAGAATGGCATTCAGCAGACGTCGTGCTCTGGGACGCATGGAGCGTACCCTTATCATCACCTCGGCCATCTCTATGGTCATCTGCACCTCTTTGCGTGTGACTCTTCCGGAGCGTTTCTTGGAGTATTTGATGGCCTCTGCATAAAATTTCGTAGCGGCTTTATAGTCGCCGGCCGAGGCCAGAAGTTTTCCGACGTTTCTCAGGGAGTCTACGAGCTTATCGGTAGCTGCGAGCACTCCGGCATTCACTTTCTCATACAGAGCTCCTGTGGCCATCTGATGCTTCACCAGCAGATCCATGGCCTTCTTGCGCGAACGAAGGATTCTTGTGGAGAGCTCCATAGCCAGAATGTGATACTTGCCAAAACGCTCCGCATCAAGCGAAATGAGATTATCAAGCACTTTGAAGAGCACTTCAAGCTCCTTTTCAGACTGCTTATAGTCCTTCAAGGCGTAGTGAATTTCGGCCAAATCGAAGAGCAGCGAGACGAAAAGAGCCTTAAACTCTACATTGTCAAAATCGGGATAATCACGAAGAGTGCGAAGCGCCTCCACCACTCTTTCGAGCGCGTCAATATATCTCTCCTCCTTCAGGAGTCCATCTACACTTTTACGGCAGTCGAGGGTAGCCTCAATCACCTGAAGCTCCGGGGAATTTTTTTCCAACTTTTCCAGCTGTAAGGGAATGTTTATCTGAGCCATCTTGGGTAAAATTTTTTCTAAGTTAGTGAGAAAAATTAATGTACATATAAAACGAAGTAATTTTGGAGATAATTTCGCGGCGAACCGAAGGAAGATATAATCATATCTGACTGAGATACAACGTGAAATTAGCCCAAAAGGACAAGTTTTATTGTACAAGAGTTTTCATCTCATCTATATCGTTTAATTTTTCGAACTTACTTATGAATTTAATGATATGTGCCGGTGGCCGCAAGGTTTCACTACTCCGCAGGGATTAATCCTCTTCGGCGGCTTGCTTGGAGAGATGTCCCAGATAGCCTCCATGATGGCGGCGTGCATACTCAGAGGCCGTAAAGCCGATAGCCTCCATGACGGAGACCACCAGAAGGTCGCCGATGACGGTCATCATCGTTGTCGAAGTGGTGGGAGTGAGTCCAAGCGGACACACTTCGGGGACGTCTGCCGTGAAGAGAGCCACGTCAGCCTCGGCCGCCAACTGAGAGTCGGGGTCTCCAGTTAAAACAATCATCGGGGTCTGAGGGTTCAGTCGGCGAGCCAGAACCACCAGTTCGAGTATTTCGCGTGTCTTCCCGGAATTGCTCAGGAGGAGCATGACATCATTCTTCTGCATGATGCCCAGATCGCCATGCTGAGCCTCGGCCGGATGCAGGAATATCGCCGGAGTGCCGGTGCTGCTGAAGGTAGTAGCCATATTGAGGGCTATCTGGCCGGCTTTGCCCATGCCTGATGTGATGAGCTTGCCGCCACGATGATTCACGTGTTCCACTATGATTTCCACTGCTTTGGCATACTGATCCGTGATGGGGATACGGAGTACTGCCTCGGCCTCCGTGCGTAATATTTCTTTAAGTCTTTCTTCTAATTTCATGACTGAAAAGTAGGATATGACACCTATTGTCAATGCTTTATCTCAAGGTCTCGCTTCTCATAGCCGGAGAGAGCCCTCCGCCAATATTCTGACACCGGAATAGACTTTTTTGTCTCCGGAGAGAACGACACCATCACGGTCTCGCAGATAGATTTCACTTCACCGGTGTTCTTCTCCCTTATCATCTGCTGCAGACGGAAGCTCTTGTCGTGAATCTCCAGACAGCGCGTCAGCACCTCGATCTGCTCGCCGAAGACTATCGACGAGATGAATGCGCAGTTGACGTTGGCTATAACGGTGTCTACGTCATTCCATGAGAAGGCCTCTTTGCGCACGTCTCTGAAATAATGCGCTTTGCCGGTGTCGTAAAAGGCCAGATAGACGGTATTGTTGACGTGGCCGAGTATGTCTACATCGCTGAATCTTATCTGAAGGTCGCAGTGATGTCTGAAAAGTGATATATCGGGTAATTCTTTCGGATTCATGTTTTTGCATTGATATTAGGCCCAGGGCTTTCGAGTGCCCACAAACCGAATTTCGCTTATTATTTCGCTCCCCACGCGGGCATTAATGTCGCGCAATATGGAGGAGCGTCTGAGATTAAGTTCCTGCCTTAGCGCGGCGCTATCCACCGGGATGATGAGCATGTTCCCTCTCACAGTCGGGCGCCCGCAGGCTGCCCCGAGATGCTGACCGGCTATCTTCTGCCAGGCATCCACAGCGCGCGCCTTATCAAGACCTTCACGCATGTTCAGGGAGTCTATTGCCTGGCGCATCACTTCTCCTATGCTTTGAGGTTCAGTGCGTTTCATGTGGTGTAAAGTGTCCGTTTTCTACTGATAGAAGAAGGGGGGTGCCATTGATTTCGGATATTATTTCATCAAGATGTTTGCGATTGGTGTCGGTGATGAATATCTGTCCGAAGGAGTCTGACGCACTCACCAGACGCATAATGTGAGCCACGCGGTCGGCATCGAGTTTATCAAAAATGTCATCCAGAAGGAGCAGGGGCGTAAGCCCGCGGCGCTTTCTGAGAAACTCGAAGATGGCAAGCCTGAGCGCTATCGTATAGGTCTTTATCTGGCCCTGCGAGCCGAGGCGCCTCATGGAGTAATGTCCCAACGACATTTCAAGGTCGTCGCGGTGAGGGCCCACTGATGTATACCCCAGCGCCGTGTCCTTACCACGCTTTCGCAAGAGCGCTTCTCGGAGGGTTTCGGTGTTGAGCACGCTATTATATTTCAGCGAGGCGTGCTCATCATTTCCGGCTATCTCTCCGTAAAAGGAGGCAAAGACCGGGGAGAGCTCTCTCACCCATTCCGAGCGGGTAGAGTGAATTGCGTTGGCGGCTGTCTCCATCGCACTCTCCACCGACTCATAAAGAATATCATCGCGCACGCCGGCCCTAAGCATTCGGTTCCGGCTCTCAAGAGCCCGGTTATAAGCTATCAGGTGGGAGAGATAGGCGCCGTCAGCCTGCGAAATCACCATATTCATCAGGCGCCTGCGCTCCTCGCCGTTGCCGGTGACAAGCGAGGAGTCCTGTGGAGAAACTGTCACCAGTGGAAAGCGCCCTATGTGCTGAGAGATTTTCTCATATTCTTTCCCCTGGCGCCTCAGGGTCTTCCCTTTGCCGCGCGCTATGCCGCATGAGATATTCTCCACTCCTCCGGCATCCATGAGATACTCTCCTTTCACAAGCAGCGACTCCGCTCCATGACGGATAAGCGCACTCTCCGGCATCGAGGAGAACGGACGCGCAAAGCTCAGGAAATGAATAGCCTCCAGAAGATTGCTCTTCCCCATGCCGTTCATACCCAGCAGACAGTTTACACCCTCCGAGAAGTCTATGCGTGCCTCGCGGATGTTTTTAAAGTCAAGTATCTCGATATTGCGCAGTATCATCCCCGCCTCTGTTTACTCTTTTTCGCCGTATGCCAGGTCGCCGGCATCGCCCAAGCCGGGTACGATATAGCTATGGGAATTGATTTCTTCATCTATGGCGGCTGTCCATATCGTAGTCTTCTCTGCCGGGAAATGCTCTTTCACGTAGTTTACGCCGGCACGGGATGCTATAACGGACGCCACGTGGATATGACGCGGAGTTCCTTTGGTCAGCATAGCTCTATATCCCAGCTCCATTGAAGCGCCTGTGGCGAGCATGGGGTCTACGAGTATCAGTGTTTTCCCCTCGATTGAGGGGGAAGCCAGATACTCTACGAGTACATCAAAGCCCTCTCCCTTCTCACGATACTTACGATAGGCCGAGACAAAGGCGTTCTCGGCATGATCGAAATATGAGAGAAACCCGTGATGAAACGGCAGGCCGGCTCTTAGGATGGTGGCAAGCACTATCCGGTCGCGGATGTCGTCGCTTTCCGCTACTCCAAGCGGTGTCTGAGTCTCTACTTTCTTATACTCAAGTCGGCGGGATATCTCATAGGCCATTATCTGCCCTATCCGTTCCAGATTTTTGCGAAAACGCATGGGGTCGCTCTGTATCGTCGTGTCTCTCAATTCGAGCATATAACGACTCACGAGACTCGGCGTTTCTGCAAAATTTATTACTTCTATTTCTTTCATTGCTGTAGGGATGTTTCTACCCGGACACAAAGATACTAAAAAAAATGCAAACAGAGACTCTCTGCAATATAAAATCCTCTCCTCTTCCGGGCCTGATTCCTATTTTTTTATTCACTTCCGTATACAGCAAAAGCCGGCGCCATAAAGCGTCAGCATTGCCATTTCGGAAGAGTCCGGATCTACTCCGGAATTAGTTAGCGGGTGCGGGAGCGGGTGTCGCTGCAGGTGCTGATGCAGGCTTCTCGGCTGCCGGAGCCGCTTTCTGCGGAGCGGGGGTAGCGGTGGGGGCTGAGGCCGGCATAGTGGTCTGCACCGGTGCCATCTGGATGCTGCTGGTGTTCTTAGCGGGCTTCACTGCAAAGGAGGCCGCGATGCTGAGCACGCAAATGCAGATGGCGAGGGTCCAGGTTGCCTTCTCGATGAAGTCTGTTGTCTTGCGATATCCCATATACTGGTTGCCGGCTGAATAGTCAGCTGCAAGACCGCCCCCCTTTGACTTCTGTATCAAAACTGCACCGATGAGCAGCACACAGGCTACTACAATTAAAATACTTAAAAAAATATACATTTTTCCTTAACGTTTGTTCGTTATTTGTTCTTTTGATTTATAATCAGTTTTCTGAGAAACCGAATCTGGTCTGCAAAGTAAACACTTTTTTCCGGATTTCTCAAATTTAAATCGTTAATAATTTCCAATGCCTTGACATAATTGCCGTTTTTTATCATCATCACGGCAAGAGATTCGGTCAGTGGAGTGGGCTCGGAGGATGCCTCAGGCGCTTTCTTCTCTCTGTCCGCAACATTATCGGCCCGCCGGGTTTCCTTATGGCTCTCGTCCGCCACCGCGATGTCGCCGGGAAGCGCTTCGCCTCTTTCTTCGGCTTCGAGGATGGCCGCATAGTCCACGGCAGGCGCGAAATCCAATGGATCAGGCCCTATCGTGGCTCCCGACCCGAACTTATTCAGGAAGTTGTCTATGGTGTCTTCCGTGCTCGGATTAGGCTCATGCATGTCCGGATAGAAATCGGCAAACACGTCGCCATACTCCTCAAAGAGATTGAGCAGCGTGTCTGTGTCGCCTATGTGGGCGGCCACGCGTCGCCGCAGTGCGCTTCTATCAGCCACTTCCCTGTCTCCTCGCAGCAGAACTACTGTGGGATATACGAAATATGGATATTTTCGTGCCAGCTCTGCTGCCAGCGCCGGCGTTATCAGACTCTGGTCTGAGGTCATCTCCTGAAGGGTCGGGGTCATCTGTTATATCTTTTGAGGATTGATTGTGGGCGAGTTGGAGGCGTGGTTGTCACCAGTTCCCTAAGGTGGCATTAAATATCAGGTCTACCAGTTCATCTGAAATCTGCTGGCAGAGATCATCCTGCACGTCGGTCAGCATAAGCTGGCTCGAAAACTGGCGATAGGCCGTAAATGTCTGGTCTATATTATTGGCAGGATTCTTATGGTCTACGTACTTCACTCTCACGGAAATCGTCAAGCGGGTCTCAGTGGCGTAGGCATCCGTGCCTACCGACTGTGGCGAGAGGGAATAGCCGGTGATCTCTCCACTCATTTCAAGGTCGGCCGGTCCATCCACTTCCCGCAGGCGAGTCTGCCGGGTGATGGTATTGAGCAGCTCATTCTCAAACGTTTGCTGCAAGGGGGGATAGACAAGTGCCGCCCGTATCGGAAATTCCGACACGTTGATGGTCCGATATATGTCGTAATTGATAGCGGAGCCGTTGAGCTTGTAGCTTACGCAGCCGGTCAGCAGGCTGCATATCGTCAGGACTACAACCGCCATCGCCGTTTCTCTTAATATTTTTCTTATCATCTTCGGGCTCAGGAATATTTGTCGGGAGTGATGTCAAGCTCGTGCAAGCGCCTGTAGAGCGTCCTTTCCGACATTTCAAGCATTTTTGCCGCCTCTCTTTTCGACCCTTTGCAGCGACGCAATGCGTCGATTATCTGCTGCTTTTCGCTCCCTTCGGAGAGGATATCGGCCGACAGTGGCTCAAACGCAGGATCATCAAGCTTAATTATGGAGCGCATGGGAGAGTAGGAATGATGGTCGGTGACGTCTCCACGCTCCGATAGTTGCAGGCGAAGGGCCTCTACCTCCTTTTTCAGCGTAAGTAGTGCTTGCCAGAGATGTTCGCGCTCATTTTCGTAGCTATGGCTTTCGGCTGAGACCTGAAGATTGGTGTCGGCGGGGTGAGGGATGACCTCGATAAGACGCCTGCGTGTTATCGTCTCGCCGGAGTCAAAGAGGGCCAACTGCTCCACGATGTTCTTTAGCTGACGCACATTGCCGGGCCAGCGGTAAGCGAGAAGCAACTCGCCGGCCTCTTCTGAGAAGCGTATGGGAGCAGTCATGTAGCGCTCCGAAAAGTCGGAGGCAAATTTTCGGGCAAGTAGCAGAACGTCATCACCGCGGTCATGCAAATTTGGCACCTGGATGATGACCGTCGAAAGGCGATAATAAAGGTCTTCGCGAAACTTTCCTGCCCGAACTGCCTTCAGCAGATCGGCATTCGTGGCTGCAACTACGCGGATATCTGTCTTCTGCACTTTTGACGACCCTACCTTCAGAAACTCTCCCGTCTCAAGCACTCGCAGCAATCTCGCCTGCGTGGTTAGCGGAAGCTCGGCCACCTCATCAAGAAATATGGTGCCCTCGTCGGCCTCTTCGAAATACCCCTTTCGGTCTGAGAGTGCCCCCGTGAACGACCCTTTCTCGTGCCCGAAAAGCTCGCTGTCTATGGTCCCTTCGGGGATTGCGCCGCAGTTGACCGCTATATATTTCTTATGCTTTCGAGCGCCATACTGGTGGATGATTTTGGGAAAGAATTCTTTGCCCGAACCGCTCTCTCCGGTGACAAGCACGGAAAGATCTATGGGCGCTACCTTCACGGCACGCTCTATTGCGCTATTGAGGGCCTCCGAATTTCCTATGATGGAAAATCTCTGCTTGGCTCTCACCACTTCGGCTCTTGATACTGTCTCTGCTGGCATATAATCTTTTCTTGCGTGGCGCAAGCCTTTTTCTGCTTCCGGTCAGGCTGCAATGTATAGATCATACCCATTATCCGGAGTCTGACTCTATTCCACTCCACAAAATTAGCAAAACTTTCCCACTTCTGCAAATCAGGCTCGCTTTCTTCCGGGTTAGCGTGCCATTATGATTTTTGAGGCTATGCTTCCATCGCTCATTTCGCTCACCTCTATGCAGTTTCCTCTCTGCGGAGCTTCCGGCAGTAGCTGTCCCTGCAGGCTGTAGTAGCGCACGGCTACGATTTTTGCCTCTCCGGCTACCTCGTCTACTGATTGCGACACTGAGGCTGCCGAGGAGGAGCCTGAGCATACGGAATTTAGCGTCTCAAGACGAGGAGATGAGGTGTCGACGATGGCTGCTACAACTTTGAGGTTGCCGCTGTTCTGCAGGAGATTCTGCTGGGCGTCGCTCAGTGTGAACGTATGGGTGTGAGTGTAGGCCCGGAAGGCTTCGATGGATGTGGGGAGAGCATTCTCCCCGTCATTCATGGCCGAGGCAAGCAGCGGCACGTTGTTAAATTCAAGGCCATAGACGTAACCTCCTCCTTTGGAAAACAGATCCCAGAAGGGACCGCTGTTTTGCTGTCCGGAGAAATAGTTGGCCTGCCCCCATGATCTGTCGGTTAGTTTATCGGCTACCAGCGTGAAGACAACGGCATAGTGCGCTGCGCTGATATCGCGTATAAACGTCGTTTTCGATGTGGCGATGAGTGCCTGTCGCTTACTGTCTGCCCATTCGAGAGTGATGTCTATGTCAGCGGCCACCTGCTTGGCTCTCGCTTCCGCCCAGCGCTCTAACGTCTCTGTCGGGCCGGCTGTCTTCTCGCGATTGATGTAGACTGCCGGAAGCCCGTTGGGATGTGAGGGCTGCGTCACTCCGGTCTGCAGAGCATCGTTGACGTGATAGGCGATGGCCACAAAGTCGCTCCCATAGTATAGGTTACCCTGCTCAAGCGCCACATATCCCGCAGGGCATGATCCACACCATAGCCCGGTATATTCCTCTACAAGTGGACGATTTAGCGGGATGACGGGGGTCAGGGTCACATTGGCGCTTGATGTCGGTTCATACGCCTCATTGAGCTCTCCGTTGACGCCGTCGACTTCTATGGTCGCCAGGACATCACCGGGCGTCTCGGGTGTTTTCGTTCGAAGCGTTACGTCTGTATATGCGCCGAAGCGCGCTGCCAATGGCTCAGTGAGGTTGTATTCGCCTGAATATTCCTCGCCGGATATAGAAGTTTTGTATGCTATGGCTGTCACCGCTGATGTTCCGTAGTTCGTGATTCTGGCATTGACCGATGCCTCTTCGCCGGTAAGCACAAGCTGCTCACCGGCCAGGCTGATGGCCACGGCTTCTGACGGAAAGTCGCCCTCTATCATCACCTCCATTGTGGAAAGTTTCTCAGACACCGCGGCGGCATCTGTCCATTTTCCTCTGGAGGGGGTGTAGATATAGAGCCCCCCTTCTGTATCGCCATTCACTATCTCAAGGGGATAGCGACGTGCTACTGACGCGAGTGTTTCCACCGTCACCGAATAGCCGGCATAGACCCCTTCCGGGGGAATCTCTACAGCCGACTCAAAGGGTACATAAAACTCTGTCCCCTCGGCTGTCACGCTGCCGCTACTTTTCATAGCCGCCTCTGTGGGGCCATCTGCGGGCAACGACGACATGACCCAGCCGCTTACGGTTGGATTGATGCTGCCCCCGCTTTCCGGCACGCGAAACCGCACACCTACGATTCGCTTCCCTACGAGCAGCGGATTGGACACACGTATTGCCGCGCTGTAGGTCTCCGTAGTGGCATAGCCGTAGCCGCTCGCCTCAGAGTCCGCCACATTGTATGAATAACTGATTGTTTCCGCTCCTGCCACCCCTGCCGTGAGGCCGACAGCGAGAAGTGTTGTAAAAATATGCGATCGTGCCATAATAGTCTTGTTATGTATGTGATAAAATTTTACTTGTTTTAATCTTAATCAGCCGTCGCCGCCAGAGCCAGCAGTGATATGGTAGCCGAGGGAGCATCTCTCGAAATCGCCGAAGCGGCGGCCACCATCGTCGACCCTGTGGTTATGACGTCATCAAGCAGCAGAATATGTTTCCCTCTCAGTGCCTCCGGATTCTTCACCCGAAAGTAGTCCGCCGTGATGCCCTGACGCCGCTGAAGCAATGACTTGCGGGTCTGCGTTGAATGTGGCCGCGTGGCTCTCAACTGTCTCTCTACCGGGATCGCAAGCTTCTCTGACACCGCCGTGGCAAGTATCTCCGTCTGATTATAACCACGCCGCATCCGCTTGAGGATATGAATAGGCATCGGCACTATGACGTCCGCTTGAAGTGAAAGTGTGTGCGAAGCAAATTCAGCCCCCAATCGCTCGCCGAGCCGACGGCCTACACCTTGCATCCCGTTATATTTGAAATCTTTTATTAGTTCTGACACCACATTCCCCCTCTCATACCTTAGAAGCGCATTAGCCGAATAAAACTCCGTTCTGCGAAGAAACCTGTCGGCTATCTCAGGCATCTTTGCCCCGAATCCCGCATAGCTCGGCAGCGAATAAAGGCACCACTCGCACAGCTGACCCTCAGGAGCTGTTGTGGTCCTACCGCATATCACGCAATCGTGTGGCGCCACAAGAGTCGTTAGCAGGCTGAAAAGAGACATGAGTGTATCTTTATGAAGTGGGAAATGACAGCATGGGAGTGCCGGAACGCCTGTCTGGCTCCTGCACCCCCACCCGGTCTTATCGATAATCGTATGCTTTATCTATTGCTATCGAAGCGCTTCTCCGTGCTCAGCGTGCCATCCTCATGAAGAGAAATGACCACGTAGGGGACGCCGGTCGGCGAGGCCATCAGCTCTCTGCCCTGCATGTCATAATATCTCTTGGACACTACGGGAGAGTCACTCTCGGCGTCTATTCCGCGCACACTGTCCCATTTGCCGAAAGTGGAGGCATAGTCAGAAGAGATGGCATTGTAAGCCACGCGGGTCTCAGGATTGCAAAGCACTGCCACCACTCGAAGCTTATCCTTATTCTGCCAGATCAGATTGCCGGTCTTGGCGGATATAGCGTCATTGATATTAATTCTTGAGCTATGAGTATAGGCTCTCTCTGCCTCAATGTCTGATGGGATCGACCCCACGATGCCGCGAGGATCATTATAATTGACTACGATGTCGTTAAAGGTCAGACCATAGACCTGACGGTCGCCCTTAGTAAAGGTATCCCAATAAGGCCCCACCATTCCTATTCCTTCATCTCCGAAATATTCATTTCCCTGCGCCCAGGAGGGATTGCTCAGGCCATCAGCCACCAGAGCATAGCTCACCGCGAAGTTAGCGCCGATATGATTCTCGATAAATCTCGTGGTAGAGGTCACAACTATCTCCTCTTTATTGTCGTCGGCCCACTCAGCCTTCACCTCTATTGATCCGGGAGCAAGGAGGGCGGCCGCTGTCTCCCACTCTTTCATCGTGGTGAAGATGTCGATACGGCTTCCGCGGTCTATGAAGATCGAAGGATAGCCCGTCACCCTCGATGGGAAAAGCGAAGAACGCATCGCCATCTCATCCCCATTATGATAGGAAAGGGCCACAAAATCATCCCCATAATAATATTTCCCCTGCTCAAGGGCTACATAGCCCGACGGGCACCATGTGCACCAAAGTCCCGTATATTCCTCTACTATCGGACGATGCTTGGGTATGAAGGGCACTGTCTTCAGCATAGCCGAAACAGGCTGCGCGTCCACTGTCTCCGCTCCGTTCACTTTCGCAAGCGTGAATCTCACGCCACTCTCGCCAAGCTCTTTGCCGCCGGGGATCTTGAAGCTTATCGGCTGTGACGCTCCGTAAAGAGGCTCCAACGGAGTCTCAAGCTCCACAGCTACCGGCACGCTCTCTTTCTCCCCTTCGGGCAGATATGCCACCTCGATATTATTCACCGCTGCCGACCCATAATTAGTAAGCAATCCCCTCACCACAGCTTCCCCGCCGGGCGTTGAGTAAGGCTCCGCATTGGTCAAAGTCAGCACGCAGGAATTAGCCGGAAAGTCACCCTCCAAAGTCACCGTCATTTCTGACACGCACGCATTGCTCTTCGCATTGCCGCTGTCATGCCACTTAGGAGTATAATTCTCCGAACGATAATAGAGACCACCCTCTATTCTCCCGGCTACGCAAGCTATCGGATAAGCAGCAGTGCCCGCATCGCAGTCCGTCACGTCTACCGTATATCCCACATAAAGCGGACTATCGCCCACCGTAACGGGCGACTCAAAAGTGGCCGTCAGCACATTGTCGACAATCTTAGCCTCTGCCATGCTCAGCGGCGATAACGCCTCTCCCTCTCCCGGAAGCTCCGATATCACCCAGGCAGAACACTCAGGCGACACGCTGCCCCCCTTGGCCGGTATGGGGACGGATATCGATGTTATCGTCGAACCGACAAACGCCGCATTGTCTATACGGATACACACATCATACTTCTCAGGATTGCCGGTACCCTTCGCATAGTGACGCCCATCTATCAGGCCGTAAGTAAAAGGAAGAACCGCGCCGGAAGCAGAAAACGCCAACGCGCAAGACGCTATTAAAAACAATGATCTATTCATGATAAATGCTGATACGTAAGAAAAATTGATCTCACAAATATAAACTAACTAAATGACACGGCTAAAAAACACCGAATCAACTAAATAGTAAACATAAACGATACGCCTCGCAAGCCACCGTAAATGCAGACCTCACCGAGACATCTCATTTAATCGAGAGCAAATTTAGTAAAATTTCCTATTACAAACAATTTTTTTACCGAAAATCAACAAACCTTTGATTGCGCCTCAACTCGATTAATATTACATGCTTCAAGTATTTTTAATAAATCATCGTCCGTTAATACGGATGGCGATTTATCAGCGTACTGCGAATAAAGCTCAAAACATATCCATAAATTTGTAGGTAAATATCAAAAGCAGCACTGTATGAATGAATTGCGCTATTGAGATACAATGACTTAATCCAATCATTAGCCCATAATGGAGGATTGCCTGAATATACTTCAGGATAACTGTTTCTTTGAGCATTTGCTAAAAAGAAGCGTCCTGAGTTCATAGTATCGTGGAAATCTTGCATACGTCTGCAAGATTCATTAAGAGTAGCAAGATCAGAGAAACCTTTTGAACTGTTCATAAAGTTCTCAAAAAAAGAGTTCCCGTTGACTTCGTTACGATTTATGTCTTTCGGCATGAGAAGTTCTTTAAAAAAGCCTTTAGTTTGTTCTAATGCAACAAATGTTTCTACTGGCATATTAGATCAAGTGGGTTACGTTTATTTTTTTGTACTTACTACCCATGCCGAGCGCAAAAGCCATTTGGTCTTTGATGATAAGTTCACCCTTTTGCAGTCCTGCAATAGCGGTGCGGATTTCTTGGAGTTCCGTGCCACTTACACCGAACAGGTCTTTGATTACCTTGTCATCGATTGTCTGCTGCTTCATAATCAAGGGATACTGCGCATTGGCGTAGAAGTCGAAGCCCTTGTTTTTGAAGTCAGCCATATTCTGCGTAGCAAGAATAATAGACAATCCCTTATTGCGACCTACCGCAATAAGGTTGCGGAGTGGGCGGTTATCGAAACTCAAAATATAATGAGCCTCGTCAATAATTGAGAAGTGGCAAATTTGCACTACATCGTCATTGACGGCTTGCTTGTCAAGTTGTTCATAGATGTTGTTGAGTTTCGACATCAAGAAGTACACGATTGCTTTTGCAATCGGACCGTCTTTAGGATAACCGTCCATCTTGACGATAAAACTTTCTCCAACAAGGTCTGCTTTATCCTCGGTGTCAAAGATATTTGCTCTTACAAGTTGTTTCAGTATCGATGAAATACTATCATCCTTATCAGGGTCTTTCATACGAGCCTGATAGTTTTTTAGCATGAGATCAAATGTTATCGGCTGTCCGTTAGTTGAGTTATATGCGTCTACAATGGCCTCGCTCAACCTGTTACTCATATTTGAGCTTGCGGTAACTCTATCAAGAGAACTTAAAGCAGAAGCCATTTCTGTTGAATATAGATTGATCTCATTCTGTGGTCTGCCGGTAAAGTTCTTGAACGGTGTGAACGGGAGGGGACGTTCAATCGGGTCAAGAATGCAAGAACGGTCTACATCGAATAGTGACAACCAGTGATTATTCTGAATGTCGCTGAACTCTCCCTTATAATCAAATAGAAGGAAGTTGACCGGATAGCTACTTTCCGCCGAAATTGAGCGTATCTGTTGCATCAGTACAGCAAGCAGATTTGTCTTACCTGAACCGGTTGCTCCGGCAATGATTATCTGAGCATTTGTTATAGCACGACTATTTATGTCAAGGGTTGCTTCCATTTCTGCATCTCCATAGTTTCCTATAAGGAGATTAAGAGCCGGAATATCCTTGGCAAGTGCAGCACGTCCTCCTGATGAGAAGAAGTAGTTTTCCAAATTGTTGTCAGCCATCAAGGTATCACGACCGCGATACATTTCCGCACCAATAATTCGTGATAACACGTTATTGTTTGACAAATCAAGAGACGTATCTTTATAACGCATTTTTATCAATGCTGAATATAAAGGGGCTAATTCCTGATGGGTAAAGAAACTTGCCTGAAAACGACTGCCTTTCTGCAACTTGATAGCCTCTACAGTCTTCTCGTCTCGTTTGCCGGGAGTGGAAAGACCAACAAGCAGACAGATACGCATCAGCTTATTATTCAGTATTGAATATCTACGCTCATTACCGACAGAGCGTGAAAGATTGATTAGATTCTCAATCTTGTCTTTCAGGGGAGCAAACTCCGTATTGAAGTTTTCCGGGAAGTATATATCTCCAAATAGTAATGGCATGATCTTACTGATTTAATTCGATTCCGAAACATCCATCGCTGACTGTGGTCTTCTGTTCCTCTACATCACGATGGAGCGTAAATGTCTTTGATATGAAAGCTTCGAGTTTCTTATAGTCGCTGTCGGGGCGAACCTCAGATGTAGTACAAAGTAAGATAGTCTGCTCGGCAAGATTCGGAAAATACTCTTCAAATAGCATTTCACGGCTCTCATTATCCAGCACACCCATCACAGTATCAATCATCACCGGAGGGTTATAGTCACCCAGATTACGAAGAACTTTTAGAAGTACCTGAATAAATATTTGCTTCGAGGCAGCGTTGAGCTGATTGAGGTAAATTTCATTCCCCTTTGTATGGAAAATTTTAATATTGAAATTCTCCATGCTGTCGCTAAACTCTACTCGA
Organism: Bacteroidales bacterium; assembly: GCA_014800685.1. Taxonomy (GTDB): domain Bacteria; phylum Bacteroidota; class Bacteroidia; order Bacteroidales; family Muribaculaceae; genus Lepagella. The sequence continues at coordinate 89,204 of JAAVFQ010000020.1, forward strand.
CCAATATGACCTTTATAAGACACAAGCAAGCGATTGAGCTGCTGCTGCATCTCACTCTCTATCTGAGCTTTCTTCTTTTTCAGAAGGCTATCTGCAACCTTCTCAAAGAAGGGTTTGAGTTTGACGAGAGTATCGTATTTAAGATCAGGCTCTTGCTGAATCTGGACATCAAAACGATGGATACGGTTTTCGAGCTTCTGAATCTCCTGTTTCAACTGTCCTTCGTTGACCTTTGCCTTTTCGAGTTTTCGTTGACTGTCCTCATACGATGAGATAATATACTCATTACCTCCGGCTCTTGTCTGTTCAAGATTATTTTTCTCAGTACGCATTTCCTCTATTGTAGCCAACAGAACCTCAAGATCCTGACGCTGACGATATAATGAAACGAACTGGTTGTTGGATGCTCTACTCACAAGTGACTTTAACGCCGTTATCTCGGATGAGTCAAGGTAGTCAAAAGGGTCTTGGCGATTAACAGTATTCTGAACCGCCACCATGTGTTTGACTACATTCTCTTCATCGACCTCAGGTGAGCACAAAGACAACTCTTTCAGATATTCAATGATTTTGCTTGTAACATCACGGAGTGTTTCAAGAGGATATGCCCCGGTACTTGATTGTTGCAACTCATTCTTAATGCGAAGTATATTATTTATCTCAACGGATAAACTTGAAGCAATTTTGGGTAGGAAAACGTTAATTTCAACATTCTCCATAAATCCTTTAATATCTTCTGCATAGGTTGCCGCACGAGATATTATATCATCTATCTTGGTTGAAATATCAGTGATACGCTTATTCAGGGTTGCACTTTGCTGTGCGCCCTCCCTCGCTTTCTGGTACTCAGATTCCATCGAGGTTAAATACTTGTAAAGAGAATCTTGTTCAGCAACACAAGCATTTAGTTCGGCTGTCAATTTATCCTTCTGGCTTACTAACTCATTATATTCGGCAGCCTCCTGTTCTGCCTGTAATCTAAGTTTGGCCCATTCCTGTTGAAGCTTTTCGGCGGCACGTTTCAGCTGGAGATATTTTTTGAAGCCGAGTACATTCTCAAAATTATCTTTGATAGTTTGAGCGAACACATTCTTTTTCAGGAGTTCGCTCGACTGCATGGCATCAAATAAGAAATATTGGCTTAACTCCTGCGGAAGATTAGCCTTTATAATCTTGTTGACCTCTTGCTCATTTTTAATGCGCTCCTTGGGAGCGGTCATTGTGCCATACACAAACATATTACCGTTCATGTTAAGGCTGACACTTTCGAGCGGTTTCCCGGCAGGATTAAGAACGTAAGTACGTTTGAGGATATATTTCTGCTCCTGACCCAACACCTTACCGCTGAATGTTATCTGCAAAGATATTTCAGGCTTAACCTGCCCGACAGCACCCTGGTTTACGAGTTCCATGAAATGGTCACGGTTCTCGATTTTGAGACCATAAAGCGCACCGCTTATAGCCTCAAAGAGCGTCGTCTTACCACCACCATTTGAGCCACCTATAAGGATGATCGGACGTTCCTCGTCAACGGTCAAATCAAGATCGAGGTCAAGGTATGTCTTATAATTGCTGACTTTGATTCTCTGGATTAGCATGTTGAGAGAGTTTTACTGTTTGATTTTCTGAATAGCAGCACGGATAATGTCTTCTGTGGTTGCGTCATCTATCTCTATTGCATCAACTTTCTTTGCATGATAGGCTTTTAGAATATCTTCACTCAGCCATTCAAAATCAATGCCCTCAGCATCGCAGATAGCCTCTATCATGTAGAGGTCATCCTTACGGATTCCGTAATGCACGAATTTCTGATCTATACCTTTTGCCATAGCTTACGAGTTTTCCTGTTTGAAATCAAGATGTGCCCAGCCCTCATGGTCTGTTGTATTCTCTATTTTATATCGCGACCATACCCAGTTCATGCCATCTTTTACGATTACGCCTCCAACGAGATTTGCACCTTTGGCATTTTCTTCAACGATATAGTCGTTGAGAGCATTATGCTTCAGGTGTGTAGTCAGGGGTTCACTTCCAGCTGTTTTCGTGTCAAAAAGCATAATCTTACCATTCTTCAAGCGGATAACAAAATCAACATAGAACGGTGCCTTGTTTCCGACCTCATTGGTATATTCTACAGCATAGTGCTGACGACCTTTGTCTCCATTCTTATACCACCAGTCGATGTATTCGCTATTCTCTTCAAGGAAGTTAGCAAATGCTTTTTCAGGTGTCGATGCAGAGTTGAGTTCGTAGAATGGCTGGAGAGCATGATTGTCGGCAAGTTGAAGACGATGTGTCTCATCTTCATAGAGTCTTTCCTCCGGCACGCTCCACTGAAATTCTTTCATTGCACGCGCTGATGCCTTCTGTTTCTTAACTTCACGCATCTTTATATACCGGTCTAATGCTATGCGGAGCAATCGGTCAAACTTCGGACGGTTGTCGTGATACAGGAATACCTTCTTCGCATCCGTATCAAAGATACCGAAGAAGTCAGCTATTGTTTCGAGCAAATAGCCGGCAAGTTTGTCTGCCGGATTATTCTTACTCTCAAAAGAAGACACATATTTGGAAATTTCGCTTATAAATACGCGGTCAATCTCCGCCGCTGTTCTCGCAAATTTCACACTTTGATTATCAACATCAATAGTTTGAATCTCATTTTGAAAATGAATATCCTTCGGAATAGGGATGTTTACATTCGGAACATCAAGACGCAGAGTATTTGCTACTCGACGACGATTTTCATTTATTTGCTCATCGTCTGTGTCGGGCAATGATTTAGGAGCATAATCTTCACCTCGCATGGCTGCAAGTTCAGCGAGACTAAACAATCCGCCTGAGGCTTGCTCTATATTCCAGAACTTTTCACTTTCAGCGTATAAAATTCTACGAAAGTCCGGACCGAAGTAGTTTCGGGTATCATTAGGGCGATCAGCATATACTGATTTCAACTCTACATTATTCAGTTCAGGACGGCGAACTGCTACCAGAGCATATTTCTTAATATAATCAGCATCGGTAGTGACTATATTTATCTTTTCTTTGGCGATGTCAGTATATACATATCCAATGTTCAGACGGTCATCTGTATAGTGATGTTGTTCAGGCATACGGAGAATACGTCCGACGGTCTGTATGGTGAACTGGTCGCTCGACAATTTACGGAAAATAAGAAGTACGGTAGCGCGGGGACAGTCCCATCCAAGAGCAATCGCTTCCTTGAATAGAAGAACTTGTACCATATTGTCGGGATTTTCAAGACCTTCAAGGTTTTTCTTCTCACCTGAAAGCCATATTGCAAGTCGTCCGTTATCGACAGTTATATCTCGCATTGTATCGAGATATTGCTTAACGAAATTAGCAATATCGTTATCCTCTGCTGTCATGGTTTCCTTTTGATCGTTCGGAAGTTGGATGAGCAACAATGGATTGATATTTACTCCGAGTTTTCTGTATGCCTCCGCAAGTTGATCTCGCTTATCAAGCGCGAGCTTCATCAGGTGGTTGTTGAGAGTCGTCTCATCGGAGATACCACTTTCAAGTTCAGGATTGAGAACCACCTCGCGTTTGATCATTTCAGCATTGATAACCTTGTCGCGTCCGATACGTACCTTTTCATCAAAGCGTACTGTCTTGGGTGTAGCGGAAATTCTGATTTCAACCGCAGGATTGATTTTATCAAGTACTGCACCGGATTTATCCGCTGTCTTTGACCAAAACATATGTTCTTCGTCAATTATAGCAACTATCGGCAATCCGTTTTGTTCCTGTGTTTTACGACAAATTTCATACAGCGAAGTGCTTGATTCACTATCACGCACAATGAGGTTCTTATCTTTATTGACGCTTTCCCAATTAACAAAGAGTATTTCTCCTGGCTGAATGCCCTCATTCTGTTCAAGGTCATCAAACATCACAGGACGCAGTTCTCTACCGTCGGCAAACACACCCTTCAGTTTCATATAACTCTGTAGATGAAGTTTACGGGGTGCGAACCAAATAAAGGCAACCTCTTCATAACGGTTAGTGCCGTCGGCTTTCAGGGTATCGACTATACTGGCGAGGGTCTGACACACCATAACGGTCTTGCCGGAGCCGGTAGGAGCCTCAAAGATTACCTTTCGGCGCGAGCCACCCTCATTGAGTAATCCAACGACCTTCTGAGTAAGGTCTTTTACCGCATCTTGTTGGTAGGCAAAATCTTTCATTCTTTACCTCCTTCCTCTTCAAAATCAAACAAACTATCTGTTGTAACCGTATCGTTAGTTGAGTTCTCCAGGTTCAACATAGTATCCTTTGGTTTGGGAAGGACACGTTTGTACGCATTATAAATGGCGGCAGGAAGTGCGGTAAGGCGCACTTTGTCGCTGACACTCTCAAATTCAGAGTTCCACGCATCATTACCGGGTGAGAAAACATACACTATTATCGGATCTACAATATCCATATTTCCGAGAGCGTCAACTATATCGTATATTGCTTCCTCATTGTAAACGATAAGCATCTGCTTTTTGCCGTCGGAAAAATAGCGGAAGCCATTTTCAAGCGTCTGCATATCACCGAACATATCATACTCTGTATAAAGATCCTCTTTGATACAAAGCATATCCGATGACAACAACATCAACCTACGCATATTCTGAGGAGTACGCCTACGACCAACGAAATCTGTGCGGTAGTAGCGAAGATTATTGGCGTACAAACCCTCAACATACTCACCGTTAGGCTTAGTGTATCCGTTGATTACACGCTTATTGCGTTCATAGGTTACATTTTCGCAGATACCGTTCTCGTTGTTGGTACAGAGTATGCACTGACGCTTACCGCCGTCCTCTGCGTTTAGCTGCATGACTGCATGAAGGGTTGTACCCGAGCCGGCGAAAAAGTCAAGGATAGTAGAATTGGAAGCACCAGCTATTTGCCACATTCGTTGTAGCAACGCTGTTGGCTTCGGGAAATCAAATAATTTTTCTCCTAAAATTGATTTTATTATACTAGATGCCTCTTGAGAGTTGCTTAAATCTGCAAAAAATGATGATTGAATAGACCATACTGGCTCAGACTGAAATTTCTTTAATCGTGGCACACCACGACCATTATCTGAGAAATAAATACGCCCATCTGCTAATAATGATTCATACTCATCTTTTGTTATCGACCAATCTCTATCAAAAGAGATACCAGCAGGATTAGTTATAACAAACGATTTAAAACCACCAGTGCTGCCCTCTGCACCTCTACTGATATTAGCAGACATCCAAGGACCTCTTGGATCATTATCAGGATTCGTCCATTTTTTATCGGCATACTTTAGAGAAGAATATTTTTGCAACCGTTTTTCAGATTTGTAACATGCAATAATGTACTCATGCTCTTTTCTTACAGTATTTTTTGCCGTTTTAGGCATTGTTCCTTTTACTCGAACATCCCAAATATACGTTTCTACATGTTCTTGACCGAAAATTTCATCACATAGTAGTTTCAGATTTGCCTGCTCATTATCATCAATTGAAATGAAGATAACACCTCGCTCTGACAGAAGTTTCTTAGCAATGCGGAGACGACGCGACATGAAAGATAGCCACTTTGAATGACGGTAGCTATCCTCTGAGTCTACGAAAGAATCATTATAGACGAAGTCTTTGTTGCCGGTGTTGTAAGGCGGATCGATATAGATAACATCAATTTTTCCCTCATGCGTATATGCAAGAGTGGTGAGTGCTTCAAGGTTGTCACCTTCAATGAGGATATGATTAGGAGAAACGGCATTATCCGAGATAATGGCTCTACTCTTGACTTCTTTGAGGACTGGAAGCTCTGAACGCAGACGGTCTTCCACATCTTCGGGCTTATCCTCCCACATAAGGCCGTAGGTTTTGGATTCGCGTAGAAGTCCAAGAAGAGCCGAGCGTTCATCGTGAGTCAATCCCTCAATGGTCTTGATACGGTCAATTAGCTTATGTCGGTCAGTCGCTTTCATGATGGGTGCGACGTTAAAATGCCGCCTATTGGTTTTGTCGCCAACACCCCACTGCGACCGGGTAAAACAAAAAAGCGTGGGTATCTGTACCGTTGCTGTCTGCTGGACATGGTATCGCCAAACACCTTAGCAGTCAGACAAACAACGCAGATACTCACGCCGATATGTTAATACCCCAAACCCACTCCATGCCGGTTAAGGCATAGAATGAGCCCGGATAGGTAAATACATACCCGTGAGCGTCCACCTTGCTATATTCTTGACTGCTGATAAATTTGGCGATTTTAGTCCAGCAAGAATAAAGCGCGAGTAAACGCCTTTTATTATACCTCCCGCCTCGCTTCCTCTCTTGGAAGACGCACGGCGTGAGTCTATATGCAAAATTAATAAAAATTTTTAATATGATAACTAGGTAACGACTTAAAAATGTGGCCGCTTAGATACATAAAGACGAAACATAACATATAAATATCATAAACACTTCAGCTAACATGAGGATGTTAATATGTAATAACGACCTCGTAATATTACTGTATTTCATTCTGTGACTTTAAATCGGTCATTATTCAGATGAAGTTCTCGTAAAACTGCAAAGTGACGAAAAATTCGTGAGATTCTTGGTAAGAATCGAAACAATTTCGCGTAATGAGAAAGAGAACCTAAACTGGTCACAAATCTCTCATAATTCCACCAAATCTCACATCTCTATCAAATTACACAAATCTCTTATCTTTCCCTCAACTCACAATATTCCCACTATTCACATATCTCCCACAACTCCTACAACTCTCATATCTCCAATCAAACCCACAACTCCCATAACTCACATAGCTCGCATAATTCCCATCAGTCCCATAAGTCTTAGATAAAGAGAAAGGGACCGGCAGATTGCTCTGTCGGTCCCTGAATGGCGATTACCTACTCTTCCGCTTTCGCAGTACCATCGGCGTGATGAGGTTTAACTTCTCTGTTCGGAATGGGAAGAGGTGGA
>JAAVFQ010000021.1 GCA_014800685.1 Bacteroidales bacterium
TACATTCTTTATGTGCTTAAAGTCGCACACCATACCGTCTGCGTTTAGCCGTTTAGCCTTACAGTACACTGTTATTATCCAGTTGTGTCCGTGCAGCTGGCTACAGGGGCTTTCGTAGCTTAATTGCAGCTTATGGCAGGCTGCAATTTCCAGTCTTTTAGATACGTAAAACATAATGCTGTATAAGTTATTTATACCCAAACTATCGCATTATCCCGAATGAAATAATGCGCCTTATTGGGGCAGTTACCGTTAAGAATACTGGGCGATAATGTTACTTTTGTGCCACTGCTGATAAGCTCCCAGCCGTGCTTATTGCCAAAGGGCGTTACGGACTGACAACCGCACCCACAGGCGCATAAGTGAACAGCTGTACCGAACTGGCGTGATACGTATAGCACGCCCTGCTTCATTTGTGCTTCCTGTGGAATGTAATCCACATATTCCACCCTGTGTAAATGTGTCAGCCGTTTCATTATTCAATGCCTATAAATTTGTGCCACTGCATACCCAGTCGCCATTCGGGGTGTTCCTGCACCAGTGCAATGCAGTGGGCGATGTTGTCTTTGTTGGGTTGCTCTCCGTCAAAGCAGGGCGAAAGGTAGTAGTGTTCCGCGTGTTTGTGGGGAACAGGTATCGGGTCGCCAGCCTTTACCACATAGCGAAGCTCGTTTATGTGGTCGGGGGCTATCTTGGCAGTCTTGGGGCTGCATACCACGTAATCCACACCAGCAGGCACAGGGAGCAGTCCGTTTGTTTCTATGCTCACGTAATAGCCAGCCTGCTTAAGTGCTTCCAGCAGGTGTTCATCCAGCTGTAATGTAGGTTCGCCACCACACAGGCTTACGCTGGCACAGGCTTCTCCCACACGCTTGCACTCGGCTATAATTTCGTGTGCGTCCATAAGCTGGTATCTGCTTTCGTGGTCGGTGTCGCAAAAGCTGCAATGCAGGTTACAGCCACTAAAGCGGATAAACACCTGTGGCGTGCCAACACGTGCGCCCTCGCCCTGTATGCTGTAGAAAATACGGTTAATTCGGTAGGTCTTTTCAGTATTCATATTGTTGTTTGTTAAGTGTTACATATTTTCCCTGCACCAGCGTTGATACAGCACCCACTGGTCAAAGTTGTTTTGGGCTGCTGCCATTGTTACCAGCTTCTTGCCCTGTGGTGCTTTGGTCTTGCCCATTACGCCTGTGCGAGGGTCAAAGTGGTACACAAAGCCGCCCAAATTGCCTGCCAGCCACGCTGTGCTATCACAGCTGTAGAACCTGTGGCGATGTTGCAGCCATACACTAATCGCTGTTAAGCCCAGTCCGTGTACCTTGCAGCCGTGTTCTGCTGCCACGTCCAAAAACCAGCCCAGCTGCGCGTATTTGTGCTGCTTAAACCAGCTTGTCGTTTTGGTAGCACCGCCCAGCGATAAGGCGGCATAAGGGTATTCTTTGCAAATGTCTATCCACGCCTGTTTGCCCCTACAGGTGTGCCAGCACGGTATCGGCTGCATACCTGTGCGCTGTTCCATACGCCTGCGCAATGCAAGTGCTTCGTCCACACTTGCCACCCAGTCAATATCCATTTCCACAAAGTTTTTAATGCCGTTAGCCAGTACCCAGTCGCAATACTCGTCCGTGTAGCGTTCCCAGTTTACGGCATACTTATCGTCCTGCATAAATGTGAAAGCTCCGCTATCTATTAGCAGGTTGCAGGCGTTGCTGTTTTGGATAATAGGGTATTTCTTATTCTTGCGTGCATAGTAGAAACTTTGCAGCAGGTTTATGCGCTTGTGGTCGTTGTACAACCTGTCGGGCTGCTGGTAGTGCGTAAGCTCCACATCGGGGCTTAAGTGCATCATGCGTATGTAGTCAAACTCGCCAGCTAAATACAGTTCCATAGCGTTATGTTATTTAACCTTTACACCTGTGTAACTTGCCACAGCAGCTTCTACCACTTGCCGTATTTCGTCCAGCTCCGCTTCCAGTTCATCGGGAACGCTTACCAGCACGTGCAGCCCTTTGGCTTTGTCCTTTTGCTCTGCATCGGTAAAGAAGCTGTCAATGTCCGTGTCGGTATTGTGCCAAATGTCCATACCCCATTCAGCAAGCAGGTTGTTATCCCACTTGTTTGCCAGCTCGTCAAATTCCCATTTACCAAAGCCCACGTTATCCTTTATCACAAATTCGGCTTTCTCGGCTTCGGTTAGGTCGGAAACCAGCTGCACCCTTACCAGTGGGCGTTTTTGCCACTTTTCCCAGTATTCCAGCAGCTCCTGCTGTTCAAAGCTGGTAAGGCGTTTGTACTTTGTCTGCTGCTCCAGCTTTTGCACAATTTCCTGCTTACCCAGCTGCTGTATGATTAGCAAAGCGCGTGTGCGCATATTGCCACCATACACCACGTGCGTTTCAGCGTCTGCCACCACTGGGCGTATTGCCAGCATTTTAGGGAACACCAAAATGCTCTGCACCAACAGCTCCAGCTTGTCGGGTGTTATTTCTCGCGGATTATCAGCATTTAGTACAATGTCTGTAACCAGCATATTTTTGTAGTCGTTAGCCATATTGCGTACATAAAATTTGCGTACAAAGTTAAGGCACAAAGCGTGTATATACATCACGCCTTGTGCCAAACTTTTGAAAGTAACACAAACTTTGTGGATTTTGTGCTATTTAGCCCACAACTCCTGCTTGCATACCTGCATAAATTCATCTACGCTGTGGCAAACATAGTAAGAATGCCCCAGTGCCTTTACGTGCTTTTCAAACTCCACCTGTTTAGGCGTTTGTTTGCCTTTGGGTGTTTTCATTTCAACGTAAATGTGCTTGTCTTTGGCTACAATAACCAAATCAGCCACGCCAGCCATTGCTCCTTCTGCCTTTAGCTTTGCAGCCACTACAGCATTACGTTGTCCACCGTTTGGCACTGCATAGATAAGCAGGTTGGGAAACTGGTAACGGAAATAATTTATACAAGCAACCTGTATGTTATGCTCTATTTCTCGCATTTTTGTGCTTATTACAGGTTTTAATACGGCAATTCATCAGCATTAGCCCCTGGGCTGTATGCGCCAGCGTACTGCTGTTGCTGTGGTGCTTCGCCATTTTTAAGCAGCACAATGTTATCAGCTATTATTTCCGTCACATAGCGTTTCTGCTGTTGCTGGTTTTCATACTGGCGATAACGTATTTTGCCCTCTATGTAAACCTGCGAGCCTTGTTGCAGGAAACGTTCAACAATGGAAGCCAGCCCAGCCCACGCGACAATGCTGTGCCACTCGGTGCGAGCTTCTACCTGTTGCCCATTTTGCGCTGTGTAAGCAGGCTCGGTGGTAGCCAGTGAAAACTGTGCAACCTTTGTACCGTTTGGCAGCGTTTTTACATCGGGGGCTTTACCCACGTTGCCTATTAGGGTTGCTCTATTCAAACTGCCCATATTATTGCTCTTTTTTGTAGGTTTTATTTTATGTCAGCAGGCTTTTGTCCTGCTAACTGCTATTACTTATATTATTAGTATTATATATAATATATACACACATTACTGCTATAACATAGTTACTGTTATAGGGGTGTGCGTATAGGCGTAATGCCGAATACTGGCACGCATTAGCCGTATGGCGAGCGCACGCAAAAGCTACGTATGCGCATCCAGTACGGACGTGGTTTTGCGCACTGGCTATCCGTAAACGTTTTGCCGAATTGCGCCAGCCGCGACCTGCCGAACTGGGCAAGCTCGCGCTTAAACTCTGCTACACCATCGTAATCTACTCGGCAAAACTGCGCTTGGCATTTTTCCAGCTGCTGTATCGTATCTTCGGCTACACGTGCAAGCTCGGCAAGCTGTTCTACGCTGTTTGCCATTTTCTCTATTTCGTTTACCGTGCAGCCCAAAGCAGCTGCCAGTTTTTCCAGTGCGTTATTATTCATTTTGCAGCCGTTTTTCAAGTAGGTAGTAATCGCCCTCCGTGTGTAAGGTGCGTTCCAAATAGCCCCTGCGTTTATACCAGCGTAAAACCTCCACAGGCGTATCCTGTTTTTTCCATTCCAGCATTACGCTTTTGTGTCCGTGCTGTGCTGCCATTTTTTCGGCTACAGTTAGCAATTCGGCGGCTTTGCCTTGCCGCCTGTAGGCTGGGTCAACCCATAGCCCATAAATCCACGCTGTGCCGCCCCATTCCTGTTGCTGGTCGTACATTTCTACCTGCACCGAGCCTTTGCGGTCTGCAATCAGCAGGCGTGTAAATTCGTGCCACTTTTGTCTGTGAATTATCATAATCTAAAATAATGTTGGTTGCATTTTTACTTTTATGAAGCAGTCGGAGTAATACGTTATGGCAGACAACTCTATTTTGCCACCGATAACCTGTTGCTCATATTCCAAAAGCCCACAATTAGCACACTGGTAATGCCCCTCAAGGAAATTGTTACCTGTGCTGTGTGGTGCTTTTTTCGCATTATGGCTTTTGCATTTAGGACAGGTAAAGCGATATTCAAAATCATCTTCTTTGTATATGCTTTTTGCCACAAATGGCTTCCAGCTTATAATTTTGCCCAGCGTATTATTATTGCTCATATACATTCACGCTGTAATCCATTGCAGACCAGCCACCGTGTGCTTCTATGTGCTTTATGCGCATATCAAGGAAAAACGGAGGTATTTCCAGTGGTTTATTGCTTCAATGGTTGTTATATTCAAATGTGGCTAAAGCATCATCGCCTAACCAGTTTTTGGGGTTGATGTACACCTTGCCCCATTCCTGCCTGCTGTTTACAAACTCAACAAACTGGGCAATGGTGCATTGCTTACATTCAACATTGTAATGGCTCATGCAGTCCCCATAAGGACCACCTGTGCAAACAAACTTAAATAAATTCTTATCCATTGTTTTACGGTTTAGTTACTTGGGAATAATGGTGGGTTCTTTTGCTCCCACACAATGCGCTCCACACGCTCAATTTCGGCGTCAATAACCTTTTCAATTTCCTTGCTGCGTTGCAGGTCGCACGGTCTGCGTGTTTTGAAATACTCCTTTTGGGCTGCACGCATACGCTTTACTGTTTCGTAAAATTCCTTACTGTTCATAGCCTGCTATTTGTTTGGTTATGCTTGCCACCATACCCTCCAGCTGCGCTTTATACAGTGCGTCAATTTCTTCCTGCGTGCGTATGCCGCTGGCTGTTTCCACCCAGTCCACCTTTACGCCCTGTTCGCCCAGTGTTACGGCATTGACCTTAACATTAAACTTTATTTCGTACTGCTTTATAAGGCTGGCAATACCATACTCCAGCGCACCTTTGGCACAGTTCTTTATTTTGCCAGTGGTAATTCTTATTTTGTTATTTCCCATTACTGTTGTCGATTATGTCGTTAATTCGTTGTAATATCCGCGCATAACGCTCACTGCGTGTGCTTTTAATCTTTTTGTTACGCACATACTTGTCGCGTTTACGCTTTACCCACTTAAGGTTCGGCAAAGCCAAATTTTCATAATTGCCGTCAATTACATAGGCTTTCATACCAGCAGGCTTTTCGCACACAAAGGCAGTGAGTATTATGTCAGCCACTACGACCAGCACATAATCATCGCCCCTGCGAAGTGTTACCCTGCGCATACCATAGCCCGACACAAAGCGTAAATCTACGCCTGCGCCTGTTTTACGCACTCTGCCGTAATTGCTGCATTCATAGCCAGTGTAGCCCTTTACTGGTCGCCACACCTCGCTATCCATACCCACTTGCTCCTGCATACGCTGTTAATATTTTTTGTTGTGTTTATAAGGTCTGCCTGTGTTATATTCCATTTTGAGCAGCACGTGCCACCACAGGTCAATATCGTATAGTGCAGCAAGCAGTTCAACGCTTACAATGCCTGAAACAATGCGCTGCTCGGCTGTTAGGTCACCGCGTGTTATAGTGTGTATAACCTGCCACACATTTTCGGTAAATGCTTGGCTGTTGTTGATACAGCCCACAACTACACTCACGTTGTACAGCCTGCATTTTCGGGCTTCCGCTAAATCCAGCAGGCGTATAACGGTATCTGCCAGTTCGTCAGCTACAGTGTCCTTTATATAGCTGTTAAATGCTGCATTAAATTCGTACCGCCACTGTTCGGGGTCGGCTTCTCGGTCTGCTTCATTCTGCCAGTCTGCCAGTGTTATTTCAAAACTTTCCTTTTCGGCATTGCTGCCTTTACGGTCAGCTTCAACGGCTTCTGCCAGTTCGCTAATTACCAGTGTTAAGTAATGGTAATCGCTTAACCTGTTTTCCCACCAGCCGTGCCGTACAGCATTGGTATGTATAAGCATTGCCAGCAGGTTAAGGTCGGGGCGTTTATTTTTATTCATATCGTTAGGGGTTATTTTGCTGCTTCCAGCATTTTGTAATACTTATTATCGCCCAGCTCGCCCTGCATTGCCAGTATAGCCTGTATGTGGCGCAATCGGGCTGGTGTTAATTCAATATCGGGGGCTTCTTCGTCATCATCACGCTGCGCAAACAGGTTGTGCTTGTTTACATACGCTTCCACGATGTTTTTCTGCATTGCCTGCAAATCCTTAAGGAAATTGGCTTTGTGCCATTCAAACAGGCTGCACAGCTCGGCATATTGCAGTGGCGTTAAATCAACTGCAATCGTGCTGCGTGAACGCTGCCTGTATTTCAATTCACGGCTGTTAGTTACCACGCCATGACAATGCACAAACAGCGTAAGCATATAGCTGTACCTGCCTATTTCAAATTCATAGCGTTTTACCTGTTCCTCGCACAGTATTTCCTCCAGCGTAATGCCATACTTTGCGCACAGGCTTTCAATGGCACGCTTTGCATTTTCCGCTTCGCCTTTGTAGCCCTTTTCAGCGAGGGCTTGCAGCTTCAGCAGCTTGTTTTTGATACTTTCGTATTGGTTGCTGTTTTTATCCATATTGCTTAAAAATTGAATTTCTTATTTTAAGGCTGATTTTAGAGCGTTTTCGGTGCTTGGTGATTACTTGCTTGAATTGTCTACCAAACGCGAACACAGCGCACGCCAGCCGCCAAATTTGGGCATTATCGCCTGCTCCCTCCAGTCAGCGTTATTACGTTATAGGTTTTGAAACGGTCTACCAGTCGCCCAAAGCCGTCTGCAAACTTTTCTTCCAGCTGCTTTATGGTTAGGTTAGTCGTTAGGTGGGCTGTATGCCCCTGCTGCGTCCATATTTCGTTTCGTGCGTGCAGAAACTCGTTTGTAAGCAGCTGCGTGTCCATACCGAAATACGTTTTACTTTGCACGCCTATGTCGTTAAGGCATATATTGAATGGCTTTGGCTGGAAGCCTGTACTGTTTTCCTCGTTGTAAGTGTAGCGGTCTAAATTGTTGTGTATGGTGTAGTAGTTTACCATTTGCGTTACCGACATACAGTGAAAGAAGCGAGGGTTATTGGTGTAGCGCAAATATTCACTCATTACCTGCATAAGCAGCGTTTTGCCAGTACCTACAGGACCCATAATAAGCAGGTTTTTGTGTAGCTTGTATTTGGCTTCGGGGAAAACATCCTCTGCCAGTTCCGAGCCATTGAAATAGTAAAGTAGAAAGCGAAGCACCTTTTTGTTATGCTCGTCAATAACAAACTTTCTGCGTTGTGGCAGCAGTATTTTGTTGGCAATGGTAACTACCAGCTGGGCGTGCTGGTTAGATACCGTTTCATCGTCCAACAGTTTGCACTGCTGCTGCGCCCTGCGTGCATCATTGCACACGCGCTGTAATACTTTGTCCAAAGTTACTGGTTCTTCCATATTGCTTGTAAAGTGTGTATGTTAGCAGTCCACACCGCCAAAGCTACCGCCATATTCGTTTTCGCTTGGGGGCTGCTGTGTCGGTTGCTGTGCTGTGCTGGCTGCACCTGTAGCCGTTTCAACGGTTTCAAATTCGGTTTCCCAGCGCGATTGATTTATCCACGTTTGCAAATGCGCCCACTGTGGTACAAATTGCCCAGCTGCCTGCATTTTTTCGCGCCACGCAATTTCGCGCTCCAGTGCTGGCATTAGTGTGGGGATTATTTCGCGCCAGTTGTCGTTTTTCTTTTTGAAATTGTCCAGCTCAACCTTTAATCCGCGCTTTGTGCCTTTGTAGGCTTTGCGGAACAAATCAAACTGGGCTTCAAGCTCGGCTGTACCTGCCTGCGAGCTTGGCTCGCTTACCTGTTTATCCTTTCTTTTTTTATTTTTTTCTTTAATATTATTATTCTTTATTTCTTTATTTATTTGATTGTCCACATTTTGCTCCACATCTAATGTGGGGCTGGGTGTGGTGCAAGCCTGCATTTTACCTGTTTTGTCGTTCTGCTCCACATCTTGCTCCACATTTTGTTCCACATCTTGCTCCACATTAGATGTGGTGTGAGTATGGTTAAAAGTCTGATATTTACTATATTTGCAGATATAAATATCAAGCCCTTTATTAGTGGATTTTATGGTAATTTCGCCTGTGCTTTGCAGCTTTTTTATACGGTCGGTAACAGTGTTTATGTGCATACCTGTTTCCTGTGCCAGCATTGCATAACTGGTGTGAAGCTCGCCTACACGCTGCACCTTGCCGCGAAATTTGTAATTGGGCAGATAGTTCGCCATGCACAGCAGGTGTATGAACAGGCTTAAGGTGTAGGGGTCGTTATGCCACTCCCACAGCCTTATTTGCCTATGTAGTTTCAAATAGCCTTCGTCTATCATCGCTCTGCTGGTGTTAAGCCACCCTGCCAGCATTGCTGCCAGCAGGGGGCGTGTTTATAAGTCGGGTTATACCACCGCCAGTTTTGCCGTTTCGGTTACAAAATCCTTTGCAGGCTTAAAGCTGGGTTTCATGTGTGCTGCCACACGCACGCTTTCGCCAGTGCCGATGTTACGCGCCACGCGAGCTTTGCAGGCTTTGGGCTTAAATGTGCCAAAGCCACGTAAGGTTACTTCTTCGCCACGCTCCACAGCTTCGCGGATTTGGCACATTGTTGCGTTGATTGTCTGCTCAACGTTGGCAGTTGTGCCGCCAGTCATTTCTGCGACTGCCTGCACCAGTTCTTGCTTTGTCATTTTTCGTTATCGTTTTGGGGTTCGTATTTAATGTATTCCAGTATCGGGGTCTGCTTTATGCACACGGCTTCATAGTCAGCCATTGTGCCTTTCATATTGTCTGCCACAGCCTGCATTGCTTCGGTAAGGGTGTCAGCCTGCACCAGCATACGATTTTTCGTGCGCTTTTCAGCACCGCTACGCTCGTCCAGCGTTATAAATTCCAGCTGGGCTTCAAACCAGTAGTCGCCCTTGTCGTTGCCCCATACCTCGGCATACTTTACGCGCTTTATGTCGGTTACGGTAAACTCACCGCTTATGTATGGCTTCACGTATTCGGTAGTGCGTGCTTCGGCTTCGGTAAAACTCAATGCGTCCACCACGTACACATCGGTCGTTGGCTTGACACAGCCGTTTTCCTGTATTTTGTCGTACTTTACTTTTACTTGGTACATTGTCAGTCCATTTTTGGGGTTATACCATAGCACTGGCAGCAAAGCTCAAAGAACTTTTCGCCCACAAAAGCAGCCTTTTCATCGCTGTTAAGGCACAGGGGGAAACCACAATACGCAACCGTAATCGCACCGCGATTATTCGTAATCGCACAGCGGACACCCGCATACTCCGCATAATTCGCAACAGCAGCAGCGAGCAGCTGGTGTATGCCTTTACGCTTACATTCAGCTTCGCCCATTTCGTCCATTTCCTGCTTGCTATAAAGCACAAATACAGGATAGTAGCCCCAGCCGTCCTTGTCGTACCAGCCCTTATTTTCGTTAATGGCTTCGCAAATTACAAGCAGCTGCTGCACAGCGTTAGCCATACGCATATACTGGGGGCGGTCGCCAACCTCCTTAAATTCTCTTGGCTTAATACCCAGCACCTCACAGGCTTTTTCGTAGCTGGTTATTTCGCGCCAGTCAAACGCGAATATTTCTTTGCCGTGCAGCTTTTCAAGCACAGCCTTTTGGTCTGCATTGCCAGCGCGATATGCTGCCAGCAGGTCACTTTTGTTTACTGTTAATTTTTTCCATTTGTATAATATTTGTTGTTAGTTAAATCTTATAATGCTATCTGCATAAGGCGTATTTTGTTAGCCACCCTTAAGCTCTTGTGCTGTTGTGGCTGTAGTGCCGTTATTTGGGCTTGCAGTGCTTCCTCAATAACTTTGGCATTGGCTTCCGTTATACGCCTCATAACACACTTGCATTTAGCTGTAGCACCATACCTGCTTTCGCGGCATATACTGGCTTGCCTATGGCTTCGCGCACCTGCTGTACAAATTGGGCTTCATTGCTGTTGCCGTCAGAAAGGTGTATAAGCACCACCTTGTGCAGGGCTGAACGGTCGCTGGCAAGCAAATAACTTATGGTGTTGGATAACTCAAAATGGCTGGTTAAAAGCCTGTCGCGCATACCGCCCGACACTCTGCCAGCCGCTATGTTGGCTTCCAGTATTTCATCGCTGTAATTAGCTTCCAGCAGGTAGTGATTTACACCCTTAAACCTATACTGGCAGGCGAAAGTGTCCGTAATAAACACCACCTTTCCACACTCGCTGTGCTGTATCACATAGCCTACACAGGGAACATCGTGCTGTACTGCAAAAGGCGTTACCACAAAGCCGCCCAGCTTGTAGGCGTTACCCAGTGTTATAGCCGTTGCGTTTCGGGTAATTCCTTTTGCTTCCAGTACGTCTGCCAGTGCCAGCACGCGAATACCGCTGTCGGCATACTCCTTTGCATAGCGCGAATGGTCGTTATGGCTGTGGGTTACAATGCAGCCACGCACCTTTTGCAGGTCAAAGCCCAGTGCTTTTTTTGTTTCTATAAGTTTTGTGCCTGCTTCAATGCACAGGGCTTCATTTGTGCCGTTAAGCACATAGCCGTTACCCTTGCTGCTGCTTCCTATTACCACCAGTTCCATTGCGCTACAGGTTTAGAGTGGGCATTTACGACCAGTACCGCTGCCAGCAGGTGTATGTTCGGCAAACAGGTTTCCTGCGTTAGATGCTTCGGGCTGCTGTGCCACTGGCTCAACTACAGTAGCTTCGGGCTGCAATACCTCGCCTGTTTCCGCGTCCACAATGGTTGCGCTTTCGGTCATATCTTCGTAATCCACCGTTTCGGGTTGCTTGGGCTGCTGTGCCGCGTTACGCTGCATAGCTGCTGTGTCGGGTTCGTCTGCATCCTCAACGGCTGCGCCCAGTGCAATTTTGCAGGCTCGGCTTATTGCCGTTTTCTTGCACATTTGGTCGGTAAAGTTGGTGTGCGCACCGCTGTTGCCTTTGGCTGCACCCTGCTGCCAGCTTTTGCGTACCTGCTCCATAGTCATTACCTCAATCCAGCGGTCATCGTTTTTGGTTACGACTACTGCATACACGCCCAGTATGTTTTGCAGGTTGATGTTTTCCAGCTTGGTTTCGTGCTTTACAAGCTGGTAGCGACCCAGTTCATCAACTGTGTACTCAAAAACATCGCCCTTGTAAACCACCTGCGCGTTTACATCCTTTAGCTCGGTGTCGCGCTTGGCACGCATTAGCTTGCCCCTGTAGTCCTCCCAAAATGTCAGCTGGTCGCCAGCGACAATAAAGTAGCACTGCTTTTTGGCTACTGACAAGCCTTTGATTACCATTTCCAGCAGGGCGTTGCAAATGCTGTGCTGGGTGCATACCTCCAGTGCAGGGCGACCGTTACGGTCTTTTACGGTTTGCAGGTTGAGCCACGCCATTTTAAGAGCATTGCCAGCTGTATAGCCGCTTGGCAGTACCAGCTCGCCTGCCTGCTCCAGTTCCGTTACTCGCGCCAAAACATTGTCGCCTATGTTCTTTTGCAGCGCAACCATTGCCGTTGTCTGCTGGGCTGCTGGCTTTTGAGCCGCGCCCTGTGCCTGCTGTACAGGCTGCTGTGTTGTTGTTCCCATATTGCTTTTTGTGGGGTTAAAAATGTTATTATTCGGGTATTACCTGTAATTCGTTGTCTGTGCTAACAATAAGGTCAATGCGCTGGCTGTGCATAGGAAGCACCTCGTTTATGCTTTCTGCGTTGTCAATAAAGCACGGTGCATAAATACCCCTGTGTCGGCATATAGCATTGATAATGTCAAGCCCAGCGTTAATTCGGTCGGCATTGTTAAGGTCGCTGTATGGTACGCCAGCCACCGTGCATTCGCACATAGGTTTCAGTGCGCCATTTATACGGTGGTCAAACATCGTAAAGGTTACGAAGCTAAACAGGGCATTTACTTTGGTTTCCAGTTCCTCAATGGTAAACTGTAGCAGCTGCTCGGCTGCAAAATCCTGCCCCTCCAGCTGGGTGAGCTGTATGTTAAGCTGCTGTTCCTGCTGCTCCAGCTCATTTATACGCTTTTGCTTTTTGGTTATGGTTTGCCCCACCTGTTGCAGCGCATTAAGTTTGTTGAGCTTTTCCTGTAGCTGCTGCTGGTCTGCCTGCAAGCTCTGCACGGCTTCCTGTGTATTATTTTCGCCAGCCTGTAAGGGCATACTATCCAGCTGTGCCTGTAGGCTGGGGATTGTTTCGTTTTTGAGTTGCTGGTAGGCTTTATCCTCTGCAAGTCTGCTTTCCACCGACTGCACGCCACTTAAGTAATCACGGAAACCGCTTACAGCAGCTTTGGCTTCCTTAAGTTTGGGCATATCCTGTTCCAGCTGCGACACTGCCTGCTGTGCCTGTACCAGCTGGCTATTGAGCTGTGTTTCACGCTGCTTTAGCTGCTGGGCTTCGCGTTCCATACTGTCCAGCTTGCGTGCTTTGTCGGCATTAAAGTTGGCTTCCAGCTTTGCTTTAAGCGCGTCCACATCTTCGGCTTCCAGCTGTCGCTTGCAGGTAGGACAAATAAACTGGTCGGGGTCAAACACAATGCTGCTTTCGTCCAGTTCCACCCACCGTGCCTTAAATGCTTCCTTTTCAGCCGCCAGCTGTTGCAGCTGGGCTTGTACGTTCTGCACGGTGCTGTTATTACGTGCCAGCGAATTTTCAGCATTTGTTAATGCTGTGCTGGCTGCTTCGTAGGCTCGCTGCTGCTCGTTTGCCAGCTGGCGAGCCTTGATGTTGGCTTCATTGTATGCCTGCTGGTGTGCCATTCGCATACGCTCCAGCTCGTCCTGCTGTTTGGCTATCTGCTCGCGTACCTGTTTGCGTGCCGCCTGCTGTTTCGCCAGCTCCGCTTCCTGTGCCTTGCTGTGGTCGGCTATGGTTTCGGCTATAGCTTCGGCAATGCGCTTAAAGGCAGCTTCGGTAGCCTTGATGTCGCCCTCAACCTTTGCCCAGTCCACAGGCTCGGCTGGCGTAAGGCTGGCAATATCGTTTTGCTGCTCGCTTATGCGCACTGGTATGCGCTCCAGTTCGGCTTTTATTTCTTTCATTTGGTAGCTTAAGTGCTGGCGGAATTTTTCAATGTCCTGCTCGCCCATGATTTGCAGCAGGGCTTCAAATTCGCGTTTACCTTTGGCTACGCTGGCAGGGCTTACTTCGCCCACCATTTCCGTAAGTATGCTGCGCTGCTGGTCTGCTTTAAGCCCGACAAAGTAAGTGGGGCTGGTTATTGCCATAAACAGGCTTTCGCTGCACAGGCTGTTAATGTAGTCCGTAAAGTCGCGCTGGGTGTACAGCTGTCCGTTTATGGTGTATGTGGTTGTGTGTCCAGTAAGCACCTTTTGAGCCACGCCACGAGGTTTTGTCCATTTTTCGGTGTATGTACGTGTAATGGCTGTTTCGTTGCCGTCCACCATAAGCACAGCTGTTACGCTATGCTCCAGTTCGGGTATTACATTGCCGTCCTTATCCTTGCACTTAATGCCAAAGTCGGCTTTACCCTCCGTGTTTTTGCCGAATAAGCACCAGCGGAATGCATCGGCAATGGTTGTTTTCCCTTTACGGTTTCTGCCGTAAATCTTTGTTACAGTGGGGCTGAAATCCACTACAAGCTCGCCCAGTACGCCCTTAAAATTGCGTATGATTAGCTGTTTGAGTATTATTTCCATATTGCTTATAAGTTTGTGTCCTTAAAGATGTCGTTACGCACTGCATCTTCTGCCAGCAATACCTGTAGCAGCTGTGCCTTGCTGTAGTAAAGTGGGCTGTTTTGGTGGTGTCCTTTTCGCACTGGGATTACTGCTCCCTCGCGCACCTGTTTTTCCAACCACGCTTCGCCGTGTTCCCACCTGCCGCCAAATCGCGTATCGTGTGCCTTAAGGAAAGCATACGCTTTTCGCTGGCTTAACAGGTCGCTGGCAGGTTCAAGCATTGCAAAAGCCTGTGCTGCGCCACACTGCGCCACGCCCTCTAAAAATGTGCGTATTTTGTAAGTTTCGTTTTCCATACGGTTAATGTTGTTACCACGCAAATACTGATGTATATGTCATAATGGCAAACAGTACAGCCAAAAGCGCGAATAATGCAGCTACTGCGTACCACTGGCGTTTAATCCAGCTTGCACGTTGCAACTGGTAGGCGTATTCTTCCACGCCCAGCAGCAGTGCTTCATATTCCCTTACTGGCATATTGTAGTAGGCGTTAATGATGTGTCCGTCAATAAGCACCAGTATTTCGCCATTTTTGATGTTGGATTTTACCTCCACGCGGTCAGTAAAAGTGTGGTGCATAATGTTGTTTGCTGTGTCAAACTGGGTGTCCCAGCTGTATATCGGTTGCTTTGTCACCATATTGCTTAATATTTTACTTGTTGCCAAATAGGTTATTTACTGCTGCATAGCGGTTAAATTCTGCCATACTGTGTACACCCAGCTTGCGGAAGCTGGCTTTACGGTGGTTTGCTACAGTGTTTATGCTTATGTACAGGCGTTCTGCTATTTGTTCATCGCTTACACCGTCATAGCACAGGCGCATTATTTCCAGCTGGCGTTCACTTAATTTGCTGTCAAACTGTGGCTGGCACAGTATTTTGTCGTATTTGCATTCCCCACGCAAAGGACAGCTGACAAACTCAAAGTGAAAATTACCGTTGCCGTCCACATCAATTTCGTTGTCATATACACCGAAATTGCATTTAATGAACCTGCGCACAGCCAAATAATCCCTGTAGCTTTTATTGGGTAATGTTTTGCTGTACTGTTCCATAAGGGCTTCATACGCCTGTGGGTAATACTCGCGTATTGCGCTTAATATTGCCTGTATAAAGTCGTAATCGGTTTCCTTAAGCTGGCGTTCAGCTTCGCCTATTACACGCAATGTAACTTCGCCCTCGGGGGTGGTGTAAAATTCTATTGGTCGCATAATGGTGTGGGGAATAACTGTTCTTCACTGTAGCCCAGTCGCTCGGCTATTAGCTTGCGTTTCAGTGCATCGGGTCGCTGTGTACCCTGTATCCACATTCGCACGGTTTGCTGGCTGCACATACATAGCTGGGCTATTTCTTCCACAAAAGCCTGCTTGGGGGCTTTGGGTGGTTCGGGTAATGCTCTGTACACATCGCCAAAGGTCGGGCAATAGTCCGTACAGGTCATTTTTTCAACTTTTTTGCTGTTTGCCATACTGTTTTTGATTTATTTGATGTATCTTTGCAGTGTTATAAGCTGTGAACGGGGCGTTATCAACTATTAACGCTGCAAATCTACAGCAAATTTTGATAAGTACCAAATATTTTATCACAATTTTTTGTGTATAGTATCGCCAAAAACGATGTAATAAACCATAAAATAACGCATAACACTCTATGAATGAGCTGGATAAAATGCGCATCGCGCTAAAAAAATTTTTTGCTGACAAAAACCTGTCGCAAACCAAAATTGCCGAAATTGTAGGCACATCACAGCAAACAGTCAGTGGGCTGTTGTCAAACCGTAATTTTGGCAAACGTACTGCACAAAAGTGGAGTGAGGCGTTTGGACTTAACCCTGCATGGCTTATTACAGGAGAGGGCGAAATGCTGTTAGCCGACAAGGAGCGCAAAGCAACAGCTGCCGAAATTGAGCCAGTAACACAGCTGCCACACACACCTATTACATCAAAAACGATTGTAGAGTTAGGCGTAAATGCTGTGGCTACGCAAATACTGGAACTGGTGCAGAATGGCGAGCTATATACGAAAAAGCAAGTGGCAAAGTTGGAGGATAAAATCAGCCAGCAGGAAAAAATAATTAACGAACTTAACCGCGAAATCGGCTCACTACGCGCACAGCTTAACCAGTGTAATGTTACTGCACCTGCCGAACAGTCAAAACATACCGAACAATGAATGCAATATATACAAAAGCAATAGAAGCCCTGCTGGGGGTTATTAAGCAGCAGGCACAAAAAATGCCTGTAACAGGCGAAAACCTGCAACAGGCATTACTTGATGTTGAAATAGCTTTAGACCGTGCCAGCACGGAAGCTGCACCAGCTGGCAGGATAGCAGAGCTGCTGAACCTGCGAGGACAATTATTGTCGGTTGAAAAACTTACCTATTATGCCCAGCCCTGCCAGTATTGAAATAAACAGGGGAATAAAGGAGCGTTTCTATAAAGCTATTGTGGCACTGATAGAGCGCAAAGCCCTTAAGGGTCGGCAAACATATTGCCGCCTGTATGATATAGACAAGCGTAATTTTTATGCACAGGAAAAAGACCTACAGGAAGCAAAGCTAAAGTTATACTGGCTTGTGCCGCTGGTTACGGAATATGGTATTAGCGCACACTGGCTGCTTACTGGCACAGGCAGAATGTTTGAACCCATAGCACAGCGAAAGCAGCGAGAAAGTGCCTACGATAAAGAAACAGGGTTGCCCACTACTGGGGAACCGTAAAGCCTACCAGCTCCAGCACCCTTTTATTTGCTGCGTCCTGCTGGCTGTAATCCCTATCAATGTAAATGTCCGTTACGCGCATTTGCTCGTCCACGTGGTTTAATGCTTCGTGTATTGTAGCTTTATCCACAGCTGCCTTATTTCGTGCCAGTGTCGCCCACGTATGCCGTGCTGCATAAAACTCCAAATCATCAACCTTAACGCTGTCCATTGCGCCTATAACTTTCAAGCCGCGATTTATATTTGCGTTCATTGTGTGGTAGCTGTTATATCGCCTGTGAAAGTTAAACACTCTTTCGCCTGTCGGGTCTAAATACTTTTCCACAAGCGGACGCACGCACGGCTCAACCTTAATGCTTATTTTGGCTTCGTCAGCACGCCTGCTGCGTGTTTTGGTACGTTTGTAGGTTATACGCTCTCCGTCATATTCCACAGCATTATATAAATCTACGCTGTTCATACCTATAAGCCCAAAGGAAAGCAGGAACACATCGCGTGCAGTGGTTACTCTGCTATCCACCGTTCTGCCGTCAGGCACGCGCATAATGGCTTGCAGCTGCTCAACTGTAATGCTGCGTTTGCGTGTTAAAGGCTGTTTGGGTACTTTGAACCGCTTGAAAGGGCTTAAGGGTATGCGAATAATACCTGCGTCCTCGTCATTGTATCGCTCCTTTGCCTTGTTGTGCAGTATGCGTACTGCACCCAAATAGGAGCTGGGGGCGCGTTCACCCTTAACCCTGTTTGGACGTGCTGGCTCGTTTACAATAAATGCGTGAAATTCCTCCAGCAGCTTAACTGTAATTTCGCTTATGTCCAAATGGTCGCGCTTAAGAAACCTTTTAAGGGCTACCAGTGCCGACCTGTAATAAAGTGCAGTGCCGACCCTGCCAGCAGCCTTTGTTTCCTCAACCACATCTTCGCCAAACCGTATAAAGTCCAGCCTAAATACTCCGTGCTGCTTTTCATAGCTGCGTATGTATGCGCACACCTCGTCCACTGTCATTACCTGCGCCCTTACTGGTGGTATGGTAGCTGCTATTTGTTGGTACTGCTCAACCTCTTTTTTTAGCTGGTCGTTAATGGCTGCGTTTTTAATCTTTAGACCGCGTGTAAGGTCTTTGGCAGTAACGAACACGTTTGTTGCCACGTGCCGCTTCTGCCTGTTGTGGGTAATTCTAATCTTTACATTGTAAGTGCCGTCCTCTTTTTTGTGGTGGGCGTACACTACAGCCTTAAATGTTGTTGCCATAATATGCCTTGTTACTGCGAATAAACAATGCCTGTGGCTGGTGTTCTACTGTGGAACATTTGAGCCACATTTTGCCGCAAAGTTAGCTACAGGGGCATATAAGTGCAGCAAAAAGGGTTACTAACTTTTGAAAGTAGTAACCCTTTTTGTACTCCCGAAGGGAATCGAACCCTTATCAAAAGAACCGGAATCTTTCATTCTATCCATTGAACTACAGGAGCTTACATATTTTATATTTTTATCGGCTCTCTTGCCGATTTTGTGGGCTGGTGCATTTTTGTTATTTTTGTACACGAGCACCGGAATCTTCTATTTTATCCATTAAACTACGGGTGCCTCTTGGCCGGTCTGCCCTCAGTTTCCTTTCGGGCTACCTTTTCCACTTGCAAAATTACTATTTTTATTTGACTTCAACCCTATTTTTTATAAAAAAATCTCACCTCTTCTCTTTATCTCCTGACTATAAGACACATACACCAACACCTTCCCATCAGCCACATCCGTATTCTCCCTCACCGATTCCCTCTCCATCTTTCCGCGACGCTCCCGGAGTAAATTCCATACACATTCCTTGCCACTTAATGCTTGACTTTCACGATTTTTTGTTAACTTTGCAAGTATTGAAACCTAATTTACTCATATTTTAATTTCTGAATTTTCTTACGCTATGAATGTAAGAATAGAAGATGGATGGAAAGAGCTCCTCAGCGACGTGTTCTCTTCAAAGCAGTTTGAGCAGCTTGCTGAGAGGGTAAAATCAGAATATGCCTCTATGCCGCAGAGGATTTATCCTCCCGCTTCGCTCATCTTCAATGCCTTTGACCTATGCCCGCTATCCAAGACACGCGTGGTAATTGTAGGCCAAGATCCTTATCATGGCCCCGGCCAAGCCAATGGGCTCGCGTTTTCGGTTAATCCGGGCATACCTCTCCCTCCCTCTCTTCTGAATATTTTCAAGGAGGTAACCGCCGACACAGGTGCCGAAATGCCTGCCGACGGCGACCTCTCACGATGGGCACGGCAGGGGGTGCTTCTCCTAAACTCATCTCTAACGGTCAGGGAGCATGCCCCCAAGTCTCACGCCTCTATCGGGTGGAGCGAATTTACTGATGTCGTAATCCGTCGGCTGGCTGAGGCTCGTGAGCACCTCGTTTTTCTCCTGTGGGGCGCCGACGCCATCAGAAAGGGGAGCGCCATAGATCCCTCTCGCCATCTCGTGCTTACCTCCCCCCACCCCTCCCCACTCTCGGCTCACAGAGGTTTTTTCGGCAATCATCACTTCTCGCAGACCAATGACTTTCTGAGAGCTAACGGTCTCGACCCTATTATATGGTGATTGTGCTCGGACTCTTTCTCCTTAGTTTAACCTTTATGTAAGTATTGAAAATTAATTTATACTATATTCGCGCTAATTTTTTAAGTAAGTGAGAAAAACTAATGTACATATAAAACGAAGTAATTTTGGAGATAATTTCGCGGCGAAACGAAGGAAGATATAAGAATATCTGACTGAGTGACAACGCGAAATTAGCCCAAAAGGGCAAGTTTTATTGTACAAGAGTTTTCATCTCATATATCGTTTAATTTTGAAGATAGTATAAAAGATTTTTCAACTCATATTATCGTTTAATTTTGAAGACTTACTTATAACCTACCCTATATGACTATTCAGGAAAGAAAAGAAATAATGCTGAAAGCGCGCGCAGAAGGCTATAACTGCGCCCAGTCTCTCCTTCTCGCTTTTGAAGATCGCCTCCCTCTGCAGCGCGATGAACTGGCAGCTCTCGCCGCTTCGCTCGGAGCAGGACTCGGTTGCGGTGAAATATGCGGCGTCGCCAATGCCATGTCTATTGCCAAAGGGCTATCCCTCAAGGCCTCCACGCCCGATATGAAGGTGCAGACCATGAAGGAGGGAGCCGCTCTCGCCCGCCGC
Organism: Bacteroidales bacterium; assembly: GCA_014800685.1. Classification (GTDB taxonomy): domain Bacteria; phylum Bacteroidota; class Bacteroidia; order Bacteroidales; family Muribaculaceae; genus Lepagella. The sequence continues at coordinate 19,979 of JAAVFQ010000021.1, forward strand.
TTTGAAGAACTCAACGGCGCTCTCAGATGCGCTGACCTGAAGGGCGTCCCCGGTAAAAAGACTTGCAACGAGCTCATTGCTGACGGCGTAGAAATCCTTGATGCCGCTCTCCCTCTATGAGTCGCCTCCTTAAGCTTTTTCTCGCGGCGCTCTGCCTCTCTGCCGTTGCCCCGATATCTGCCGCCGACCCGTTGAAAACTGAAATTTTCAACGATGCTTTCCGCACTCTTAAGGTGCAGAAAGATGAGGATTTCTTCGCCCTGCCTGTGATTAGACTTGGCTCTGACGATGTCCTCACTTTCTCTTTTGACGAAATGGGCGATGACTATTCCCTCCTCGAATATAGGCTCGTGCACTGCAACGCCGACTGGAAGCCATCCTCGCTCCTCGACTCCGAGATTGTGGCTCGTTTCAATTCTGCAAAGGTGGAAGACTATGCCTTCTCTTCCAACACCTATATCCATTTCGTCAACTATCGCATTTCTATCCCTAACGACGACATTTCTCCTCTCGTCTCCGGCAATTATATCCTCCAGGTTTTCCCGGAGAATAATCCTGACGAAGTCTTGCTGCAGGCGCGGTTTGCCGTTTCGGAGGAGAGCATCGGCGTCAGTGGGCGCGCCTCATCTCATACCGACCGCGGCTCTGCCGGCCCTTTTCAGCAACTCTCTTTCACTCTCTCTGCCCCTAAACTCGACATCAGAGACCCCTTCTCCGAACTAATCGTTGTGGCTGCACAAAATGAAGCCCCGGAATCCATCCGCTACATTCGCGCTCCTCTTCGGGCCTCCAATCATGAAATAGTATACGAGCATCTCCCTGACCTCATATTCCCTGCCGGCAACGAGTTCAGAAGATTTGAATCTGTGAGGGTTGACTATCCGGGTATGCACATCGACTCCATCACATTCGCTGAACCGGCCTATCACGTCTGGCTCGCTCCTGACTTCCCACGCGCCGACTCGGAATATCTCTACGACTCTACTCAGCACGGCAGATTCCTTGTGCGGGAGCATAACGCTACTGACTCCGACCTCGCCGCAGACTATCTCGTCACTCACTTCTCTCTCAAGGCTCCATACGTTAAGGATAGGGACATTTTCGTGCAAGGAGAGTTTTCCGCCTTCTCTCTCGATAAGGCCTATAAGATGTATTACGACTTTGAAGACAGGGCTTACCATCTCAGTCTGCCGCTAAAGCAGGGCTCATACAACTATCGCTACTTCTCTCCTCAGGCACCATCTGCCATTGAAGGCGACAAGCATGAGACAAGCAACGAATATTCCGTGCGAGTATATTACCGCACTCCGGGCGCAAGAGCAGACCGCCTTATCGCCACTGCTCAGTTCATTTCTCAATGACGCTTCGCGAGCAGTGTAATTTAATTTACGAATGAGTGAGAAAAATTAATAAGAACGAAGTGATTTTGGAGATATTTTTCGACCTTACTTAATAAATAGATTTCGGCATGATACAGATAAAAGACACTATAGTCTCCCTTGACCTCATAGAAGAATTCTTCTGCTGCGACATTGATGCCTGCCACGGCGACTGCTGTGTGGAGGGAGATGCCGGCGCGCCACTCTCCGAGAAGGAATTGGAAACGATTAAGCATATCCTTCCCCAAGTCAAAGACTTCCTCTCTCCCGCCGGATTAAACGTTATCAATGAAGAGGGTCCCGCATATCTCGACCCCGACGGCGACCTGGTGACAGCTCTTATTGACGGGGCTGCATGCGCTTTTACCGGATTTGGCCCCGACGGCAGATGCTATTGCGCTCTCGAAAAGGCTTGCGAGGCCGGATGCTCTGACTTCCGTAAGCCCGCTTCCTGCGCCCTTTATCCCGTCAGAATTAAGAAATATCCCTCCTTCACTGCCGTCAATCTCCATAAATGGAAAATCTGCAAACCGGCTTTCGCCCTCGGTCGCAAACTTAACCTCCGGGCTTATCAGTTCCTTCAGGGCCCTCTCACCGACTTCTTCGGCAAAGAATGGTATGACGAGCTCTGTCTGACTGCCGACGAATATCTGAAAGCTAAAGAGGCCGGGATGCTACCTTGATTCTTTTCCATACCTATGATTGAGATTTTCAACTTCTGGATTCTTGCCATAATTCTTATCGCTTACGTCGTCCTTGTCGGGTCGGCATGCATCGTCGTGCTTTCGGAAAACAGGTCGCCCATACGCTCTCTCGCTTGGGTAATCGCACTGATATTCCTCCCTGGCATCGGCCTCATTTTCTATCTCTTCTTCGGACGCTCTCTTAAATCATTAAACCTTTTATATCGACACCACAAACGACGCATTCTCCAGAATAAACACCGGAAGGTCGGCTCGCTCGACGACATTGGACTCTCCCAGCATCATAAGCAACTCGTAAAACTCGCCTTCTCCCTCACCCATTCCCCGGTCACCATTCATAACAAGATGTCTATCTTCACCAATGGGGCCAACAAGTTCCGCTCTCTCCTTATCGACCTCTCCAACGCCCGGTCTTCTATCCTGCTCCAGTACTACATTTTTCAGGATGATGAAATCGGCTCTCGCATTGCCGATATCCTCTGCGAAAAGGCCCGGGATGGCGTCGACGTGAAGGTCATTTATGACCACGTCGGCTCCTTCTCTTCTTCCTCAGCTTTCTTCCGGCGAATGAAAGACGCCGGCGTCGATGTACAGCCTTTCTTCAGAGTCACCTTCCCGCAGCTCGCCAATAGAATCAACTGGCGGAACCATCGCAAAATCGTCATTATTGACTCCGAGATAGGATATATCGGGGGCATGAACATCGCCGACAGATACACTAACGATAATTCAAAACACAACGACTGGAGAGACACTCATTTCAGACTCGAAGGAGAAATTGTCCAGTCGCTGATATACTCTTTCGCTCTTGACTATAACTTCCTGAAAAAGAAACTCACCGAATTTCGATATGCCCCCTCCGCGCCCCTGCCCGAAGCCACTCTCCCTCTACAACTCGTCACCGGCGGTCCCGCAGCCAAATGGGATAATCTCTCGCTATGCTTCCTAAAGGCTATCGCCTCTGCGAAAAAACTCATCTACATTCAGACTCCATATTTCCTCCCTACAGACGCCCTCCTTCATGCCCTCGAAGCCGCTGCCCTCTCGCAAGTGGACGTCAGAATTATGCTCCCCAGAAAATCAGACTCCCGACTCCTACAGCTCGCATCGCTCTCTTACGTCACTCAGTGCATGCGCGCAGGAATAAAATTCTATCTCTACGACCCGGGAATGCTGCACGCCAAAACGATGATCATTGACGACGACTTCGTCACCGCAGGCTCTACCAACTTCGACTTCCGATCCCTCGAAAACAACTTTGAGGCCAACCTTCTGATATTCTCTCCAGTAGCAAACGCTACAATGAAGGACATTTTCTTCCGCGACGCTGCAAAATGCACTAAGCTCAATTTCTCAAACTGGAAAAACCGACCCAGACTCCAGCGCACCCTCGAATCCTTCGTCAGACTCCTCGCCCCGATTCTCTGATTCTGAAGTAATTTAGTTATAATGATTGACTCAAAAAAACTTCGCAAAAAATTCCTCGATGCGACTCTCGGCTCTCTCCGGGCTGCTGACTATGCCATTACCGCTATGGCTCCTCACCGAATGCCCGTCCCCGACATCACTACTCCCATCGACATCGCAATCCCGGTCATCCCTAAAGACCTCCCTGTCCTACCACTTTGCGTCGAAGGCATTCGGCGCAATATCCCACACCCAATCCGAGAAATATATCTCATAGCACCCTCCAATCCCGACATCCTTAAAGCTGCTCACACCCTCCGGCTCAAATTCATCGACGAAACAACCATCCTCCCGGGGGCCCCCCAAGATATCCCCGTTTCCCGTCCCGACAGAGCTAACCGAAAAGGATGGATATTCCAGCAATTCCTGAAACTATCAGCCAAAATAGGCACCGCCGACTACACTCTTTTCATCGATGCCGACCATATTCTCCTGCGTCCTCACACTTTCCTGACCCCTGACGAACGCACCATCCTTTACACATCCAAAGAATTCTATCTACCATACTACGACAACATCCGTCGACTCACCGGCTCATGCCCCTTCGCCAGACACTCCTTCATCTCCCATAAAATGCTCTTTCACAAACCCACTCTCCGCCAACTCCAGAAATCGCTCTCACAGCACAACAATACCGACTGGAAAAACGCCATTCTCAACAGCATCGACTGGGACTATCCCTCTCCATTCTCCGAATTTGAACTCTACGGCCGATTCCTCCCCTCAAGCCGCAAAGCCACTCATCCCTGGCTTCAGAAAGCGCTGACCACACTCCCCCACCCCTTCTCCACACTCACCCACGAACAGCTTGACGCCACCCACGAACAGCTTGACGCCAGCCCCGAACAGCTTGACGCCAGCCCCGAACAGCTTGACGTCACCCCCGCCGACAACAGCAAATCCACGTCAACCCACCCCTCGACCGCTGACATCTACGAAGCGCTTGCCAAAGCCTACCCCCGACACCTATCCGTCACACTCCCCGCATATCTCCGTTCCCCCCACAAATCTCAACCGAAAACTCACCAAGCCCCATAAAAAATTCCCCCACTCATTCTTCCGCCATAAGTTGAACAAATACACAAAATGACAGAAATTGATAAATTCAGACAAATCCTCTCAGAATTTGACTCTACACCTAAAATCAACACCAACCCTACATTCATGGATATATGTCAGTTAGGTGGTGACAAATTTGAAGAACGATGCAGTCAGATCCTAAGATTTTATCTTGACCCGAACGGCCCCCACAATCTAAAATCTCTCTTGCTCAATTCTTTGCTTGAAGCTGCCCAAAAATCCGACACCTGCTTTTCCCCTGCAAAAACGAAAGTTATCACAGAAGAAATGACTGAGGAAGGTAAATACATTGATATTACCGTGATCTCAGACTCCATGGTCATCGCAATTGAAAACAAAATCGGAGCAAGTCTTTACAATCCCCTCGATAATTACGCCCGCCATATCAATCGAAACTACCCCGATAAAGAAGTGAAAATCTTTATCGTTCTGTCGGCAAAGCGCATTTACGACAGCGCCGAGATTCAAAAAATTAAAGAAAATGATTATATCTATATAAATTATTCATCATTCTTCACTGCCATCAAACGAAACCTCGGAAACTATGCCCTTGATGCTGACCAAGCATATCTCACATTCCTTCTTGACTTTATCCGCACAATCGAAAATAGATTCTACCACCGCAACATGGAACTAAAAAATTTCTTCTACGAGAACCGGAAACACATAGAGAACCTTCTCCATCATTACGATAACTTCAAAAATGAGATTCATCAAATCCGCAAAGAACAAATCTCTCAATACAAGACACTAATATGCTCCAAGACTGGCGCGGAATGGTGGATTTATCAAGGCTGGGATTTAGGAATCTCCTTCAATGACAAAACCCACAGAATAGGAATTGAAAGCTCCTTCAGCAACGGCACTTTTGAGAATCCACTTGGAATGTTTCATATATATATTACCGTATGGCGAAAATCTCATTTCTTCACATACGAGCAGCAACTGAAGCAAAAATATCCAAACAGCCACATTGATTATAATGCCATCAACGGCACACGCGTATTTCTTCATATAGCAATTCTACCACCAGACAAACCGGAAACAATCATTTCAACACTTGCCGAAACATATAACACCCTCAAATCCATAGTAGATAAACACAACGCCGCAGAGACAGAAAGCAAGCAATAAGCATCCCTACCCCTCCGACAACACTTCCTCCCCTCTCTCCCTCTCTCCCTCTCTCCCTCTCTCCCTCTCTCATCCCCCCCTTGCTTCCACAACTCCTATAGCATCCACACCTCCCATTACTCCCATACCCCCACACCTCCTATAACTTCCACAACTCTCCCAATAATTCAATAACTCTCATACCTACGAGATCACACATCGTAGCCATCCGACGGCTCAATCCGGACCTTTCAGGCGATTTACGCCCATACGGATATCCGTGGGATGCTGTCCAATCACAATCCTGTATTTTCATTCTGATTAAACATAGCAGTTGTTGCCACAAAGTTCGCAATCAAAAATTCTATTCATAAGTCGGCCTATCTCGGACGGATAATTTTCGAACGAATACCCAAACCACCCACAACTCCCCACAACTAAAATTCAACACTCGCATCCGTCATCAATCCCCAATTCCCAATAAACTCAGAGGGTGAGTCAAAATCAAATTTTGACTCACCCTCAACTTATCTATGTGTAGTGGATCTTACTCTGCCTTTGCTTCTTCTGCAGCAGGAGCTTCAGCAGCAGGAGCCGCTTTTTTGCTGCGTGAGCGACGAGTTGACTTAGCCTTCTTCTCAGTCTTGCCGGAAAGCATGTTCTCGTTAAAGTCTACGAGCTCTATAAAACACATTTCGGCATTATCACCCAGACGGTGACCGGTCTTCAGAATGCGAGTGTAACCTCCGGGGCGATCTCCGACCTTCTCAGCTACTGGGCCGAAAAGTTCCTTGACTGCCTCCTTGTTCTGAAGATAGCTGAATACGAGGCGACGATTCTGCATATCATCCTTCTTCGCACGGGTGATCAGAGGCTCTGCATACATTCTCAGGGCCTTTGCCTTCGCCAGCGTAGTCGTGATACGCTTGTGAAGAATCAGCGAGATGCACTGGTTCATCAGAAGGGCGTCACGATGTGCCTTCTTACGGCCAAGGTGGTTGAATTTCTTATTATGTCTCATCTCTTGTTAGTCTTTGTCTAATTTAAAACGTGATATGTCCATCCCGAATGAGAGATTGTTCTTTGCCAATATCTCATCCAACTCAGTGAGCGACTTCCGACCAAAGTTACGGAATCTGAGCAGGTCATTCTTATTGAAGGCCACAAGCTCGCCAAGTGTCTCTACTTCTGCGCTCTTGAGGCAATTCAACGCACGAACAGAGAGACCCATGTCTGAAAGCTTGGTCTTCAGAAGTTGACGCATGTGAAGCACTTCTTCATCAAACTCATCTCCATCCTCCGTGGTGTCCACCTCCTGAGTAATCTTGTCGTCAGAGAACATCACAAAGTGCTGGATAAGTATCTTCGCTGCCTCCTTCAGTGCCTCTTTCGGATCTATTGACCCGTCTGTGGTCACTTCTATCGTCAGCTTCTCATAGTCCGTTTTCTGCTCTACACGGAAGTTATCCACCGTGTATTTCACGTTCTTTATCGGAGTGTAGATAGAGTCAATTGCTATTACGTTCGGGTCTGCACTTCCGATCAGCTCACGATTCTCATCCGCCGGTACCCACCCGCGGCCATGATTCACCGTAAATTCCATCTGGAAGCTTGAGTCAGGATCCAAATTGCAGATGACCAACTCAGGATTCAGAACCTCAAAACCCGAAAGCACTTTACCCAGATCGCCAGCCTTGAACACATCAGTGCCCGATACATTGACTATGGCTTTCTCCTCATCTATGCCCTCTGCAGTCTGCTTGAATCTTACCTGCTTCAGATTAAGGATTATGTTGGTCACATCCTCCTTGACCCCGGGTATCGTGTCAAGTTCGTGTGCCACTCCATCGATCTTTATGCTATTGATGGCATAGCCCCCAAGTGAGGACAATAATATGCGACGCAGCGCGTGGCCTACGGTCAATCCATAGCCGGGCTCAAGCGGACGAAACTCGAATTTTCCGAACTTGTCGTCCGACTCGAGCATAACCACTTTGTCGGGCTTTTGAAATGCTAATATTGGCATGGGTTTACTCTTTATTATTTAGAATACAACTCGACGATCAGCTGCTCCTTGATATTCTCGGGAATGTCAGCACGTACGGGGGTGTGAAGGAATTTTCCTCCCTTGATGCTCTCCTCCCACTCTATCCAGGGATACTTGCTGTGGTTGAAACCTGCGAGGCAGTCTGCTATCACCTCAAGTGACTTAGACTTCTCACGAACAGCTACAACATCGCCGGGCTTTACCTGATAAGACGGAATATTTACCACCTTTCCGTTTACGGTGATATGCTTGTGAAGCACGATCTGACGCGCTGCAGGACGGCTCGGTGCCAGACCAAGACGATATACAACGTTGTCAAGACGGCTCTCAAGAAGCTGAAGAAGCACCTCACCGGTAATGCCCTTGGTGCGGGCCGCCTTCTCGAAAAGATTGCGGAACTGACGCTCAAGTACGCCGTAGGTATATTTGGCTTTCTGCTTCTCCTTCAACTGCATGCCATACTCCGAAGTCTTGCGACGACGATTCTGACCATGCTGTCCGGGCGGATAGTTCTTCTTCGCCAGGACTTTATCCTCACCATAGATTGCCTCGCCGAATTTGCGGGCGATTTTTGTTTTCGGACCTGTGTATCTTGCCATTTTGTCGGTTCTATTTTTAAGTGTGGCCTTACGTCACTCCTTAGCGCAGCCGCGACTGTCGAGAGAAAAGCTTACTGTGACAGTCTATTCGCATTCAGAGCACGTCTCTGCCGACTTGTTTGTTCTTCTATTCCTCTTTTACGCTCTGATTATACTCTTCTACGCTTAGGAGGACGACATCCGTTGTGAGGAAGCGGAGTTACGTCTACGATCTCCACTACTTCGATGCCGGCGCCATGCACCGTACGGATTGCACTCTCACGGCCGTTACCCGGTCCCTTTACGTAAGCCTTTACCTTACGGAGTCCAAGATCATACGCCACTTTAGCGCAATCCTGGGCTGCCATCTGCGCTGCGTAGGGCGTGTTCTTCTTTGAACCACGGAAGCCCATCTTGCCGGCGCTTGACCAGGAGATAACCTGACCTTCACTGTTGGCAAGGCATACGATGATGTTGTTGAAAGATGAGTGTACGTGAAGCTGACCCATTGCGTCAACCTTGACGTTTCTCTTCTTTGCTGCGACTGTCTTTTTTGCCATACTTTAATTTTATTTAGTAGCTTTCTTCTTGTTAGCAACTGTCTTCTTGCGTCCTTTACGGGTGCGGGCGTTGTTCTTGGTGCTCTGTCCGCGAACGGGAAGTCCGATGCGGTGACGGATGCCACGATAGCAGCCGATGTCCATAAGACGCTTGATGTTGAGCTGAATCTCGCTGCGGAGATCACCCTCTACTTTATACTCAGACTGAATCACCTCACGAACGGCTGCTGCCTGATCGTCTGTCCAGTCCTTTACCTTGATGTCGCGGTCTACTCCCGCTTTCTCTAATATTGTTTTGGCGGCGCTACGTCCGATTCCGTATATGTACGTCAAGGAAATCTCCCCGCGCTTATTCTGCGGAAGGTCTACGCCGACGATTCTTACTGCCATATATTTATATTCGTTTTTGCAAGACCCTTAATTAGCCCTGACGTGTTTTAAATTTCGGATTCTTTTTGTTTATTACGTAAAGTCTGCCCTTACGACGAACTATCTTGCTGTCCGGCGTACGCTTCTTTAACGATGCTCTAACTTTCATGTCTTGTATCTTTTTTTTATTTATATCTGAACGATATTCTTCCCTTGCTCAAATCGTAAGGTGACATCTCCACTCTTACTCTGTCGCCCGGAAGAATTTTGATATAGTGCATCCTCATCTTCCCTGAGATATGTGCTGTTATCTCATGCCCATTCTCAAGTTCTACCTTAAACATTGCGTTTGACAATGCTTCGAGGATTACGCCGTCTTGTTCTATTGCAGCCTGTTTTGCCATGTTCTTTCTTCTGATTTTTGTGGCATCAGATACTCCGATTGCCAAGCACTTCTTCTATATAACGGAATGTAGTCAACACCTCCGGATCATCTCCATTGATGAGCAGTGTGTGCTCAAAATGTGCCGAAGGCTTACGATCCTTTGTTCTGCACTGCCAGCCGTCTCGCTCTATGACGATGTTCTTGCTTCCAAGATTGATCATCGGCTCTATGGCAATGCACATACCGTCACGAAGCACGGGGCCAATACCCCTACGCCCGTAATTCGGCACTTCCGGATCCTCGTGCATTGACTGACCTATGCCGTGTCCGCACATTTCGCGAACTACGCTATAATTGCGGCGTTCGCAATATGTCTGCACTGCATTTCCTATGTCGCCTACGCGTTTTCCGGCTTTCGCTGCCTCTATTCCCTTATAAAGAGACTCCTTCGTAGTCTTGAGAAGACTCATCACCTCCGGAGCTATCTCCCCTATAGGAAACGTATAGCAACTGTCGCCATGAAAACCATTCAGCTCCACTACGCAGTCCGTGCCCACTATGTCGCCCTCCTCAAGCACTCTGTCAGAGGGAAAACCATGCACTACGGTCTCATTTACCTCAATGCACAGTGTGCCCGGAAATCCATGATAACCTAAACATGCGGGCGTGCCGCCATTGTCCAGTATATACTCACGGGCTATAGAGTCGAGACGAAGAGTGGTTACTCCGGGACGAGCCCATTTGGCCACCTCTCCCAGCGTGCGGCTCACCAGATCGCAGGCCGCCCGCATCTTCTCGATTTCCTCTGCTGTTTTCAGGTATATCATTCCGCCTGTTTAGAATATATTCTTAGAAAGCGCTATTGCCTGTTGTACGCCCCTTGATACGACCATCCTTCATAAGACCATCGTAATGACGCATCAGAAGATGACCTTCGATGATGCGGAGCGTGTCAAGAATAACACCTACGAGAATCAGCAGTGAAGTGCCTCCGAAGAAGGAAGCAAAACTGCGGTTAAGACCACATACAGTCGCTATCGCCGGAAGTATAGCCACAATTCCGAGGAATATAGATCCGGGAAGTGTGATTCTCGACATGATTGAGTCAAGATATTCTATAGTCGGCTTGCCGGGCTTGATGCCGGGAATGAAGCCATTGTTGCGCTTCATATCTTCGGCCATCTGAGCCGGACGCACTGTGATTGCTGTGTAGAAATAGGTGAAGGCAACAATCATGATGAAGTATACAAGGTTATATACCCATCCGTACATATCCGTCATGGCTCCGAAGAAACCACCCGTGCGGGTGCTGAAGCCGGCAAGTGTGACGGGAATGAACATGATTGCCTGCGCGAAGATGATAGGCATCACGCCCGCTGCGTTTACCTTCAGAGGGATGTACTGGCGAGCACCGCCATACTGACGATTGCCCACGATTCTCTTGGCATACTGCACAGGCACCTTGCGCGTTCCCTGCACGAGAAGCACTGCGCCGGCTATGACTGCAAGTAGAATCACTATCTCCACAAGGAAGATCACCAATCCACCACCGGCTGAATTCATCAGTCGGCCGGTAAACTCCTGAATGAATGCCTCAGGAAGTCGCGCGATAATACCTATAAGGATGATAAATGAAATACCGTTTCCGATACCTTTCTGGTCGATTCTCTCACCGAGCCACATGATGAACATAGACCCGGCTGCAAGTACAATAGTCATGAACACGACGGTCCAGAATCCCATCTCGACATGGCCACCGGCTGCAGAAACCTGATATTTGAGGTTCATAAGATATGCGGGACCCTGAAGCACAAGTATCAGTACTGTCAGATATCTTGTGTACTGATTTAGCTTCATGCGGCCGCTTTCACCCTCTCTCTGCATCTTCTGGAATGATGGAAGCACCATGCCCAAAAGCTGAATCACGATAGATGCCGTAATGTAAGGCATGATACCGAGGGCGAATATCGAGGCCTGTGAGAATGCACCGCCTGAAAACATGTCAAGCAACTGCATCAAGCCGTCGGAAGTGAAATTCTTTAATGCCAGCAGATCGTCGGGATTAATTCCCGGCAGAACTACGTAGCATCCGAAACGATAGATTATCACCAGCAGCAGCGTGATGCCGATGCGCTTACGGAGATCCTCTACGCTCCAGATATTTTTGACTGTCTGTGTAAATCCCATTGTTTATTATTTTTTTACGATGCTGCCACCAGCTGCCGCGATGGCTTCTTCTGCCTTCTTGGAGAAAGCATCGGCTTCTACTTCTATTGCCTTGGTAAGGGCACCGTTGCCGAGAATCTTGACAAGACATTTCTTGGGCACAAGACCTGCCTCACGCAAATCCGCTACTGAAATGCGCGCTACGTTCTTGGCCTGAGCAAGAGCCTCAAGAGTGTCAAGGTTGACAGCCTTATACTCTACTCTGTTGATATTCTTGAATCCGAATTTGGGGACACGGCGCTGGAGAGGCATCTGACCACCCTCGAAGCCTATCTTGTGCTTATAACCACTGCGTGATTTAGCACCCTTATGACCACGGGTTGAGGTGCCACCGTAGCCGGAACCGGGGCCGCGGCCTACGCGCTTATTCTTCTTATTGCTTCCCTCTGCGGGCTTCAAATTATGTAATTCCATTGTGTCAGTGCTAATTTAAAGTTTGGTAACTTCTACGAGGTGATGCACCGTCTTTACCATGCCAAGTATAGAGGGGGTATCCTCCTTGACTACGGTGTGGTTCATCTTTCTGAGCCCGAGGGCGTCAAGAGTGCGCTTCTGAACGGCAGGCGCATTGATGCGGCTTTTTATCTGCTTTATCTGAATCTTTGCCATCGTCTCTGATTATTTACCGTTAAACACTTTATCTACACTCACACCACGGTTCTGAGCCACCTGAGCGGGTGAACGAAGCTCGTCGAGCGCTGCGATTGTGGCCTTCACCAGGTTGTGAGGATTTGATGAGCCTTTTGACTTTGCGAGCACGTCGGTGATACCTACTGTCTCGAGAACAGCACGCATTGCACCACCGGCTTTTACTCCGGTACCCTCAGATGCAGGCTTCAGCATGATGCGTGAACCACCAAACTTAGCAGACTGCTCGTGGGGAATAGTGCCCTTATGGATAGGCACACGGATAAGGTTCTTCTTGGCTGACTCTACGCCTTTGGCGATGGCAGCGGTCACTTCGTTCGCTTTGCCAAGGCCCCAGCCGATTACACCGTCTTCGTTACCTACCACTACTATCGCGGCGAAGCTGAAAGTGCGACCGCCCTTGGTCACTTTGGTAACGCGGTTGATGGCTACCAGACGATCCTTAAGTTCGAGGTCGTTGGTCGATTTTACTCGGTTATTTCTCTTTGCCATAATTTCTATTAGAATTTGAGGCCTGCTTTGCGGGCTGCATCTGCCAGTGATTTCACTCTGCCGTGGAAGAGATATCCGTTACGGTCGAATACCACTTCTGTAATACCCTTTTCGAGGGCTTTCTTGGCAATTTCTTCGCCTACTTTTGCGGACACCTCAGTCTTGGTGCCACCTTCAAGGCCCTTGGAGGAAGCGGCGCACAGAGTGCGTCCGGCCAGGTCGTCGATGACCTGTACATAGATTCCCTTATTGCTGCGGAAGACGCTCATACGCGGACGTTCGGCGGTGCCGGACACTTTGCCGCGGATGCGGGTCTTAATCTTATTTCTTCTTGCTATCTTGGATATCATAATGCGCTTAATTCAATTATTTAGCATTAGCTGACTTACCCGACTTGCGACGAATAATCTCGCCAACAAACTTCACACCCTTGCCTTTGTAGGGCTCCGGCTTGCGGAGTGAGCGAATCTTGGCACATACCTGACCAAGAAGCTGCTTGTCTGCCGACTCAAGGATGATAAGCGGGTTTTTATTACGCTCTGATTTTGCCTCTACCTTTATCTCCTTGGGGAGTTTGATATAGATGGCATGGGAGTATCCCAGTGAGAGTTCGAGAACCTGACCGGTGGCAGTGGCACGATAGCCGACACCGACGAGTTCCATCTCTTTCTTGTAGCCTTCGCTCACGCCCACTACCATGTTGTGGATAAGCGCGCGATAGAGACCATGCATAGCGCGATGCTCGCGTGCATCATCAGGACGGGTGACGATGATATGTCCGTCCTCTTCAGCTACATTGATATCCGGATTGATTTCCTGTGACAGTTCGCCCTTGGGGCCCTTTACAGTCACTACATTATCTTTGACCTGTACCGTTACGCCGGCAGGAATCGCGATGGGTGCTTTACCTATTCTTGACATAATTTTTCCTCCCGATTAGTAAACGTAGCATAATACTTCACCGCCGATCTTACGCTCTTTGGCTTCCTTATTGGTCATTACGCCCTGTGAAGTGGACAGGATGGCGATACCGAGACCATTGAGCACGCGGGGCATGTCTTTGTATCCGGTATACTGACGAAGACCCGGACGAGACACACGATGAAGATTCTTGATGGCATTCACCTTGTCGATCGGGTCATACTTCAGAGCTATCTTGATGATGCCCTGCGGAGTCTCACCCTCTTCGAATTTGTAGTTCAGGATATAGCCCTGATCGAAGAGAATTTTGGTGATCTCACGTTTCATTTTTGAAGACGGAATTTCCACCACACGGTGTCCCGCGTGGATGGCGTTTCGCAGTCTGGTCAAATAATCTGCTATTGGATCAGTCATTGTTTTGTTGTTTAAATTGATTCAGAATTTCTGAACAATATTTAATACTCACTAATTTCTTTTAAGTTTGAATCTCAGTGCTGAATTGCAGGCGATAAAAACCGAAAATTCACACTTTGATTCACCGCACCCGGCACTTCGCAACAATGGCGATTGGGACACCGAAAAGCATCCAACCACCTGATTTGCTGCACTTTGCCGACATTAAGCAAAGGGCCGACTGCTTTCAGTCAACAAAATTAGTAAAAATTTTATTGATTTGCAAGCATTTCAGCCGTTTTTAACATTTCCGCCACCCTCAATTTTCAGGCAGCAGAGATGTCGCTTTGAGTGTCGGGGATAAAAATTGCATTAGCGTGAACTTCATGAAGAGCCACGCTAATGCTAATATTTCGTTGTTACCAACTTGCCTTTTTCACGCCGGGGATAAGACCTGCAGAGGCCATCTCACGGAACTGGATACGGCTGATGCCAAACTGGCGCATGTATCCTTTGGGGCGACCGGTGATTTCGCAGCGGTTGTGAAGACGTACTTTAGAGGCGTTGCGGGGCAGCTTCTGAAGTTTGGTCAGAGCCTCATAGTCTATATTGCCGTCAGCATCTGCGAGGGCTGCTTTCTTGAGAGCCTCTTTCTTTGCTGCATATTTGGCAACCATTCTCTGACGCTTCACTTCGCGCGCTTTCATTGATTCTTTTGCCATAGTCTGCTTTTACTTTTTGAAAGGTAAACCAAATTTCTTCAACAGAGCGAAGCCCTCTTCGTCGGTCTTTGCTGAGGTGACGAAGGTAATGTTCATACCCTGAAGTTTGGGCACGTTGTCGATGTTGATTTCGGGGAATATAATCTGCTCGGTAATGCCGAGAGTGTAGTTGCCACGTCCATCGAGCTTAGAGTTGATACCCTTGAAGTCACGGATACGGGGCAGAGCCACGCGCACGAGTCTCTCAAGGAACTCATACATCTTATCTCTACGCAGAGTCACCATCGCGCCGATGGGCATCTTCTTACGAAGCTTGAAGTTAGAGATATCCTTTCTGGAGAGTGTGGGCACTGCTTTCTGGCCGGTGATGGCTGTGAGCTCATTAAGAGCGGTCTCAATAAGCTTCTTATCCTGAGTAGCGGCACCGAGACCCTGATTGATTACAATCTTCTCGAGTTTGGGAACCTGCATTACGGTAGAGTAGTTGAACTCCTTCTGCAGTTCGGGGACGATCTTTTCCTTGTATTCTTTGCTAAGGGTTGTTGCCATTACTTAATCTCCTCTCCTGATTTTTTAGAAATACGAACCAATTTGCCTGCCTCGTTGCGCTGACGACCTACACGTGTGGGCTTGCCGGTCTTCGGGTCGAGCGGATTGAGATTAGAGATATGTACAGGCGCTTCAATTTTCACGATGCCACCCTGGGGATATTTGGCAGTGGGCTTGGTGCTCTTGCTGACGATATTCACACCCTCGACGATAGCGCGTGATTTTTTGGGGAATACCTCGAGAACGCGACCGGTCTTGCCTTTATCATCACCGGAGTTCACATATACGGTATCGCCTTTCTTTATATGCAATTTTGCCATTGATAGTCGAATTTAAGTGTTAAAGAACTTCGGGAGCGAGCGAAACGATCTTCATGTTAGAGGCACGGAGCTCACGGGCTACGGGGCCGAAGATACGTGTGCCGCGCAATTCACCGGCATTATTAAGAAGCACGCATGCGTTATCATCAAAACGGATGTAGCTTCCGTCGGGACGACGGATTTCCTTTTTGGTGCGCACCACTACAGCCTTGGAGACTGTACCCTTCTTCACGTCTGATGAAGGAATAGTGCTTTTTACTGTCACTACAATTACGTCGCCCACAGATGCGTAACGACGTCCTGTTCCGCCAAGCACATGGATGCAGAGAGCCTCTTTTGCACCACTATTGTCGGCTACTGTCAATCTGGATTCACTCTGTATCATGATTACTTAACTTTTTCGATGATTTCTACAAGTCTCCATCTCTTGGTCTTGCTCAGAGGACGAGTCTCCATAAGGCGCACGGTGTCGCCTACTGAACACTCATTATTCTCATCATGAGCGTGATATTTCTTCGTCTTGTTGACGAATTTACCATAGATAGGGTGCTTCTCCTTCCACTTGATTTCGACAGTGATAGTCTTGTCGCACTTGTTGCTTGAGACAACCCCTATTCTTTCTTTTCTCAAATGTCTTTTCTCTTCCATTTTTCTCAAATACTTTAGGGATTAGTTTGCAGCAGGAGCTTCAGCCTTGGCGGCGAGTTCCTTCTGACGCAACACAGTCTTCATGCGGGCAATCTCGCGACGATCACGTGTGATCTTAGCGGGATTATCCACGGGAGAGATCGCGTGCGTTACTTTCAATTCACGATAAGCCTTCTCGGCGGCCTCGATAGAAGCCTTGAGTTCGGGAATGCTTAATTCCTTGATTTCTTCCTTTTTCATGTTAATAATTCGTTATTTTTCCTTTTCCGAAGCTGTCGCCCCGGCAGCCATAGACTACAAGCTGCCCTTCAGCCCAACTACCCGCCAAATCGAAAACGCTGGCAGACAGATATTTAGCTTAAAAGCGACTTTATAGTCCACAAACCGGATGCAAAATTAATAAAATATTCCAACATACGCAAGGTTTTCAACTTAATTTTCAGCATTTTATTGAAAAATAACATTTTCTACACCTACACACATTGAATCTATTCTGCGTCGGCCTCTGAAAATTGTCATATCCTGCATGCCAATCATGAAGTTTCTATCAAACCATCGTTGGAGCACCCGGCTTTTCACTTGATAATTTGTATCCGTCTGAGAAATGCAGTCCTGATTTTTCAGGACGACATTTTCCGGAATGATACGCTATGCGTTTTATATCACTTATCTTTATAAACCTTAGAGGGTGCGTCAAATTTTCATTTGACACACCCTCTAATATTTTATGCACAGAAGTAATTAAACGTTCTGGTTGGGGTCATAGTCACGGCGCACAACAAACTTCGTGATAACAGGAAGCTTCTGAGCAGCGAGGCGGAGAGCCTCTTTAGCCACGTCAAAGGGAACACCTTCCACTTCGATAAGGATACGTCCGGGAGTAACAGGCGCCACGAAGCCTTCGGGGTTACCTTTACCTTTACCCATTCGCACCTCAGCGGGCTTCTTGGTGATAGGCTTGTCAGGGAAAATACGGATCCAAATCTGACCTTGACGCTGCATGTAGCGCGTAACGGCGATACGAGCGGCTTCTATCTGGCGGCCGGTGATCCACTTAGGTTCGAGAGTCTTAATACCGAAAGAACCGAACGCGAGCTGGTTGCCACGCTGGGCCTCGCCCTTCATGCGGCCCTTTTGCGAGCGGCGATATTTTGTCTTCTTAGGCTGTAACATTTCAGAGCGAAAAATTAACGGTTATTATTCTTTTTGCGGAAACCGCCGGAACGACGTTCGCCACGGGGGCGATTGTTGTCGCGCTGGCCGTGAGTGGGAGTATAGATAGGAGTAAGCTCCTTCTTGCCATAGACTTCACCACGACAAATCCATACCTTCACGCCTACGATGCCGACCTTGGTGAGAGCCTCAACGAGAGCGTAGTCGATATCGGCACGAAGAGTGTGCAGAGGAGTACGACCCTCCTTGAACATCTCTGAGCGGGCCATTTCGGCGCCGTTGAGACGACCGCTTACCTGAATCTTAACGCCTTCAGCACCTGCACGCATAGTGTTCTGCACGGCCATCTTGACAGCACGGCGATAAGCCATCTTGCCTTCGATCTGGCGAGCCACGTTGGCAGCTACGATTTCAGCATCAAGCTCGGGACGCTTGATTTCATGAATATTGATCTGAACGTCCTTGTCGGTGAGCTTCTTGAGCTGCTCTTTAAGAGCGTCCACATCCTTACCATTCTTACCGATGATAAGACCGGGGCGAGCGGTGCAGATGGTGACGGTCACCATTTTGAGAGTACGCTCGATAATGATACGAGAAACACTTGCCTTGGCAAGACGGGTGCGGAGATATTTACGGATTTTGTGGTCTTCGAGAAGAGTCTCACCGTACTTTTTGCCGCCGTACCAGTTTGAATCCCATCCACGGATTACGCCGAGACGGTTTGCTATAGGATTAACTTTCTGTCCCATCTTGATTAAGCATTTTCTTTGTTAATAGTATCGACGAAAAGGGTGACATGGTTAGAACGTTTGCGGATTCTATAACCACGGCCCTGGGGCGCGGGGCGGAGACGCTTGAGCATGGGAGCGCAGTCTACGAAAACGGTAGAGACATAGAGCTCACCGGCCTCAGCCTTGCGTTCATTTTTCTGTTCCCAGTTGGCGATAGCCGAACGGAGAAGTTTTTCCACCTTAACGGCAGCTTCTTTATTAGAGAATTTGAGGATGCCGAGAGCCTTGAAGACTTCCTGACCGCGTATAAGATCCACAACGAGTCTCATTTTTCTGGGAGACGAGGGGACATTGCGGAGTTTAGCGAAGTATTCTGACTTTCTGGCGTCTTTTATGGCGTCAGCAGCCTGTCTTTTTCTTAAACCCATTGTATTGTAGTCTTTTTAATTCTGGTGTGAAAATCGGGCCTTTTTATTTCTTCTTGTTGCCGGCGTGTCCGCGGAATGTGCGGGTGGGGGCAAACTCGCCAAGTTTATGACCTACCATATTCTCGGTGACATAAACGGGGATAAACTTATTACCGTTATGCACAGCGAAAGTATGACCGACAAAGTCGGGAGAGATCATAGATGCGCGAGACCATGTTTTGATTACGGCTTTTTTGCCGGATTCCTCCATGGCAGCGACTTTCTTCTCTAACTTGACGCTGATAAAGGGTCCTTTTTTAAGTGAACGACTCATAATTGTCTTAGATAATCAAATTTACTTTTTCCTTCTTTCAATGATGTACTTAGAAGAGTGCTTCTTGGGTGAGCGAGTCTTGAGACCCTTAGCATAAAGGCCGGTACGAGAACGGGGATGACCACCGGACTGACGACCTTCACCACCACCCATGGGGTGATCGACAGGGTTCATAACGACACCACGGTTGTGAGGGCGACGGCCGAGCCAGCGAGAGCGTCCGGCTTTACCTGACTGCTCAAGTGAGTGCTCGGAGTTTCCTACGACGCCGACTGTAGCGCGGCAAGTGAGAAGCACCTTGCGGGTTTCCCCGGAAGGCAATTTGATAATCGCATAGTTACCTTCGCGAGAAGTGAGCTGAGCGAAGGTACCGGCAGAGCGAGCCATAGAGGCTCCCTGACCGGGACGGAGTTCGATACAATGGATAAGGGTACCGACAGGAATTTTAGCAAGGGGGAGAGCGTTACCGACTTCGGGAGCTGCGTCCGGACCGCTCTCCACGATCTGGCCTACCTGGAGGCCGTTGGGAGCGATGATGTAAGCCTTAGAACCATCCTTGTAGTAAAGCAGAGCGATACGAGCGGAACGGTTAGGGTCATACTCAATGGTCTTAACGACAGCGGGCACGCCGTCGAAATTGCGCTTGAAGTCGATGAGACGCAATTTTCTCTTATGGCCGCCCCCACGATAGCGAGTGGAGAGAGCGCCCTGGGTGTTACGACCGCCGGTGGAGCGCTTGCCGACTGTAAGAGACTTTTCTGGTGTGATTTTAGAGACTTTTATTTTAGAGCCCTCTTCAGCTTTGCCGTCGAAAGGGTTCTTAGCAGTTGAAATCTCATTCTTGAATACACCAATAATCTTGTGTCTTTGGCCCGGAGTGGTGGGCTTAAATTTTCTTACTGCCATTTTGGTTTAGATGTTGCTGTAATAGTCAATCTTCTGTCCTTCGGCTACAGTTACGTAAGCCTTTTTGAAAGCGGGTTTCTTGCCGCGGAGCAGGCCTGATTTGGTCCAACGCTGTTTGCGTTTGCCGGCATAGTCAGCGGTGTTCACTTTCACGACGCGCACGTTGTAGAGTTTCTCTACGATGTCCTTGATCTGGAATTTGTTGGCATCGGGAGAAACGGCGAAGGTGTAGCGGTTCAACTTTTCGCTATAAGCGTTAGCCTTTTCGGTAACGATAGGTTTGATCTGAATGTCCATTTCGTTTTCCGGATTAAAGTTGGTTAATGATAGCTACGCTGTCTTCCGTCAGGATGATTGCGTCATTGTTAAGCACAGTAAATGCGTTAAGATCGATAGCCTGCTGCATGAGCGCGTTGGGGACATTGCGCACAGAGAGAAGGACTTTCTGATCCACTTCGGGCATAACGAGAAGGACTTTCTTGTCGGCCACCTTGAATCCCTTGGCCATGTCGATGTAAGCCTTGGTCTTGGGAGCGTCGAAAGTGAAGTTCTCCACTACGAATATAGCCTTGTCATTTACTTTAGAAGTGAGAGCTGCACGGCGCGCGATAGCTTTCATCTTCTTGTTGAGTTTAGAGCGATAGTCGCGGGGCTTGGGACCGAAGACGGTACCACCACCGCGGAGCAGGGGTGAATTGATATCACCGCGACGTGCACCGCCGCCGCCCTTTTGGCGACCGAGTTTGCGGGTAGAACCGGAAACTTCGCTACGCTCTTTGCTCTTGTGAGTACCCTGACGCTGATTAGCGAGATACTGCTTCACGTCGAGGTAAACGGTGTGCTCTACGTTACCTTTCTCGAGGTCGCAAGCGAAGACCTCATCGTTGAGGGTGATTTTGCGACCGGTGTCTTCACCTTTGATGTTGTAAACTGCTACTTCCATTATTTCTCGACTGAAACGATTGAACCTTTGGCTCCGGGGATAGAGCCCTTAATCATTAACAAATTGTGCTCGGGGAGAACTTTAATGACCTGGAGGTTCTGAACGGTAACACGCTCATTACCCATCTGGCCGGCCATGCGAAGACCCTTGAACACTTTAGCGGGATACGAGCAGGCACCGATAGAACCGGGGGCGCGGAGACGGTTGTGCTGACCGTGAGTCTTCTGACCCACACCGCCGAAACCGTGACGCTTAACTACGCCCTGGAAACCTTTACCTTTGCTGGTACCAACAACATCTACGAAACCACCTTCCTGGAAGAGTTCTACAGTGAGAGTATCTCCGAGAGCGGGGACAGTTTCGAAAGATTTGAACTCGGCCAAGTATCTCTGCGGAGTCACACCGGCTTTCTTGAAGTGACCGGCCATAGGCTTAGTGGTGTGCTTCTCTTTCTTGTCGATGAAGCCAACCTGAACAGCCTCGTAACCGTCTTTTTCAAGGGTTTTGATCTGAGTGACTACGCAAGGACCTACTTCGATAACAGTGCACGGAACATTCTTTCCGTCGGCACTGAAAACGGATGTCATTCCGATTTTCTTTCCTAATAATCCTGGCATTTCTTATTGAAATTTAAAAAGCGGGAGGGCGAACGGGGGCCGCACGCCCTCCATATTTAATTTGTTAGTTTGTTTGAATTAGAGCGGTCTTTTAAAGACCTGTGTCCTTTAGACTTTGATGGAAACATCAACACCGCTGGGGAGTTCGAGCTTCATCAGAGCGTCTACAGTCTTTGAAGTGGAGCTGTAGATGTCGATGAGACGCTGATAAGAAGCGAGTTCGAACTGCTCGCGAGACTTCTTGTTGACGAAGGTGGAGCGGTTAACGGTGAAAATGCGCTTATGGGTGGGCAGGGGGATGGGACCGCTGACCACGGCGCCGGTTGATTTAACGGTCTTAACGATCTTCTCGGCGGACTTGTCGACGAGGTTGTGGTCGTAAGATTTCAGTTTTATTCTGATTTTTTGGCTCATAACGATTGGTGATGATTATTTAAGTAAATCTACACGACCTTGAACTTCGGAAAGAACGTTCTTGGCGATTGATGATGATACTTCTGCGTAGTGGCTGAAGGTCATAGTTGAAGTGGCACGACCTGAAGTGATGGTACGGAGCGCAGTCACGTAACCGAACATTTCAGCGAGGGGAGCCTTAGCCTTCACGATGCGGGCACCTGAACGGCTGGTCTCCATACCTTCTACCTGACCGCGGCGCTTGTTAAGGTCGCCGATTACGTCACCCATAGACTCTTCAGGAGTTACGACCTCTATCTTCATGATAGGCTCAAGGAGGACGGGGCCTGCCTTTTCAGAACCCTTCTTGAACGCCTGGATAGCGCAGAGCTCGAATGAGAGCTGGTCAGAGTCGACGGGGTGGAAGCTACCATCGAGAAGAGTTACTTTAAGACGCTCAACGGGATAGCCAGCGAGCACGCCATTCTTCATAGCGGTCTGGAAGCCCTTCTGAACAGAGGGGATATATTCTTTGGGGACGTTACCACCCTTAACCTCGTCGATAAACTGGAGTGTGCCGTCGAAATCCTCATCAGCGGGCTCGATGCGGACAATGATGTCAGCGAACTTACCACGACCACCGGTCTGCTTCTTGAAGACTTCACGAAGCTCTACGGGCTGAGTGATAGCCTCCTTGTAAGTAACCTGAGGACGACCCTGATTACACTCTACCTTAAACTCACGACGGAGACGGTCGATGATGATGTCGAGGTGAAGCTCACCCATACCGGAGATAACGGTCTGGCCGGTCTCTTCGTTGGTTTCCACACGGAAAGTGGGGTCTTCTTCAGCAAGTTTCTGAAGGCCGACGCCGAGCTTATCGAGGTCTTTCTGAGTTTTGGGTTCAACAGCGATACCGATAACGGGATCGGGGAATTCCATAGACTCGAGCACGATGGGAGCATCCTCAGCACAGAGGGTGTCGCCGGTGCGAATGTCCTTGAAGCCCACACCGGCACCGATATCTCCACAGCCGATGAATTCTTTAGGATTCTGCTTATTTGAGTGCATCTGGAAGAGGCGAGAGATACGCTCTTTCTTTCCGGAGCGGCTGTTGAGCACATAGCTTCCGGCAGCCACATCGCCGGAATAAACGCGGAAGAAGCAGAGACGGCCTACATAGGGGTCAGTAGCAATCTTGAATGCGAGGGCACACATGGGAGCGTCGCTGCTGGGTTCGCGGGTGAGGATAGTATCGGGATCACCGACAGCGTGACCTTCCACGGCACCTGCATCCTCAGGAGAGGGGAGGTAAGCGCAGACAGCGTCAAGCAGAGTCTGAACACCCTTATTTTTGAAAGAAGAGCCGCAGATCATGGGGTTGATCTCCATGGCGAGAGTAGCTGTACGGATAGCCTTACGGATCTCCTCTTCAGTGATAGTAGCGGGATCATCGAAATACTTAGCCATGAGGTCTTCGTCGAATTCGGCGATAGTCTCAAGCATTTTGTCGCGCCACTCCTCAGCCTCCTCTACGAGGTTAGCGGGAATTTCTTCAACAGTATATTCAGCACCCATAGTCTCATCATGCCAGAAGATAGCCTTCATGGTGATAAGGTCTACGACACCCTTGAAAGTTTCCTCAGCGCCGATAGGTATCTGAATGGGGAGGGGGTTGGCACCGAGCACTTCGCGCACCTGGCGAACCACCTCAAAGAAGTTAGCACCGGAGCGGTCCATCTTATTGACGTAACCGATACGGGGCACGTTATATTTGTCAGCCTGACGCCAAACGGTCTCAGACTGAGGCTCTACGCCGCCGACGGCGCAGAATGTAGCGACAGCGCCATCAAGGACGCGGAGCGAGCGCTCCACTTCGACAGTAAAGTCGACGTGTCCCGGGGTGTCGATAAGGTTCATTTTATACTTCTTGCCGTCATAGTTCCAAAAAGTGGTGGTAGCGGCAGAGGTAATAGTGATACCACGCTCCTGCTCCTGCTCCATCCAGTCCATGGTGGCAGCGCCATCATGCACCTCACCGATTTTGTGAGTCAGACCGGTGTAGAAGAGGATACGCTCGGAAGTAGTGGTCTTACCGGCATCGATGTGAGCCATGATACCGATATTGCGAGTAAGTTTAAGATCGTCGTGTTTAGCCATTTCTCAAGAGTCCTTAAAATCTGAAGTGAGCGAAAGCGCGGTTAGCCTCGGCCATGCGGTGCATATCCTCTTTACGTTTGAAAGCACCACCCTGGTCGTTGTAGGCGTCGACGATTTCAGCTGCGAGTTTGTCAGCCATAGTCTTTCCGCCGCGCTTGCGAGCGAAGATGATAAGATTTTTCATGGAAATAGATTCCTTGCGGTCAGCACGAATCTCGGTGGGCACCTGGAAAGTGGCGCCACCCACACGGCGAGACTTCACCTCCACCTGGGGAGTAACGTTCTCGAGCGCCTTTTTCCAGATTTCGAGAGCGGTTTTCTCCTCGTTGGGGAGTTTGTTTTTTACAGTCTCAAGAGCCGAATAGAAGATAGTGTAGGCGGTATTCTTTTTACCGTCATACATCAGGTGATTTACGAATTTAGTCACTCTGACGTCATGAAAAACAGGATCCGGAAGGATCACCCTTTTCTTAGGCTTTGCTTTTCTCATTTGAGTTAGTTTAACGTTTTTGTTTTGGCTGCTTCTGGAATCTTCAACCTCTGCGTGGCGCTGAGAAAGAGCGCGGGAGCGCGGAAGTTTACTCAACCATTGTGTCGGCGGGAGTCAGACTCCACGACATCTTTAGCAATCAGAAAATCAAAAACTTAGTTGATGATTTCAGGGGCGAGCCCCATTGTAAGAAAAAGATTTGTTACTTTTTAGCCGCTTTAGGACGTTTTGCACCATATTTGGAGCGACGCTGAGTGCGACCCTGCACGCCTGCGGTGTCAAGTGTACCGCGAACGATGTGGTAGCGCACACCGGGGAGGTCTTTTACACGACCGCCGCGCACCATAACGATAGAGTGCTCCTGAAGGTTGTGACCCTCACCGGGGATATAGGAGTTGACCTCCTTACCATTGGTAAGTCTCACACGAGCCACCTTACGCATAGCCGAGTTAGGCTTTTTGGGGGTGGTGGTATACACTCTGACACAAACGCCACGACGCTGGGGGCAGGAATCAAGAGCAGGAGATTTGCTCTTTTCCTTGAGAGCGACGCGTCCTTTTCTTACTAATTGCTGAATAGTAGGCATTCTTAGTACTTGTTTTTATTTATTTGTGTATGTAAGTTCTTTTCAAGCCGTCAATTTCCGAAACACTCGTCCCCAAAGGACACTCCGGGAGGGAAACCGACATATTTCCAGAGCCAAAATAAAGCTTTAAGCACGCCGAAAAGCAACACCTAAGCGTCTATCAGACAGACACATAGGGGTACTTTTCGCCTTACTTTTGCTTTTAAGGCAGTGCAAAGTTACTATTTTTTAGGCTGTTATGCAAATTTTTCCGCATTTTTTTGACATCAGACCGCGAGAATTGAGCTTGCGGATGCTCATCCTATCATTATAAACACCTAATCTCAGTAGTAATTTTTTCTTATTTGTAGGAGGAGGCTATTTCAAAGATTCGCTCATAGATACGTTTGTCGAGGTCGGTGAGGGTTATATCCCGCCTTGACATCACACGTTCCGCTATCTGATAGAACTTCTTAAGGGGCACATCCTTCATGCCGGCCACGGGAGAGCCCTCCAGAAAACTTGGAATGAACGTGCGGGGAAATCCCGCCCCATGAATATTGACCCCTACTCCGAGAACAGTCGCGGTGTTAAACATACAATTAATTCCGGCCTTAGAGTGGTCGGCCATGATGAGTCCGCAGAATTGCAAATCTGTTCTCATGAAGGAGTGCGTGGGATAATTCCATACACGCACCTTGGAATAGTCATTTTTGAGATTTGAAGCATTCACGCCTGCACCTATATTACACCACTCCCCTATCACGGCGTTTCCAAGATATCCATCATGCGCCTTATTGGAATATGCGAAGAGAACGACATTATCCACTTCGCCACCCACTTTACAGTAGGGACCGAACGTGGAAGCGCCATACACCTTTGCGCCCATCCTCACCTTAGCGTTATCGCAGACCGCAAGGGGGCCACGCAAGGCTGCGCCCTCCATCACTACGGCGTCACGCCCGATATATACCGGGCCACCGGTGACATTTATGCTACAACCGAGAAGAACGGAACCCTCTTCGATAAAAAGCGAGGGGGTGCCATCCTCAAGAAGAGGATCACCAATAAGCGTACAGTGGGGAGGGAGGGGCTGCGATTCCCGCCCGGCGACCAGACGGACATAGTCGTCACAAATAGCCTCGCCATTCATCAGGAAAACATCAAAGGGGAAACGCACAGCCTTCACATCGCCGCCATATTCAATTTCTGAAAATTCCCCTTTTTCGAAATCCTGACGCGCCCCACGCGCAGCAATGACTCTACCCTCCTTCACCAATGCCTGTCCATGACCGAGGCCGGACACAGCCTCTACCAGTGAGGGAGTGGGGAGCACGGCGCCCTCCACGAAGATGGAATCGTCATCATACAGAGGGGCAAACTTTTCTCTGAGATACTCTACGGGCAATGCCGAATAGCAGCCCGGCATCATCGCTTCCCACTTTTCGCGGATAGTCACTATGCCTACCCGGAAATCGGATACGGGACGAGTGAAAGAGAGTGGCAGGAGATTATTGTGAGTATCCTCGGCGTCGAAGAGGATGACATTGATGTGCTTGGCCATGACAAAAAAAATGGTTGGGAGAGGAGCAAACATTGCTCACTTTTATAAAAACAGTGCAAAATTAATCAAATTCAGCCATAGCTGCAAACGATAAAATCGAAAAAAGGCATACGAGGCGCAAAAAAGAATAAGACAGGGATGGCAGGATTGGAAATTTTTTGTTAATTTTGTGCGAAGAGAAGGAGAGAAACACTCCTTAACCCATGCAAACAACAAATCAACAATACAAACATGAAAAAGAATTTCGACTACTTAACGGAGCTCCGTAAGGTAATGAAAGATAAAGGGATCGATGCCTGCATCATCACCGGCACCGACCCTCACCAGAGCGAAATCCCCGCACACCACTGGCGCGGACGCGAATGGCTCACCGGGTTTGAGTCCGGCAACGGCACGAATGGCACCGCCGTCATCCTTCAGGACGAGGCTTACTGCTGGACCGATTCCCGCTATTTCATCCAAGCCGAAGAACAGCTCAAAGACACCGGTTTCAAGATGATGAAAGAGGATGGGCCGGAGGCAGTCAACCTCATCGACTGGGTGACCGAGCACCTCAATGCCGGCCAGACAGTCGGCATTGACGGCATGACCTTCTCCATCTCGCTGGCCCAGCGTCTGGAGCAGGAGCTCAACGACAACGGCATCAAGCTTGACGACAATTTCCCCCAGTTTGACTATATCTATAAGGAGCGCCCCTCACGCCCCATGAACAAGCTCTTCGTGCACGATGAAGAGATAGCCGGCGAAAGCGTAGACAGCAAAGTGAGCCGCGTGCTCGCCGAGGTGAAGAGCGAGCTCGCCAACGCCGTCATGCTCTCGGCTCTTGACGATATAGCATGGGTGACAAACGTGCGCACGGCCAACGACATCAGCTTCTCACCCGTCTTTGTTTCCTACCTCTATCTCTCAGACTCACAGCGAGTACTCTTCGTAGACCCGGAAAAGATGACCGCTGAAGTGGCAGCCCACCTAAAGAAATACAACATCGAGATACGCCCCTATATGAGCGTTCTTGACTTTGTGGCAGAGCTTCCCAAAGAGACCAGACTACTCATGGATCCGGCCAAAACGTCACGCGGGATGTACGACAAATTAGGATGCACACCCGTCTTCGGCGGCAGCGGCATAGCCAAGCTCAAGAGCCTGAAGAACGCCACTCAGCTCAAAAACTGGGAGACAGCCATGGAAAAGGATGGCGTGGCTCTCACCCGCTTCTTCATGATGGTAGAGAAAGAGTATCCTACCGGCAAGCTCACCGAAGTAGAACTCGGCAAACGACTCCGCGCCTTCCGCCTGGCCGACCCGAGCTGCGTCGATGAGAGCTTCGCTCCTATCCTGGGATGGAACGCTCACGGCGCAATCGTGCACTATGAAGCCACAGAAGAGACAGATGTCACCATCGAAGGCAACGGCCTGCTCCTCGTAGACTCAGGCGGCCAGTACACATACGGCACCACAGACATCACGCGCACCGTTGCCCTCGGGGAGCCCACGGCAGAAGAGAAACATGACTTCACCCTCGTCATGAAAGGCCACATCGCACTCGCAAAAGCCGTCTTCCCCGAAGGCACCACCGGCCACCAGCTTGACGTTCTGGCCCGCCAGTTTCTTTGGGCCGAAGGGAAAGCCTATTATCACGGCACAGGCCACGGCGTAGGATTCTTCATCAACTGCCACGAAGGCCCGCAGAGCATCCGACTAAATGCCAATCCCACCCCCCTTGAACCCGGAATGGTATGCAGCGACGAGCCCGGCATTTATTATGAAGGTCGCTTTGGCATCCGCTGCGAGAACCTCATCATCACCGAGCCTGCCCTGCAGACAGAATTCGGCCGATTCTTCCACTTCAAGAATCTGACCCTCTTCCCCTTCGATCTGAAACTCTTCGAGACCGCCATCATGACAGATGATGAAATCAGCTGGCTCAACAACTATCACGAGGAAGTGCGCAACCGCCTCACCCCCCTCCTGACCCCCGAAGAGCAGGAATGGCTTAAAGAGAAAACCCGTCCTCTCTCAAGATAAGCAGTAAGACGTAAGCAAGTGAGAATCCCACAGAGGCCTTCTCACTTGCTTACCTTCATTTCACACAATATAAAATAAGAAATGGCAGTAGTAAGACCTTTACTTGGGTTCACCCCCAAAATCGGAAAGAATTGCTTCCTCGCAGAGACAGCGGTAGTGGTAGGAGACGTAGTTATGGGAGACGACTGCAGCGTATGGTATAATGCAGTACTACGCGGCGACGTCAACAGCATACGCATCGGCAATCGCGTCAACATCCAGGACGGCAGCGTGCTTCACACCTTATATAAGAAATCCACAATAGAAATAGGCAACGACGTCTCCATCGGCCACAACGTGGTCATACACGGGGCCAAAATCCGGGACTATGCCCTGATCGGCATGGGCTCGATAGTAATGGATGATGCCGAAGTGGGCGAAGGCGCACTGGTAGCAGCAGGCTCAGTGGTGTTAAGCCGCACGAAGATAGGTGCACACGAAATGTGGGCCGGCGCACCGGCAAAATTCGTGAAGATGGTAGAGCCGGAAAAGGCCAAAGAGATGAACATCAAGATAGCCAAAAACTATCTCATGTACTCCAAATGGTACGATTTCGGACACGAGCCGGAAGAGGGCGAGCGCTAAAAAATGCAGAATTTTTGTTAAAAACGACGCGAAAATTTTGCAATTAGGAGTTTATTATGTAATTTTGCACCGCTCAAACAGTATAAGCTCAGAGAGCCGAACTGTCAAAGCGCAACGATAATTAAAGAAATAACAACAAAAAGACAAGAAATAATGATAATTGTACCCGTAAAAGAAGGCGAAAACATTGAACGCGCACTCAAAAAATTCAAGCGCAAATTCGAGAAAACCGGCGTAATCAAAGAGTTGAGAAGCCGTCAGGCATTCCAGAAGCCGAGCGTGACCAACCGCAAGAAGATGGCCAAGGCTATCTACGTGCAGCAGCTTCGTCAGGCAGAGCAGTAATCAGCCGATATTGACCGGGCGCCGACTTTCTACAGGCCCCACGCACAGACCTTGCCGGGGCATAGCCTCTGCAAGGCTTTTGTGCATGACGGTCGATGTAGGATTGCGGCAGGTGAATGGCTGACAGTATTCATTCACACCCTCTTCTTGATTCACACCGTCTTCATGCCCTTACGCTCCGCACCCTCTTCATGCCCTTTCGCTCCGACGAATGCGATCTATCCAGCTAATACCAGGTTAATCGGTTATAGTCGGTTGTGGAGGAGATATGTCACCTAAAAGGAAATAGTGAATCTGTATATACAAGAGTGCAGATCCTATCCGGTGGATTCAAAATAAAACCGGAAGACTTCCACAATGAGTCAGTCTCCCGGAGTCGGGGTACAAGCCATACCTCACAAGAGGCTGGGTCAATTACCGATGCAAAGTTCCAAAAACTCTTCGGATTAAACAGGAAAACGCCGCAGGAAATCGCTATCGAACGCCACGCTAAGTGAGATGCCGGAGCAATACAGCAGGCATGGAACGCTCGCAGGATTGCAAACATCGAAAAGAGTATCAAGACCGGACTCCTCCCCAAAGAGGTTATCAGCGGTCTATCATCTCTGCCACAAAATGAGTTTGATGCTCGGATTGGATCCCTTATTGGCATTTAGCTTCAGTTGCATATACGAGCGGCCTATTATCTGTTTAGCGCTAAATTCGGGTTATCCGATTAAGCTCCCATATCTGAGCTATCGGATATCAGTTACACCTCGTATTCGAGCTAACGGTTATCGCTTTTGCTATATATGCGCACTGTAATTGCTGCTATCAGGCCAACAACTGTCTTACAGGCAATTTAGGATGCACCGGGAAGATTCCGACAGGTTAAAAATGCACAGGCTTCAAAATAATTCTGATAGACAATCCTATTCCCGGAGATGCTTTAAATTAAGGGTGTGTTTATTTTAAAAGCAAATTAAACATTAGATTAATGTGTTTTTAAATTTGATTTCATCACAAAGGATTTTTTGTGGTAAAATCATTTTAAAGTAATAACACTCTAAGCAAGCGAGACATTTGGAGAGTCTCCCCCGAGCTGATTAGCATAAAACTCTATCAATGCCGAAAGAATATCTCATAGAATTTGAAGACTATATGAGGTTTGAATGTCACTATTCCGACCTCACCATTCAGGCCTATATCAAAGACTGTCAGAGCTTCAAGGCATTCCTCAGCCAGAAGGGGGATTGCGATGGCGACTTGGACTGGCTCAGCATAAAGCGAAGCGATGTGCGCGCCTTCATCAAGCGACTGATGACAATGAACCGGGCAGCCACCTCCGTGCGCCGTCATATTCAGTCGCTCAGAGCATTCTTCAAATTTCTTATGAAGCGAGGTCTGCTGAAGTCCAACCCCGCCAGCGATGTCAGTCTCCCCAAAAAGAACAAGCCGCTCCCTAAAGTGGTAAGACCCGAAGAGATGGAATCTGTGCTTGACGAGAGTCTTGTGGACACCACAAATCTGGAGTCAGTAAGAGATCATCTCATCATCAACCTCTTCTACTCGCTCGGTCTGAGGCGCAACGAGATAGTGGTGATGAATGAAGAGGACGTCAATTTGGGCGGAGGACGCCTCAAAGTAAATGGCAAGAGACAGCGCCAAAGAGTATTGCCACTCCCACCCCCCTTAGCCGATGAGCTCAGGAGCTATCTGAGGCTACTCGCGGCAGAGATTCCGGAACGGACACCCGACTTTACGGGCGCTCATCCACTCTTCCTCAATAGAAACCGGCGCATCACCGAGGGAGTAGTCCACAGAATAGTGAAGCGGGCGCTTGAGGGCACTACATCAGAAAAGAGGAGTCCACACGTGCTTCGCCATTCTTTTGCCACGGCGATGCTCAATAACGGCGCCGACCTCAATAGCGTAAAAGAGATGCTCGGACACGCTTCGCTGGCCACAACGCAGATATATACGCATCTGACCACTTCAGACCTCATGTCAGCCTATCGCAACGCTCACCCCAGGAGTATGCGAAAAAAGGGGGATGAGACCTGAAAAACAGCGTGGACAACATCAAAAAATCACACTTAAATGAGCAAATCCGGCTTTAGATTTGTTAAAGATTAAAGCGAACGTCCCAATCAGGCCTCTCCCGCAAACGCGCGCTTACTTTTAACCACCTAAAGCACAACATTATGAACACTATCATCAACGCCATCCACTTCGACATCACAGAGAAACTG
The DNA here is from genome assembly GCA_014800685.1 of Bacteroidales bacterium. Taxonomy (GTDB): domain Bacteria; phylum Bacteroidota; class Bacteroidia; order Bacteroidales; family Muribaculaceae; genus Lepagella. The sequence continues at coordinate 52,088 of JAAVFQ010000021.1, forward strand.
ACAGCCTTTGTCAATAAGAAGATCGAGAAATTAGCCCGCCGCTGCGATTTCGTCACCGATGCTGAGATTAATCTCCGCGTGGTAAAGCCTGAAACAGCTCTCAACAAGGAGGCAGCCATAAAGCTCATCATCCCCGGCACCAACGACCTTTTCGCATCAAAGGTAGCCGACAACTTCGAAGAGGCTGTAGACCTCTGCATAGCCGCTCTTGAGCCTCAGCTGGAGCGTATCAAAGAGAAAAAACAGTAATGGGACTACTTGACAAAGTCAGACAGTTCGAATTTTCGAAAATATGCGACCCACGTGGCAACCTCTCTTTCATAGAGGGAGGCTGCCATGTGCCGTTTGCCATTAAGCGGGTTTTCTACATTTATGATGTCCCCGGCGGCGAAACCCGCGGCGGCCATGCCCATTATGAAAACACGACTGTGCTCATAGCCCTCTCCGGCTCTTTCGATCTCCACCTCACCGACGGTAAAGAGGAGATTATCATCCCTATGAACCGTTCCAATAAGGGGGTGCTCATTCCACCGGGAGTCTGGGATTCGATGCATAATTTCACCACCGGCACCGTTTGCCTCGCGCTCTGCTCTCACCACTACGAAGAGGAGGACTACATCCGCGATTTCGAAGAGTATCAGGAGTATGTCAAAAGTCTCAAAGCCTGACTCTCACGGCCATTCACCACGGAAATATTAAAACCTCATTCGCTAAATCCATGTGCTTCCGAAAGCCTGAATATCCCTTTCTGAGCCTCTCCGACAGCATTGCCGCGCAGAGTCTTCAACTTAAAGAGGCTGCTGCCAGAGTCATCGACTCCGGGCGGTATCTTCATGGAGAGGAGACAAGAGCATTCGAACGCGAGCTCGCCACCCTCTGTGAGGCTGACCTGCCTGCTCTCGGAGTGAGCAACGGGCTGGACGCTCTGCGCCTGATTTTCAGAAGCTACATCGAAATGGGGCGATTATCTCCGGGAGATGAGGTAATCGTGCCGGGCAATACTTACATCGCCACCATTCTTCCCCTCTTGGAATTCGGGCTTAGGCCGACAGCCATCGAGCCTACGCGAGAAGACTACAATCTTGACTTCCGCAAAGCCCTTGAAAAAGTCAGTTCCCGCACCCGTGCCATTCTCCCCGTACACCTTTACGGCAATCCGGCCTGGGACTCCGAAGTCATGGCAGAAATGCATGACAAGGGGCTGCTGATAATAGAAGATAACGCTCAAGCCATCATGGCACGGGCACACTCCAAAGGACTAAACGGCACTGACATTACCGGCAACCTCGGCGATGCCGCCGCCTTCAGTTTCTACCCCACGAAAAACCTCGGCGCTCTTGGAGACGCCGGCGCCATCCTCTCTCCGGACCAGACTCTGATAGAAACAGCCAAAGCCCTGGCAAATTATGGCAGTGACCGCCGCTATCACAACGTATATCGGGGATATAACTGCCGCATGGATGAGCTTCAGGCTGCCCTGCTGCGCGTCAGACTCAGACACCTTGATGAGGAGACCGGGCTGCGACGACAGACAGCGGAAACCTATTCAGCCCATATCAGCCATAAAGACATCGTCACTCCACAGATATTCTCCGACCGGAAACAGGTGTGGCACCAGTATCCCATCCACTCTCCACGGCGCGATGAACTCCGGGAATACCTCAGAAAAGAGGGGGTTGCCACCGACATTCATTACGCCACTCCGCCTCACCGTCAGCCATGCATGGCTACCTACGATTTCGGGCCTCTTCCTCTGACAGAGGAACTCGCCGACACCGAGCTCTCCCTCCCGATAGCCAATCTTACTCCCCAGGATGCAATTCAAATAGCAGAAATAATCAATGCCTTCAAATAGAACCACGCGCTCCGGCGCATCACATACCTCCGACAGCAGCCACCGGACCCGCAATATCATCATATCTGCAGGCATCGGTGCCGTCATAATAGTCGTTTGCCTGCTTTTCTGCCCCTTTGTCTTCATGAGCGCAAAGGCACAGACTATAGTCCGCATACCACGTAATGCTACTCCTGAAATGCTCACCGACACCCTGACGCGACATTTCGATGCCGACTATGCCTCGAAGGTGATGAAAGTCTTCAGCACTTTCGGCGCCGACCTGAAAGAGCGCCACGGAGCCTATACCATTGAGGAAGGGATGAGTCCGCTGCAAGCCGGCAAGCTGCTTGCAAGAGGACAACAGACTCCCGTAAAGCTGACCATCAACGGATTTCGCACGCTCGACACTCTCGCCGACCGCATATCCCGTAAGTTTGAATTTTCAAAATCCGACCTTCTCGCTGTCCTCTCCGACTCAACGCGTCTGGCCCGATATGGTCTCACCCCCGATCAGGCTATCTCCCTATTCATTGACGACACCTACTACGTATATTGGGACGCGACGCCGGCCGACATTATCTCAAAAGTAGGACAAAATTATGACCGCGTATGGAACTCCGAGCGCACTGCAAAGGCTAAAGCTCTCGGAATCACCCCCGCCCAGGCCATGATAATCTGCTCCATTGCAGACGAAGAGACCCAGAAGAGCGATGAGAAAGGGACAATCACCCGCCTTTACCTCAACCGCCTGAAGAAAGGGATGAAACTGCAGGCCGACCCGACGGTGAGATATGCGCTCAACGACTTTACTATCAAGCGAGTCACCTCCGCGATGCTCGGCACTGATTCCCCTTACAACACTTACCGGTATGAGGGCCTCCCTCCCGGCCCTATACGCACCACAAGCGTAAAGACCATTGATGCGCTGCTGGACAGCGAGCCGAATCCCTATTTCTATATGTGCGCCAAAGAAGACTTCTCCGGCTATCATAATTTCGCCGAAACTTTTGAGGAGCATAAAGAGAATGCGCGCCGTTATCAGCAAAAGCTTAACGAACTCGGCATCAAATAATCATCAACCTTCACACTCATCTCCACTAATGAAAGAGATAGCACAATTTCCCACCATCGAAGAGGCTTACATCGCCAAAGGAATGCTTGAGTCTTACGGCATAAGCTGCCGCATAGAGCAAAATGGTCTAAGCTCCGTCTTCCCCGCTCCGGGCGCCTATAACGGCGGAATCACCCTGTATGTGGCAGAAGCTCAGGCCGAAGAGGCCGCCAATCTGCTGAAAGAGCATGGCGACGACTGATTGATTCCCTTTTAGGCATGCAGCCACCCCGCTCTGCATTATTATAGGCCGCACTATAGATAAGAGAGAATAGAGAGTTTACTCCACAATACACACCGATGCGTTCCCGGTTAGTTTTAAAGCCACTCCGCCAGTTACCCCTCCGGACTCTTTTGCGTCAGGGAAGGGGCTTTCTCGTGCTTTTATCTTTCCTTCTGCCATTACTGACCAGGGCTGAGAAGACAGATACTATACGGATAATAACTCGTGAGTCTATAAAAATAACCTCGGCCCCAGATGAGAACGATGAGCACTTCCCAGACGCCTTTGCCGACAGCATCACTCCCGGATATGAACGTAAGCATACGTCCGGCAAAATTTCACATCATCATACGCCGGACTCCGCCTCGCTGATAACGCTCACCTCCATCACGAGGATAGAGACCAGAAAAGAACCGGAAAAATGGTGGCGAAGACTGATTTCCAACAAGTTCGACCTTAACGACACCACCATCAGCTATCCCCGTTTCATCGGATTCTGTCTGAACGTATACCGCTGGGCCGACAAGGCATTCAATTCCTACGACAATGACTATGTAGTGGGTACCGGCCGGCGCTGGAAAGCATATCTGAAAAATGACAATCTGCTGGACAGCTATGCCATGAATTTTGACCGTAAGATGCCGATACGCATGATGTCTAATATGACCTCCAACATCGGCCCATATCTTCAGTATATGGCCGTAAGCGTAGGCTATCAGTGGAATATCAATAATCTTTTAACCAGCACCCCGATGAACAGGCAGCGACTGGAGTTTGGCTTCAGCTGCGCTCGCTTCAATGCCGAATTTATCTATTGGTCTAACACGGGAGGAAACGTAATCCGCACCTTCGGCAACTACAATAACGGTCATCTGATATATGCTCCGATTTCGGGGGTGGAAATGGGCTCGTTAGGAATCGATATCTACTATTTTCTCAACAACCGCCGCTATTCTCAGATGGCGGCCTACGGATTCGGTAAAATCCAGAAACGCTCGCAGGGCTCTTTCATTTTCGGACTCTCCTACGGCAATCAGAATATAAAGCTCGACTTCACCACTCTCCCGGCTTATCTCCTCCCCTATCTCAACATCACTGAAGCCTCCTATCATTTCCACTATAAAAACTATTGCGCCATTGCCGGGTATGGCTATAACTGGGTGCTTAGCAAGCACTTCCTATATAATATAACGGTTCTTCCCTCCGTCGGACTCAACCATTGCTACGAGGATTCAGTGGAGGGGGCGGTCAATATCTTCTCCATGAATCTGAAGGGGAAGATGGCAGTCGCCTATAATAAAGGGGATTTCTTCGCCGGTGTCAATACCAATTTCGGGGGACACTGGTATCGCACGACGCGCTATTCGCTCTTTAACTCCGCCGGAACCTTCTCAGCCTGCATAGGCTGTCGCTTCTGACCTCACGTCACCTTAATCCGCCGCTTTTCATTCACATACCATAGCCACCCTTCCACTTCGCTGAAGAGGCCGGTAGCAGCAAGCGTGTCAAGATAATCCTTCATCTTACGCAGATGAGCCTTGCGCTCCTTCCCAAATTTATAGTCAATGACCACCGCCTTTCCGTCGCGGATGATTACTCTGTCGGGACGAAGAAGACGATTACCCTTCATCAGCAGCGATCTCTCGGCGAGCACCCTGACGTCAGGCGCAAACCATTCCGCGGCAAAATCGGCTGAGAGAGCCTCGCTAAGCACCTCACGGTAATGCTCCATGGCCTCGCGGCCGCAAGCCCCGCTCTGACGCAGTTTGGTCAAGGCCCGGTCAAGGTCTTCCGGCACCCTTATCCATTCCAGCAGACGATGAAGCTGATTCCCCTCGGAACGAGGATCTTCATCCTCATCATCATAGACCGTCGAGGGGTCTTCACGATAAGCAAACTTGCGTGTACGAAGATACACGGGATAGGATGTCACCCCTCTTTCTTCCACTTCCGGCTCCTCACGGTCAGGCTTCAGAAGCCCCTCGGCTATCCGGCGCAGTCTTTCAGCCTCACGGGCTTCTGTTTTCAGGCGCTCAGCCTCACGCTCCACGTCGGCTCCCGGAGCAGGCTCGCCCACTTCGAAGACATTCTTTATCTCAGTGGCCATTACCGAGCCCGGCTGAAGATGAAGGGGATCGCCGGCTACACTCAGCTCCTCTATGAGCGCCTTTATGACGTCACCGATCTTGCCGCTCTCCCCCTTCTCTGACACTTCGGAGAAGATGTAGAGCTCCTTCACCGGACGCGTGAGCGCCACGTAGGCTTTATTGAGATTATCCATCGTGGCCGCATCAAGATATGTCTGATATTCATCAAGGTGGAAATACTCATCCTGTCCCTGTCCGGACTTCTTGTCATAGAGCCCCTTCATCTCCACCATATCCAGTGGAATATATTCCGGCAGAGAATAGGACTCACCGTCCGCTTCAAGGGGCCGTAGACTCGGTTTCACCCATCTCCATTCGCTACCGAACTTCTCCTTTGTCATATCGAGATTGACATCCAGACTCGGCACTATAACGAAATCAAAAGCCAGCCCTTTAGCCTTATGGATAGTCATGACGGAGATTGCATTCATACCCTCAGGCGATGAGAGCGACTTCTTAATCCCCTTGCGTCGCCACCATTGCAAGAAGGAGGCCGCGTCGGTGGCATATCGTTCGCACTGTTCCGCCACTATATCCTGAAAAGCAGCTATGTAGGCAGCATCGCGCTTACGCAGCTCCTCGCTGACAAAAGCCCCTATGATGGCTTCTATCAGAGCCGGGAGAGCGCCTGCCTGCACCCAGTCCATAAGAACTTCGCGGGCATCTCGGCCTTGACTCGCATCGGTTCCAAACTCTCCCACGCCAAAGAATGCCTCTATTCTTTCGGTAGGACTCAGCTCCGGATGACTCATAGAGAAGAAATTAAAGGAGGCTGCGAGGCTATAGATATTATTTCGGGTCTCTGTCTTAGACTCCGGCTCATCAGCTGCCTTCACCTCTGTTTTATCCCGTCCTGACATCTCAAACTTCTCAAGCATCTCCAGAGTCGTTATGATTATGCCAACGGCCTCGGAGGAGGAGATGGCGAGCGATTCGTCGGAAATGAAGCTGAGCCTCTTATTCTCCTCTTCGGGAGTGAGAGAACGATTGTAGGCCATAAGGGCATTTATCATCCACGAGGCCTGAGTGTTCTTGCTGACGAGTATTCCGATATCACTCATGCGATAGCCTCGGTCCAGAATGTCGCGTATGACGCTCACTACCTGCATATATCCGGCCGGATAGTCGTCATTTTCCACACGGGACGCGCCGGAGGCCGCTTTTTTGAATTCTGCATCCGTGAGGATGAGTCTCACATATCCGGGCCATTCCTCCTTCACATATTTCTGCGCTACATTGGCATAAAGCGATTCAAAACTGCTGTGCAGATGAGGCATCGCATCGAGGCGCCGGGCTATCTTATGGAAAAGAGTATTGTTAAAGAGTACTATATTTTTGCGGCTGCGGTAGTTGGTATTCTCTTCGGGCACATTTCCGCGCGCAAGAGCATCCGGAAATTGAGATGGCACCGTGCTCCGTATTATCGAAGGGTCGGCATTGCGAAACCTGTAGATACTCTGCTTGGCGTCGCCGATAATCATATTGTCTTCCCCACGAGCCTCCGACTCCCTCAGCAGCGGACTCAGAAGATCCCACTGCAGCCGCGATGTGTCTTGAAACTCATCTATCAGAAAATGATTCAGATGGCTGCCGAGGCGCTCATATATGAAGGGGGCGTCGTCTTCGCCTATCACCCTTCGCAGCAGCGAATTAGTTTCGCTGAGCTGAACCACATTGTTTGTCTCGTAAAACTCTGCCGCATTGTGCCTTATCTTCTGAAGCAAACCCAGATAAGGGAGCAGCGGACTATACTGATTCCAGAGAAGATACTCATCGGAATTCATAATAGCCTCCCGCTCCTTGAGGTGGGAATAAAACTTCATCAGCACCTCGTTGGCTGCCATGCGGTCGGCTTCGGAAATTGCTTTCTTAGAGGCCTGGCTGAAGAAATCCTCTTTATCCGCGTCGGCCGAATATTTGAAGGAGAAGTCACCGGCGAGAGCTTTCTGCATCCTGCCCAAATGATTCTTATTGAGCTGCCCGGGCCCGGAAATAGACTCAATTATCGGCACCGACGCACTAACGAAGTCTACAATCTCCTGATTCTTAGCCTCTATCTTCGAATTGAAGAAAGTCTCGTAGGCAGTATAGGTTTTCTTGAATCTCTCGGCGTCAGTGAAATAGTCATCCAGAGCCGTGCGAATGGTCTTGAAGCTCTCCGACTCCAGATTCATAGCCATCTTCACGAGCGAACGATAAGAGGATGCCTCGCTCTCACGTTTCTGGAAAAGATCGAATCTGCCACTGCGGCTGAGCTGCTTCTCCATAAGATGAGTGAGCCAATAGATCACCTCTGTGTCAGGCTTGCTATTATTAATGGAACTCAACGTCATGTCGACACCCACGCGCGCCGTCCAGTCGGAATCTATCTCCACCTGATAGCTGTCATTGAGGTCAGACTCGTAGGCGAAAGTGCGAAGCACTGACTGAAAGAAGGAGTCAATAGTGGAAACGTGAAAGTCAGAATAATTTATCAGCAACTCTCTGAGAGCCACGGCAGCGGCATGCCTGACCTCAGCCTCCGAGGCATCGAAGTCGCTCATGAACTCCTTCAGATAAGCCGTTTTAGCCGGATTCTGAATCCTCCCGGCAAGGTCAGCCAGGCGGTCTACTATGCGCTCTTTCATCTCCGCAGTCGCCTTATTGGTGAAGGTGATGGCAAGTATCCTGCTCACGGCATCGCGGATGGCAGCATCCTTGCGGAGCACGCGCCGCCGGCTCCCATCTTCATGGCCCGAGATGAGAAAGCTTATATATCGCATGGCAAGATTATACGTCTTGCCGGAGCCTGCAGAGGCCTTATAGAGTTCTATCATTTTAAGTAAGAAATCTGAATCCTTCTTCTACCCCTTCACTCTGTAGCCCATTCCAAGAAGAATCTCCCTGACCTTGGACAGACAGTCTCCCTGCAGCAAAATGTCGCCACCACGGCAACTCCCACCTGCTCCCACCTGCCGGCGAAGCTGACGGGCTATCTCTTTCACCTGCTCATCGTCACAGAGGAAACCCTCTATGAGCGTGGCTGTCTTTCCCTTTCGCTGTTTCTTGTCGATGAGTATATGCAATGGTTCTTTCTGCACTCCGGAGTCCGTTTTCTCAGATGCTTCAGGAGCCGGAGACCCTTCGGGGAGGTCGCTCTTTATTCCGGCAAGCGCTTCTTTCCAGTCCATAAAATATATCAGTGTGTGAATTTATTACAAACTTACAAAAAAAATCTCACCCATGCAAGCCCGTCTGTCTCGCAGTCCCCAAAAGAAAATAAGACTCCGGAACGATCAGTAAGACCATTCCGGAGTCATATTAATGTTTAGAGACTATCAGAAGATAATCTGCAGACGAGCCATGAAGCCATTGAGCGTACGCGGGCCGGCGAAATCCGTTCCCCATGTGTGCGTATAGCTATAATGCAGGCGGGCTATCATATACTTGTTGATATAATAGTTGACAGTGGCTGAAATGTCATTGAGTCGTCCGCCGAATACGAATGCGTTGCTGTCGGTAAGCGTCGTGTAGTTATAGTCAAGCACGAGCTCGAGGTTGCCGGGACGCGGAGTGGCGAGACCACCGCCAAACTTGTCATATTCGTATGACTGGCCTATGAGAAGTCCACGTAGCGTGCAGTAAGCACCCTGCCCCTTGTAAGGGTTAAGTTTGGCAATCGCCACATCGGGCTGACGGCGGTTGACCTGCATGAAATAATACTGAGCCTCAAGCGCCACGGGGCCGTAGTTGAGAAGCAATTCGGGAGTGAATTTCCAGAGGTTCTTCGCATTTCCCACAGTAGCGTCGATAGCAGTCACCTGAGCCACGCGAGTGGGGAAATTGCTCTTGAACTGGAACGAATTGTGATCAGTCTGGCTGTCATTGACATTCTGAGGGGTAGCGAAACCGCCGCTGAAGCCTATCTGAACCACCTTGCCGGGCTCGCAGATCGGATGAGCCACTAAACGGCTGCGGAAGCCATATCCCTCCTTGGTGAACTGGTCGGGAGCAAGCACTACGCTCGTAGCCTTAGGCTCGGCATGAAGACTCGCCGTAGCAAGAAACTTATCGTTGGCATACTCATACATCAGACCGATCTGGCGGGAATCGTTGAAGACGGCGTTGCTGATAGGCTCCTCCATCGTGGGCTTCATGGACGAGCTGGTGGCACTCTGAAGACCATACTGATGAATGAATGATCCCAGACGGAGGAAACTGTTGTCATTGAGGTCATACTGGAAATAGAGGTCCTTGAGGCCGACCTTGTTATAGGCAAAGCCGACGTCGATCTTCGCGCTCCATTTGCCATATTTCATCTTGACTCCGAGGCGAGCGTCCGGAATGGCCACGCCATCGGCAAAGAGTTCCTTCTGCGGACTCGCATAGAGAGCGCCATCGAGGAGAATGCGACCCGTAGGCTTGACTTCAAACCTAGGCTCCGAGGCCTCTTCGGCACATAATATGGGGGCAGCACACAGCATCAAAGCTGCGAGTGTGATGGATTTTTTCATAGGTAAGTTAGTTAGTGGATTGTGGATTGTAGTTAATGGATAGTGGATAGAGAATAGGGAATCGAAGGAAGATGGATTCCGGGTGCCTCTTATTTCTTGGCGCTCTTCTTGCCGGGCTTCACCTTACCCTCTTTCTGGAGCTTAGCAAACTCCTTCTTTGCCTTTTCAAGCTGCTTGCAGAATGCCTCATCTGCGTGAAGAGCAGCCACTGCGGCGGAACCAACCACACGGCCGGCATCCACATCGCTCTGGAAATGATAGCCACAGATGACACGGCTGTCACCCATCTGATAGCCACGCTCCATGATCTCATCTATGCGGTCGGGATTGATTTCTGAAAGCACGAGCGCCGTAGCCCAGCCGATAGAGGTGTGGCCGGAGGGATAAGAGCCATTGGTGCTCAGCTCGGCCTGCTGCTCGGGATTGCAGGTATCCTCGCCGAAGAAGGCAAACGGACGCTGGCGGTTGTAGTAATCCTTTGCATCGCGGGTGGCAAGGTCGCCTGCATCCTCACGCATGCCGAGCACCAGAGTATAGATCTCAGGAGTGCCGTCGGCAGTGATATCTATGCCGAACGCCTCTGAGAATGCCCGGGGCACGCCGTCGCCATTTACCCTTGCATCCTGAAATGCCTGCTCGCCTCGCTCAGTCTTGCGAAGAGATTTTCCCCAGTCGTAGCGAGCCTTATCATAGAGGAATTGCACGGACTCGGCAGCCGGAGGGGGAGGAAGAAGCTCAAAACTATTGGCTGTCTCGCCTGCCTCGAGGAAATAAACTTCCGGATTGGTGCGGTGGTCTTTAATTTTCTGCGGTGTGGACTGTGCGAACGCACCGAATGCAAATACGCCGGAGAGAGCAAGCGCCAGAATAGCATGGGGTCTTTTCATAGTGACAAAAGTTTCAAATTATTAAAACTCCTTAACACTCGCTGTTTCATTAGAGTTCGCTTTTATGCTGTAAAACATAAAAAAATTTTTAACCCCACGGGATATTTCCGTGCATTCCCGGCTCAATAGCTACCGAGAATAGCCTCAAGACCCTCTATATCCTCAGCGCGATTAATCAGTTCGCCCTGGGGAGAGTAGATGAAGAATGTAGGCACTTCGCTCACATTATAGTCGCGGAGTGTCTTTCCGTCGGAGGCCGCGCTTGCATAGACAGAAGTCCAGGGAAGATTCACAGCGCCATCCTTCCAGGCATAGCGGTCACCATCCACGTTGACATGATATATGGAAACATTGCCCCCACGGCGGTCATAAAGCTCTCGCAGACGCACATTTATGCCCGGAGTGTTGGCATCCTTCTGGCTCGTGAAAACCACAATACCGGGACGGCCCGCCCTCAAGGTCTCAGACAGCCGATGATTCTTACCGTCCGGACCGGGTAAGTCTATCTCTATCACTTTTAGCTCATTGGCATTCACAACCATCTTGCGTCCCATCTCCTTGTTACGACGTTTCATCCCCTCAAGAGCCATCTGTTCCAGAACGGAGGTTCGCGGGTCATCAGGACGAAACTCCTTAAATATAGTCGCCACAGCGGAATAATATTTAACGTCTGAAGTGTCGCGGGGGTCAAAAAGCAGATTCCCATTCACGCTCTTGGTGAGCACATAATAACCCAGAAGATTTCCACGACTATCCTTAATATACTTATTGAAGACATTTTTCTTGAATAGGGCCACACTGTCGGCAACCGTCACGGGAAGCCTGAGCAAAGCCTTATCAAACTCCTCAAACTTCCGTGCCTGCTCCGAGCCACTGAGCGAATACTCTCTGCCGAAGCCTCCCAGGCTGCTCTCTACACGGATGTGTTCAGTGGAATCCACTGGGAAATAGATGTACTTGCCATCAAGCACCAGACGATATATTTCCGGCACTCCCGCGCTTGCAACATCAATTTTAAACTTGCCATCTCCACCGGTGCGTGTTGAGTCAATGGGCTGCCACACGCCGTTATAGTCAGCGCGTTCCACTACAAGCGAAGCATCATCAGCACCCTCTATCACACCCTCAAGGCGGAAATTATTCTTATCATTGCACGCTGCCAGCAGACAGAAAGCCATAGCCATCACCGGCGCGAATATTTTTACATAACGCATAATCTAACAAGGTTTACGAGGCACGGAAAAGACCAAACTGAAAAAGGCACTGCCTCCATTTGCACGCAAAGTTACTAATAATTTTTCAAACCGCCTCTTACCGCCACGCATAATCACCCCATCCGGCCCCAAAGACACCACTTCTCTCTCCCTCATCAATCATAGATAAAAAAAAATTATTACCTTTGCATCTTAGAGAATGTTTGAATTTAAAGCAACCCCGTAAGTTTCAGCACTTAGAATCTACATCCCACTATCTCCAGATGACACAAGAGCAACAAGTTATAGAGAAAATCAAGGAGCTCGGAGGCTACGCTACGCTCAGGAGACTTTATGAAGCACTGGATTTCAGCTCCTGGCACACAAAAACCCCACAAGAGAGCGTAAGACGAATAGTGCAGAAAAGCGATGCGATTTTTAAAATCCGTCCGGGGCTGTGGGCTTTGGAAGCATGTAGGGATAAAATACTTAGACAATTCAACATTCAACCGGACAACTGGCAGAATGAGTCTCTATTTACCCATTCTTTTTATCAGGGATTGATTATAGAAATTGGCAATTTACAGAACTTCACGACTTACATTCCGCCTCAAGATCAGCACAAGAAATATCTCGAACAGGAATTGGGCAGTCTGGCCGACATATCCGCAATTCCCCCTTTTACCTATGAGCGGATATTACGAAAGGCCAAGACCGTGGACGTAATATGGTTCAATGAACGACAGATGCCCACTCACTTTTACGAAATTGAACATACCACAGACATAAAAAATTCATTATTGAAATTTTATGAGCTTCAGGACTTTTTCGCATCCTTCTTCATAGTGGCAAATTCACACAGGCGACGGGAGTTTGAAGACAAAATCAACGACTCGGCATTTAACGATATTATTTCGCGTGTTAAATTTTTAGACTATGAGCGTGTTTCTGCCTTTCACTCAAGCCTGAATATCCAAAACGGCGTCAAATGGTGAGTGGCGGGCTCTTGGTAGGGTAGGCACTATATTCAAGTCTTCATACTCTGCTGACATGACTTTCTTCCGGCTTTATATTCCGAAGCAAGGAAGCATGTCTTTTTTTATCCGCGAAGATATTGTATATGACACGTTTTTTTTGTAACTTTGCGCGAATTTAGAGAAGAAAAAATTAAGAAAGCATTATTTGTATGTTGAAACCTATTAAGAAAACCATCGAGCTGGGCGATGGCCGCACTATCACCATCGAGACCGGCAAGCTCGCCAAACAGGCCGATGGCGCGGTGGAGGTCCGCATGGGCAACACCATGCTCCTCGCCACAGTCTGCTCCGCTCAAGACGCCAATGAAGGCGTCGACTTCATGCCTCTGACCGTTGAGTATAAAGAAAAATATGCCTCCATCGGACGCTATCCCGGTGGATTCCTCAAACGTGAAGGTCGCGCTTCTGACTACGAGATTCTCACCTCCCGTCTCGTAGACCGCGTGCTCCGCCCCCTATTCCCCGACAATTATCACGCCGAGACTTTCGTTAACGTCACGCTCTACTCTGCTGACGAAAACGATGCCCCCGATGCCCTCGCAGGCATCGCCGCCTCTGCAGCTCTCGCCGTCAGCGACATCCCCTTCAATGGCCCTATTTCCGAGGTGCGTGTGGCTCGCGTGGATGGCGAATGGGTGATTAATCCTACCTTCGACCAGATGAGTCGCGCCGACATCGAACTTATGGTGGGCGCTACCTATGACAACATCATGATGGTGGAGGGCGAGATGAACGAGGTCTCAGAAGCTGAGCTCCTCGAAGCTCTCAAGGTGGCCCATGCTGAAATCAAGAAGCACTGTCTGGCGCAGATTGAGCTTATGAAAGAGGCCGGCAAGGAGACCAAACGTGAATATAATCACGAAATCAACGATGAAGACCTCCGCAACGATGTGCGCGAAAAATGCTACGATAAGGCATACGCCATCGCCAAGGCCGGCAACGCCGACAAGCACTGGAGAAACGAGTCTTTCAAGGCTATCCGCGATGAATATATAGAGAATCTCCCCGCCCTCACCGAGGAGCAGGCCGAGAAATATACTGAAGACCAGCGCATAGCTATGGTCAAAAGATATTATCACGACGTGGAGAAAGAGGCCATGCGCCGCTGCGTGCTTGATGAGGGTATCCGTCTGGACGGACGCCAGACCACTCAGATCCGCCCTATCTGGTGCGAAATCGACTACGTGCCCGGCCCTCACGGCTCTGCCGTCTTCACTCGTGGCGAGACGCAGGCTCTCGTGACTGCCACTCTTGGCACCACTCTTGATGAGAAGATTATCGATGATGTCCTCAACCAGTCGAAAGAGCGCTTCCTGCTCCACTATAACTTCCCCCCCTTCTCCACCGGCGAAGCCAGGCCGCAGAGAGGCGTGGGTCGCCGCGAGATAGGACATGGCAATCTCGCTCATCGCGCCCTCAAGCGCATGTTCCCCGACGGCTTCCCCTACACCTGCCGCATCGTCAGCGACATTCTGGAGTCTAACGGTTCTTCCTCTATGGCTACCGTCTGCGGAGGCACCCTCGCTCTTCTGGATGCCGGCGTCAAAATGAAACGTCCTGTAGCCGGTGTGGCTATGGGTCTTATCTCTGACACCGACAACGTCAAATATGCCATCCTCTCAGACATCCTCGGCGACGAAGACCATCTCGGCGACATGGACTTCAAGGTGACCGGAACCACCAACGGCATCACGGCCACTCAGATGGACATCAAGTGTGACGGTCTCTCTTACGAAGTGCTTGAGAAGGCTCTCGAACAGGCTCGCCAGGGTCGTCTCCACATCCTCAACATCATCAACGAGACTATCCCCGAGCCTCGTGAAGATTATAAGCCTCACGTGCCCCGTCTTGTCTCCATGGAGATTCCCAAGGAGCTCATCGGCGCTGTCATCGGCCCACAGGGTAAGGTCATCCAGGGCATTCAGGAGGAGACCGGCGCCACCATCTCCATTGACGAGGATGAGGAACGCGGCGTAGGCAAGGTGGAGATAGCCTCCAAGAATAAGGAGAGCATCGACATGGCCGTAGCCCGTATCAAAGCCATTGTGGCTCAGCCCGAAGAGGGAGAAATTTATGAGGGCACCGTGCGCTCTATCCTTGACTTCGGCGCTTTCGTAGAATTCATGCCCGGCAAGGACGGACTTCTCCATATCTCCGAGATATCATGGAATCGTCTCGACTCTATGGAGCAGTCAGGCCTTAAAGAGGGAGAAAAGGTGAAGGTTAAGCTCATCGAGATTGACAAGAAGACCGGCAAATATCGCCTCTCCATGCGTGTGCTCACTGAAAAGCCTGAGGGCTACGTAGAGCGCGAAGCAAGACCGCGTGGCGACCGCGGACCCCGACCCCCGCGCCGTGAAGGTGACCGCGGTCCCCGTCCACCTCGTCGTGAAGGCGACAGAGGTCCCCGCCGCAACAATAATAAAGACTGATTCCGCAAGCGGATAAGATAACCGATGTAGAGAGGGTGTGTCAGAATGAAAAATTTTGGCACACCCTCTCTTAAAACTTGCATACTATCTTTTTTTTCTATACCTTTGCAGCGCAAAACCAACCTTTAATTAATTTTGGACACCGACCCTTTACCGGCCACTTCTATTCCGGCTCTCAATCTTCTTATACTTTCTGTCAAGGCTGTATCTTTTCATTCGCCGGCCGACTTCTCATGGACGCAATGGGCGATTATCGTAGCCATTGCAGTGTTTTGTCTCATGATGTCAGCTTTTGTCTCCGGCTCCGAGATAGCATATTTCGGGCTCTCCAAGTCTGACATCGATGAGCTGCGCGACAACTCCGACGACTCCCGCTCCGCCACGGCTTATCGCCTCGTGTCTCACTCAGAGCGGCTACTGGCCACTATCCTCATATCGAATAATCTCGTCAATATCACGATGGTAGTGCTTCTTGCTTTTGCCATCAACCAGACCGTGGAGTTTGCAAGCGAGACTGTTAGATTTCTCGTCCAGACTGTGCTGCTCACCTTTCTTCTGCTGCTTTTCGGCGAGATATTTCCAAAGCTGCTCGCTCGCGGACGCTCATTGCAATGGGCTCTTCGCGCCTCTTCAGGCATCAATTTCCTATATCGCCTTTTCGCTCCCCTCTCCTCTTTCATGGTGAAAAGCACCTCTATCGTGAATCGCATCGTCACCAAGAAGGATGAAAGCATCTCCACCGACGAGCTGGAAAAGGCACTTGAAATATCTGACGTCAAGGAGGGCAAGGATAAAGAGATGCTCGAAGGGATACTCACTTTCGGAGAGAAAGAGGTCAGCGACATCATGATTTCACGCGTGGACGTCACGGCCATCGAGTTTCATGACAAATGGTCTGAAGTGCTCAAGATTATCCTCGATTCAGGATATTCCCGCATTCCCGTCTACGACACTTCCCAAGACAGCATCCGCGGCATCCTCTATGCTAAAGACCTGCTGCCATATTTCGACAAGGCTGACGACTCTTTCCAGTGGCAGTCGTTGCTGCGTGAGCCCTATTTCGTGCCGGAGTCAAGAATGATCGACGACCTGCTTGAAGACTTCCGAAAGCGTAAGATGCACATTGCCATCGTCATTGATGAATATGGCGGCACTAAAGGCATAGTCACTCTTGAAGACGTCATCGAAGAAATCGTCGGTGAGATAGATGATGAGTATGATGAAAACTCAAAGATGTATAAGCGCATAGGCCCCGACACTTACATCTTTGACGCCAAAATCAATCTCCCTGATTTTTGCCGAATAACGGGCGTCGACGAGGAATTTATCGAGGAAAAGGCCGAGGGGGCCGAGACTCTCGCAGGCCTCCTGCTTGCCATCAAGGGTGACTTCCCTACCAATAAAGAGTCGCTCGTATGCGGCCCCTGCCGTTTTCTTGTCCTCAGCATTGAGAAGCACCGCATAACCTCCGTGCGCGTCAACATAGAAAAAACATCCGAAGAAACAGACTCCTGAGCATGCAGACCGACTTTATCTATTGGAGACATATTCTGCCACACGGCATTAAAATCGAAGAGATTACCGGACGCGAAGACAAGTCTGGCGAGGTGTGGCGCACTCTGGCTTATCAGATATATGGAGAAAACGGCAAAGAGGGATTTCGCACGCTCTCTCATGCCCCCTCCGGAGCCCCTCTTTTAGACGGGATGCCCGCACGGGTCTCCGTCACCCACACTGACCATCTTCTGGCCATCGCCACCCTTCCCAAAACTCCGGAAGCCGACCTTCTTCGCGCTGAGCCGCGCACAGCTCTCGGCATCGATGCCGAACGCCATGACCGCAGCAAGGTGCTCTCGCTCCGCTCCCGCTTCCTCTCTGACAGGGAGCTGGCTCTCGTGCCTGAAGATGATCTGCAGGCCAATGTGATGGCCTGGACAGCCAAAGAGGCTCTATTTAAAGCTGCCCTCACCGGCGGCCTTGACTGGAAAAACGACTACCGCATACTCTCGCTCCCAACTCTCCAGACAGAATTTCCGCTCTCCGCATCTATCCCTACGGGTGAGGCTGAAATCATTTTGGCCGACGGCTCAACCCTCCCCATGTCGCTCTTCAGCTACCTATCTGAAGACTATATCATTACGGTAGCATACTCACCGAAATGCGCCAAGTTTAAGAAAAGCTCACGCTAACCCCCCGACGAACTAACCCATCATCGGTGACATTAATCCTTTTGAAAATATTTGCATTCCGCCCTAATATTTGCTAACTTTGCAGTATAATCTCTCCGTTCCTCTTCTCCGCGAAGGCAGAAGCAATCACAAATAAAAGGACGAAGCCACTGATAATGTTTGACCAACTTTTCAAGAAAAAAGATAACACCTCCTCCCACCATAGCAGACCGGCCATGAGCGAAGTAGAAATCAATGCCAACAAAGCCCTCATCCGTCATCTGCTCAAAAGCACAAACCGCGCCGGCATGGAGAAAGTGCTTGAATATCTTGATGCCAAAGACTTCTACGCCGCCCCCTCTTCCTCCCATCGCCACCACAACTGGCGCGGAGGGCTTGCCCAGCACAGCATTGATGTCTTCAAGACTGCACTCTCCTTTGACGATGCTCTGCCGGCGGATAGCGTAATCATTACCGGCCTGCTCCACGACATCTATAAAGCCGGAAAATATTTCATCGACTCCACGGGAGTAATCCGCAAGCGCTCAGATCATCCCAAAGGTCACGGACGCCGCTCCATCCTTCTTCTTCAGGAGCTGGGGCTGACGCTGACAGAAGACGAACGCCTCGCCATCCGCTGGCATGCGGGAGGAAACAGCGCCTCCGAAGAGGATGCCGCAGATGTGGAAAAAGCACGTCTCTCTCCGCTCTGGAAAGCCATAAACCGCGCAGACACCCTAAACTCAAAGCAGCATTTAGGCTAAGACTAAGCCTTCAAGGCACCCACAGACAGAAGGGTGCTCACACATTTCAGGCCGTAGAGCCCGGCATCGTTTCCGATGGACAACGATGACGAAGAGACTATCTCATGCCGACAAAATCGCAGATTCCTGTATATTTTTTTCTAAAATATTGCAGGAATCATTTTTTATTTGTAGATTTGCGCCGTGGAATTAGTCCTTAATAGTCATATCCCACTCAGGACTCTGATTTATGGATAGGTTCACACACACTCATTACTACTTTATTTTAACACTCAATATCAATTTAATCTTTACGACAGTATGAAGAAACTGCTACTTAGTTTGTCGATGCTGTTCGGATGCACTGTTGCTTTTGCCGCTCCCGTAGAGGCTGTCTATACAGCTGACCCGGCTGACAATAGCACTGTCACCGAATCACCGACCACCATCACCTTAACATTCTCCGGAGTGACGAAGGTAGAGGATGGAGCGAACTTAGAGACTGCCCTGACAGCCACTCTTAACAATGCTGAATACGTCTTCGGAGGCACCCGCGCCTCTAACAACGAATACTATCTCAGCATTCCGCGCAACAATCCCATTACTAACGGCACACTCAAAGTCACCTTCGGCGAAGGCGCTCTCTCTCTTGACGGCAACCCCAATGCCCCCTTCACCTACACTTTTACCGTAGACCCGACCTACGTTCCTACTCCCTCCGGCCCCGTATTCACTCCCGCCAACGGCTCTGTAGTGAAATCTCTCCAGACCATTTCTGTAGTGGTGCCCGGAGTTCTCGGCCAGAGCGATGCTGACGTCAAGGCTACTCTTGTCAACAAGACCACCAACGCCTCCTATTCAGTATCATATCCCGACGTAGAGGGCACTACTATCTCTGCCACTTTCGGCAAAGCTGAAATCACCGATCCCGGTGAATATGTATTCACCATCCCCGCAGGCATGTACTGGATTGGCTCATGGGGCGAAGAGGAAGAGGGCAACTCTCCCGAATATACCGCCACCTACACCATCGAGGCTCCCGTAGCTGACGCTGTAGACTTCTCTTCAGTGCTCACTCAGGTGCTCCCCGATGAGTCTATGCCCGCTGATGAATACTGGGAGGGCGCAGTCACCGTAATGCTCACAGTCAAGGGTGAGGCTGCCATCAATGCCTCTTCTGCCGCTAAAGCCACTATGACTCTCAACGGCGCAGCTTTCGGAGATGCCCTTTCCGCAGCCGACTCCGGCACTAAAATCATGGTAATGCCCGATGGAGAAGAGACTACCCTCGGCCTCATGTTTGCAGAAGTGGAAAAACCGGCCGGCGGCACCTACACCCTCACCATTCCCCAGGGCCTTTTCACTATCGGCGGCAAGCCCCTCACCGAATACACTCACTCTTGGGAAATCAAAGCCGGTGCGGCCGACATCAACCTCGCATGGAATCCCACAGCCGACGGCACCATCGACCTCACATCACCTGACAGTAAGGTAGTAAGCAGTGGCAGCTACTGGCAAAACTTCTATACCACCAACTCAGGCCTGATGTCGCCCTACGACGATGACTTCGTCACCATCGAAGAGAAGGCTATCCTCACTAACGAAGATGGCGAGATCATAGCGGAATTCTCCGATGACTGGTCTACTAACTGCCTGATGCCTACCAACGGTCAAATCCGCTGGTCAATCCAGAAGGCCGGCGCTACCGCCGACATCAAGAAAAATGGTATCAACACCAATGGCACTTATACTCTCACCATCCCCGAAGGATTCCTTAAGACGGCTGCAGGAGAACCTGTTAAGGCTCAGACCGTAACCTGGACAGTGACCGGCGGCATCAGCAACGAGGCTCTTCAGGAATACACTTGTTCTCCCGAACCCGGCGAATACAAGGTTTACCCTGAGATTACGCTCACTTACAAAGACTGCACAAAGATTGTCCTCAACGGCAAACCTACTGCAGAAGTGACCCTCTCTAATAAAACCATCGGCACTTTCACCATCAGCACCGACGGAGTAGACAAAGTAACCCTCACTCCCAACTCTGAAATCACTACCCTCGCGCCCAGCGAATTTTCAGTATATCGTGTGATAGTACCCGCAGGCGCCTACAACCTCACCATCAACAACATTGAGGCCGCCAACTCCGAAGTTAAGCTTGAGAATGTCTACAAGGTAGCCACCCCGACTCCCGATCCCCTCACCATCGATCCCGAGACCGGCTCTACGCTCGCAAGCGGCGAAGACCTCCGCTACATCTATTACAGCACAGAGCAGACCGTCACTTTCGACGCAGCCAAGAAAGCGCGTCTCTACACAGTAGTCGACGGCGAACGCTCAGCAGAACCCATCGCTTCCTACAACCGCACTGCCTACGACGCCAACAAGGGCGAATTCTACATGGCAGCCAACGAGGATGGCTCTTATCCCGAACTTGCTGAAGGCACCTATCAGCTCGTATTCCCCTCCGGATTCTATCGCGCGGTGATCGGCGGCGCTTCCCGCTCAAGCGAAGAGCAGGTGCTCACCTATATCATCTCGTCTGTAGCTCCCAAAGAATACACCTTCAAGCTCACTCCCGAGGCAGGCGCTACTCTCGAAGAACTTGAAGACCTCTTCGTAGAGGTAGAGGGCGCAGAGACCGTAAAAGTGCTTCTCCCCCTCCAGCTCACAAACGGCACTGACAAGTATGATGTAGTAGGCGTGGCTGACGGTCTCACTGTAGACTACATGATCACTACCCAGGAACTCACCGACGGCGAATGGACTGCAACCGTTCCCGCAAGCGGTCTTGAAATAGACGGTACCGAATATCTTAAGGTTATCTCTTGGAAATTCAACATCAAGACGCCCGACTCAGTGGCCGGCATCTTTGGCGATGACACTCTCTTCAATGTCTACAACGCAGCCGGCATCATCATCTTCTCCAATGGCAATGCAGATGACCTCCGCACTCTCGCTCCCGGTCTCTACATCATCAATGGCAAGAAAGTGATCATCCGCAAGTAAGTAAGAAAATAGAACTTACTTAATCTACAAAAGCAACTTTAGAGTTTACTCACTCTTAACATTATCTCTTCTGGAGGGTGTGTCAAAATGCAAAATTTTGGCACACCCTCCTTAGTTTTTAAGGATATGTGGTCATGCCAAATCAAATTCAGGCACTTTTATAGCCACTTATAAGGAAAACATTTGGAATTTACAAAAATAATTTGTAGCTTTGTCGCGTCAATCATTCGAGCCTCTACTTTCGCCATAATCAGGCCGAAAGCCGGCAGCCTTGATACAGACAATCCGTGATATGAACTTATCGTGGCCGCGATTCGTTACATATAACGGCAGGCCGGCCGAATGACAGTCCGGAGGCCGAGGGCTCAGGATGAGCCAACATACACAAAACCTACTTATCAACAACTATCAATATGACAAAGACTGAATTAGTCAATGAGATTGCTGCCAAGGCATCTCTGAGCAAAGAGGCAGCCAAGAAAGCACTTGACGCTACTCTTGAAAGCATCGAACAGGCCCTCGCCAACGAGGACAAAGTGCAACTTCTCGGCTTCGGCACATTTGCCGTAGTAGAAAAGCCCGCCCGCACTTGCAAGAATCCCCGCACCGGCGAAATGATTGAAGTACCCGCCCGCAAGGCTGTGAAATTCAAACCCTCTACCGGTCTCGGCAAATAAATCCAGACCTCCTCATCTACTTTTGAAGACGACACCCTCGACCGGGGGATGTCGCCTTCATTGTGGTGTCTGCATCTCTCTGCTCTCCTCGCCTCCTCTGATCCCGGCAGCCCACGCCCTCCTCTCTCCGCATACTTTTCATATTGAGATTGAAGCATTGAAGTCGTTTTCACCTGATATTCGGTTTACTCTTCAGTGCAATTTTTAGAGTTCGCAAACTTAGAGCTAATGAGCATAGAAAAAGAGATAAAAGCCGGCGTGGCAAAAGCCGTCAAGGCGCTTTATGATGTTGACGTGAATGAAGACTCCATACAGGTGTCGGCCACCAAGAAAGAATTTGAAGGCAACCTCACAGTAGTAGTCTTCCCCTTCCTCAAAGCCTCGCGCAAAGGGCCCGAACAGACAGGCTCCGAAATAGGCGAATGGCTGGAAAAGAATGTGGCAGCCGTGGAGAAATTTAACGTCATCAAAGGATTTCTGAATCTGACGATAGCTCAGACCCACTGGGTAGATCTCCTCATATCCATAGCTGCGGATGACGACTTCGGCTTCAAAAAGGCCACAGAAGAGTCGCCGCTGGTCATGGTGGAATATTCTTCACCTAACACCAACAAGCCCCTACACCTCGGCCACATACGCAATAATCTCCTCGGCTACTCACTGGCCTGCATTCTTCAGGCCAACGGCAATCGTGTGGTCAAGACCAACATCGTCAACGACCGAGGCATCCACATCTGCAAATCCATGCTCGCATGGCAGAAATGGGGCGAGGGCATCACTCCGGAAAAGGCCGGGAAGAAGGGCGACCATCTCATCGGCGACTTCTATGTGCTTTTCGACAAGCATTACCGCGGGGAAGTCAAGCAGCTCATCGAGCAGGGGATGACTGAAGATGAAGCCAAAGCGCAGGCTCCCCTGATGCTCGAAGCCCGCGAAATGCTGCGCAAGTGGGAGCAGAAAGACCCCGAAGTGCGTCGCCTCTGGGCAATGATGAACGGATGGGTATATGAAGGCTTCGATGAGACCTACAAACGCCTTGGCGTAGACTTCGACAAGATTTACTACGAGTCTGACACCTATCTCGAAGGAAAGGACCTCGTGCTCGCCGGTCTTGACAAGGGCATCATGTATCGCAAGGAGGATGGCTCCGTATGGGCCGACCTCACCAACGACGGACTCGACCACAAACTGCTTCTTCGCGGCGACGGCACCTCCGTCTATATGACTCAGGACAT
The DNA here is from genome assembly GCA_014800685.1 of Bacteroidales bacterium. Lineage (GTDB taxonomy): Bacteria > Bacteroidota > Bacteroidia > Bacteroidales > Muribaculaceae > Lepagella. The sequence goes on from JAAVFQ010000021.1 coordinate 75,280, forward strand.
AGGCACTGCCAAACTTCGCTTCCGCGACTATCCTATCGACAAGATGATTTATGTGGTGGGCAACGAGCAGAACTATCATTTCCAGGTGCTCTCGCTCCTGCTGGATAAGCTCGGCTTCAAATGGGGAAAAGACCTCACCCACTTCTCATACGGCATGGTGAATCTGCCTGAGGGAAAGATGAAGTCGCGCGAGGGAACGGTAGTGGATGCCGATGACCTTATGGACGCCATGATAGCTGACGCCCGCGAAGCCTCGGCCGAACGCTTCGCCGACATGAGCCGCGAGGAGGCTGATGAAGTAGCCCGCAAAGTCGGTCTCGGCGCCCTTAAATACTTCCTGCTCAAGGTAGACCCTCGAAAGGATATGCAATTCAATCCCAAGGAGAGCATAGACTTCAATGGCAATACCGGCCCCTTCCTGCAATATACATACGCCCGCATCCGTTCCGTGCTCCGCAAAGCGGGAGAGTTTGATCCTCAGGAGGCGGCTAAAGCTCAGCCCGACGAGATAGAGACACAGCTCATCCAGAAAATTTCCGATTTCCCGGCTGTGCTAGCCGAGGCGGGACGCTCTTACTCCCCGGCGCTCCTGGCAAATTATGCCTACGACCTTGCCAAGACATACAATAGATTCTATTACGACCATCCCGTGCTTAAAGAGGAAAACAGCGCCGTGCGTGCCCTTCGACTGCTGATTTCTGCCATCGTGGCCCGCACTCTACGCAACACAGTGGCTCTGCTCGGCATCGAGATGCCCGAAAGAATGTAACGGTCTTAATCTTTTCGGCACGATATTTGTCTATACACAGAAGGCGTCTGAACTCTCAATTACCTACCGGGGCGTTCAGACTCCTTCCGAACCAATCACTACAAAACTCTAAAATATGAATTACAACAATCAAACGCCTCCCCCCTATTATGGCAGTCAGGCCTCAGTGACCCGCACTAACTCAATTATGAAGCGCGTGTATGTGCGCATGTTCATAGCTCTCCTTATTTCCGCCTTCGTATCGCTCGGAGTGGCGAGCAGCCCCGCGGCTCTGCAGTTCATTTTCGGCAACAAGATAGTATTCTGGCTTCTTCCCTTAGCCATGCTGGGCATGGCCATCTACATCCCCGTAAGAATGTCCAGACTCTCATCAACCACCGTCCTGACTCTTTTCCTCGTATATTCGGCAATGATGGGAGCATGGATAGCCCCGATATTTCTTGTGTATAGGGTAGGTTCGATAGCCTACACATTCTTTATCACGGCCGGAGTCTTCGGAGCGATGTCGGTCTACGGCTATTTCACGAAGTCTGATCTTTCGCGCATCGGCTCCTTCCTCATCATGGCCCTCTTCGGACTCATCATCGCCGTGATAGTCAACATCTTCCTGGCAAGCAGCACTCTTGAATGGATAATCTCACTGGCCGGCGTGGCCATCTTTATCGGTCTCACAGCATGGGACACCCAGCAAGTGAAGCAACTTGCCAATGACCCCTATCTCTCCGGCGCCACAGCTGACAAGCTGGCCACTATGGGAGCCTTTAATCTCTACCTTGACTTCATCAACCTCTTCCTCTTCCTGCTCCGCATCTTCGGAGGCAGAGACTGATACGTCAAAATACTGAATATAACACGGAGGGTGTGCCAAAAATTTTGCATTTTGGCACACCCTCTTAGGTTTGTAAGAATAGGTCAGTTGCAAGGCGCTGACTCTTAGAGTGAAGGGAGAATACCTACTTATGTGACCGTGGCCAAATGGCGTAAACAACGCCGCAAACAGGCTATTTTGCCACGCAGTAGACCACGTTAGCTCTTGGCTCCATACTTTCTCTCGAAAATTTCATAATTCTCCTCTCCCCAACGCAGCATAGAGTCAATGATAGGCAGCAAAGACAGTCCTACGGCAGAAAGCTTATACTCGGTGCGGGGTGGAAGTTCCGGAAAAACAGTCTTCTCCACCAATCCATCCTCCACAAGCTCCTTTAGCTGAATATCAAGCACACGCGGGACAGCCTCAGGGAGACAACGATGTATTTCACTGGGGCGCATGGAGCGACCCGAGCGCAATTCATCAAGTATGCAAGATTTCCATTTAGCAGCAATCAGACTCATAGTCAGCCGCAGAGGGCAGTCCAGATCAACAGGTATTTTCTTTTCGTAAGCCATATCGCCCACAAAGTTAGCAAAAAATCCTGATAGTCAGCATACCGAAAAATTTATCGGTAGATGAATAATTTTTCGGATATTGCATCCCTATGATTTTGATTATAATTTTGCACACGAAAAAACATCTAAGTATTTCATCTTACTTAAAACCCAAAGATTCATGCGCGACACTATCAAAGAATATGAAGCCGTGGCCGAAGCCGCCGGCAAGTTTGTAAGAAGCGTTGCCGAGGGCAACAGCACTCACGCCAAAACACTTTTCACGGAAGATGCCGTTCTTTTCGGCATTCTTGACGGAGTAATGGAGCGCGGCTCCATAGAGCAGTTTTACCACAACGTAGACAGCGTGGGAGCCGGCGAAGACTTCAAGGCTCGCATTGACGTCCTCGCAGTAGAAGAAACCGTAGCTGTGGTCAGAGTGCTTGAAGAAAAATGGGGTGGCCGCATAGACTTCACCGACTATCTGCTCATGCTCAAGATAGAGGGTGAATGGAAATGCGTGGCCAAAGCCTACAATCAAAATTCAGACACCATCAAGAAATGAAACAGATCGTAGTCTCTCTCCTTCTCACTATCTTTTCAATCATGACAACTCAAGCCGAATCCAACTGTTGCCAATCACCCGAATGCGCAGGCATCCGCGCTGCCCTTGACCTCTACGTGCAGGCTGCTATTCAGGGCGACAGCAAGATAGCGCGTCCGGCATTTGCCGAGACAGCCACCATCTCTCACGTCGAGGGCGACACCCTCATCTCGCTTCCTATTCAGGCTCTCTTCGACTATTACGACCGGACGGGTCCTCACGGAGCCTCATACGTTATAGAGGAGTGTAGCGTGGCCGGAGACGTTGCCATAGTCCGAATAGAGTCAATCTTCGGATCGACGGAATTTTCCGATATGTTCACTCTCGCCAAGGATGGCGAGAACTGGAAAATCATAAGCAAAGTCTTCCACGTAAAACAATAACGTACTCTCGCATACTTCGTTTTATTTACACATTAATATTTCTCTTACTATAAGGAGGGTGTGCCAAAATTTTGCATTTTGGCACACCCTTGCGCTCTTATTTTGTGCCTCGAATGAGATAAATTGCATTTTTTTTATTAATTTTGCAGACTGATGGAGGACTAAAGCCTGCCATCTACCTGTCTTATGGAGTATAATCACAAAGAAATAGAGAAGCGCTGGCAGACGTTCTGGCGCGAAAATGACACTTACAAATGCGAAATAGACCCATCGCGTCCTAAATTTTACGTGCTCGACATGTTTCCCTACCCCTCAGGCGCGGGACTGCACGTAGGCCACCCCCTGGGCTATATCGCCAGCGACATCTATTCACGCTACAAGAGGCAAAAGGGCTTCAACGTGCTTCACCCTATGGGTTATGACGCTTACGGACTCCCCGCTGAGCAGTATGCCATTCAGACCGGACAGCATCCCGAAATCACTACCCGCCGGAACATAGCACGCTATCGTGAACAGCTCGATAAGATAGGATTCTCCTTCGACTGGAGCCGCGAGATACGCACCTGCGACCCGGAATATTACAAATGGACGCAGTGGGCTTTCATGCAGATGTTCAATTCCTGGTATGACACCGAGGTGCAAAAAGCCCGTCCCATCAGCGAGCTTATCGCTCACCTCGCCGCACACGGCACCGATGGGCTGCACGCAGCCTCCGGAAAGGAGCTTCATCTTACGGCTGATGAATGGAATGCCATGACGGAGGCAGAACAGCGCAAGACTCTCATGAACTGGCGCATAGCTTATCAGGGAGAGACAATGGTGAACTGGTGTGCCGAGCTTGGCACCGTTCTGGCCAATGATGAGGTGAGCGAGGGCGTCAGCGTGCGCGGAGGCTATCCTGTGGAGCAGAAGATGATGACCCAGTGGTGTCTGCGCGTTTCGGCCTACGCTCCGCGACTGCTTGACGACCTCAAGCTCGTGGACTGGAGCGAATCGCTTAAAGAGACTCAGCGCAACTGGATAGGCCGAAGCGAAGGCGCCGAGATGAGATTCCCGGTGGCCGGCAAAGACCTTGAACTGGAAATCTTCACCACTCGCGCCGATACTGTCTTCGGAGTGACCTTCATGGTGCTCGCCCCCGAAAGCAAATATGTGGCTGAGCTGGTCACCCCCGAACAGAAAGCGGCCGTAGACGAATATCTGGAGGCCGTGCGCCACAAGACGGAACGCGAACGCCAGATCGAAAAGAAAGTGAGCGGCGTCTTCACCGGCTCTTACGCCATAAATCCCCTTACCGGCAAGGAGATACCCATCTGGATAAGCGACTATGTGCTTGCCGGCTACGGCACGGGAGCCATTATGGCCGTTCCGGCCCATGACTCCCGCGACTATGCCTTCGCCCGCCATTTCAATCTCCCGGTGATACCGCTCATCGAGGGGGCCGATGTCAGCGAAGAGAGTTTCGATGCCAAGGAGGGACGCCTATGCAATTCGGAAGGTCCGGAGCTGAATCTCAATGGCCTCGAAGTGAAAGAGGCCATTGCCCGCACTAAGAAATTTATTGAAGAGAAGGGCATCGGCCGAGTCAAGACAAACTATCGTCTGCGCGATGCCATATTCTCCCGTCAGAGATACTGGGGCGAGCCCTTCCCCATCTACTATAAAGATGGCATCGCATATCTTATGGATGAATCGGCACTACCTCTGCGTCTGCCCGAAATCGACTCTTACCTCCCCACAAAGGATGGCGAGCCCCCGCTCGGCCGGGCAAAAGACTGGACCACTCCCGAAGGATATCCCATAGAGCTCTGCACCATGCCCGGATTCGCCGGCTCGTCGGCCTACTATCTGAGATATATGGACCCCCGCAACGAGAACGAACTCGTAAGCCCCCGTGCTGATGAATATTGGCAGGACGTAGACCTCTACGTCGGAGGAGCCGAACATGCCACCGGCCATCTTATCTACTCCCGCTTCTGGAATAAATTCCTCTATGACCTCGGCAAGGTAGTCGCTCCCGAACCCTTCCGCAAGCTCGTCAATCAGGGTATGATACAGGGACGCACGAGCTTTGTCTATCGCATCAAGGACACCAACACCTTCGTGAGCCACGGGCTTAAGAAAGATTATGAGGTGACCCCGATTCGCGTGGATATCAATCTGGTGCATAACGACATCCTTGACCTTGAGGGATTCCGCGCATGGCGTCCGGAATATGCAGACGCGGAGTTTATCCTTGAAGATGGCAAATATGTGTGTGGCTATGCTGTGGAGAAGATGTCCAAGTCGATGTTTAACGTAGTCAATCCCGACGACATCGTGGAAAAATATGGAGCCGACACACTCCGCCTCTACGAAATGTTCCTCGGCCCGCTGGAGCAGTCTAAACCCTGGGACACCAATGGCATCGATGGAGTGAGCCGTTTCCTCAAAAAACTCTGGAACCACTTCGAGCGCACAGACACCACCCAGCAGACCCCACCTTCTGCCGAAGAACTGAAGACCATTCACAAACTCATCCGCAAAGTCAGCCACGATATAGAGAATTTCTCATTTAACACATCGGTATCGGCCTTCATGGTAGCCCTCAACGAGCTGACCCGCCTCAAGAGCACCTCTCCGGAAATCATGCGCATATACGTGCGTCTGCTCGCGCCATTTGCGCCACACATCTCGGAGGAGATATGGCACAGACTCAGTGGCGAAGGAAGCATAGTAGACGCCCCCTGGCCCGAATATGATGAAAAATATCTGGCCGAAGACAGCGTGAAATATCCCGTCAGCTTCAATGGCAAAGTGCGATTCACGATGGAAGTGGCAGCTGATACGCCCCGTGAGAAAGTGCAGGAACTTGCCCTGGCTCACGAGTCGGCAGCCAAATGGCTGGAGGGCAAGACACCGCGCAAGGTGATTGTAGTGCCCGGCAAGATAGTGAATATCGTGCTCTGACCCTCTGCGACTCAGCCACAATAATACGCACTGAATTCCGTTTACTATAGAAATGAAACAGAATTCAGAAGATAATAGTCAGCAAGGCATCCCGGCGTCAAAGCCGGGGCGCCTTGTCTTTGCATCTAACAATGCTCATAAACTGCGTGAAATCCGCTCCATTCTCGGCTCTTCTTGGGAAGTGCTTTCTCTGGAGGATATAGGATGTCATGAGGAGCTGCCGGAGACTTCAGACACGATCGCCGGCAATGCGCTCCAGAAAGCCCGTAGAGTGCATGAACTCTTCGGCTGCACTTGCTTCGCCGATGACACCGGCCTCATGGTGGACGCCCTCGGGGGAGCCCCGGGAGTCTATACGGCAAGATATGCCGGGGAGGCCTGCTCTCCGGACGACAATATTGCTCTCATGCTCCGCAATATGGCCGGAGAGAGCAATCGAGCCGCCCGGTTCGCCACGGTTATCGCCCTTATAGATGATGATGGCGAGCACCTCTTCGAAGGAGAAGTGAAGGGCTCTATCGCTTACCGCCGGCATGGTGACGGAGGTTTCGGCTACGACCCTATTTTCATTCCGGATGAAACCGGCATCAGCTTCGCTGAAATGTCTCCTGAAGATAAAAACAGAATATCACACCGCGGACGGGCCACAAGACGTCTTGCCGCATATCTCCTTGGGGAGAAGAAATAATTCTCACCCCCTTTTTCCCTGCGGCACGTCCGCTTTCTCACCTCAACGCTCCAAACTATGAAACATCGCATCACACCCCTTTTCCTCTCGCTGACAGGCTTGCTCACTGCCTGGGCCGCGCCCGCCGGCGACTGGAAAGTTTATCCTACATTTGACAGCAACGTCCTAAAGGTCGTTGACACTCCGACCAAGACATATTTTCAGGTGCTCGGACAGAATGTGAAGACGTCCGGAATCTCTGATCCTTTCCGCACGCCCTATCCCTTTCTCTTCGTTTATGACAAAGAGGCCGATGAGCTCGAAGGGCTGACCAAGAGAAATATGCTCAGCGATATCCAGCCCTCTTTCATCTCTTATAATGCCGACAGGAAATATCTGCTCGTAGGCTACAGCAACGGAAACATTGACCTTCTATACGATGATGGCAAACGGGTGAATATCCCTGCGCTCGCTTCCATGACATTCACTCTGGGCAAGGAAATCAATTCGGTCTCTTTTGATGCCGGCGCCTCTAAAGCATACGTTGCCCTCCCCTTCGGATTTATCGTACTTGACGACCGCAAGGGAGAGGTGGCGGAGTCCTGCATCTTCAATAGCAACGTGGCAGCCATCTGCCCTGCCGGAGACTACATAGTCATCTCAGACGGGAAGACGCTCAAGGCCAAGCCTGCCTCCGACAAGATTCCCACGCCGGAATCCTTCAAATCGGTTTCGGGTCTTGAGAACGTCACCGACCTGCAGACTCTTGCAGACGGCTCCTTTCTCGCTATCTCTTCCGGCCGCTTATGCACGGCCCGCATAGCCGATGGAAGCCTCAGCGGCCTCAGAGACATTACACCCTCCGGCACCTCAGGCTTTACGACTCTTACGCCTAACCGCGATGGATACCTTGCGGTCAGCGACCGCGACATCGCCCAAATCAGCCTTAACGGAGTCTTGCAAGGAAGCATCGCAGCCAAGAGCTCGGAGCGTGGCGTGCCCGGCTCGTGGGACTTCTCCGAAATATGGTTCGCAAAAGATAGAGAGGGCCTCTCCAGCAGCCGATATGACGGCTCCCAATGGACTCTCACCCGCGACTTTATGATCCCGAATGCTCCCGGAGTCTTCCGCTCTACCGACCTTACCTATCATCCCCGGTACGGCATGATGGCCATAGACCATGGCTATCACACTGCCCTTCAGGGACGCGACAACGAGACTCTGAGCCATCTCTCCATACTCCAAAATGGAGAATGGGAACGTTATGGCCACGTCTACACCAAACCGGAATGGTCCAAGGCTCACATAAATCCTCTCGGACTTGCTATCGACCCGGATGATGCCCGATATGTCTATTCCGGCTCCTACTATTCAGGTCTCGTCAGATATAATCTCGACGACCCGGCAGACTTTGTACGCTTCACGTCGCCGGGCGACAAAAACCCCACGCAGGGGAGCAAGCTTGTCAATATCCTGCCGCTAAATCCTAATATGGAGTCTTACACCCTTGCCGCCTACCCATCGTTTGACACTCAGGGCAACCTCTGGATAGGCACCGGCCACACGTGGACTACGGGCGCACGCGCACAAGAGAATCTTATGGTATGGCCGGCAGAGGCCCGCAAGCGGGGCGACCTTGAGGGTTGGGTAGGCATCAATACTCCCGATTGGGCTCCCAACTGGGGCATCATTCCCAAGGCTCTTACCCACTCTTCGAATGCCGGACTGATAGTGGCAGAAAACGGTCGCTACGGACAGCCCTTTATCATATATGACTACAAGCGCACGGCGGCCGACACTTCAGATGACCGCTACGTGCTCCTTTCAACCATCTATGACACCGACGGCTCCTCCGTGTCTCACAATCATATCTATAAATTCTGGGAAGACCCCGCTACCGGACTGGTATGGACGCTCACCGACAGTGGACTCTTCACGTTCTCTCCCACAAAAATGTTTGCCGATAATGCGCGCGTGAGCAGGATTAAGGTGTCAAGAAACGATGGCACCAACCTTGCCGACTATCTCCTTGACGGAGTGGCCGTTTTCGACATTGCCTCTGACTCTTCCGGCAAGAAATATTTCGCCACCGGAGGCGGTGGCCTCGTGGTCACCTCGGCCGACGGACGCGAGATTCTCGGACAATACACTTCCGCCAACTCTTATCTTCCCTCTGACGTCCTTTACAGTGTGGAGTATAATCCCTCCTCGCGCTCGCTGCTCATCTCCACTGCAGAGGGCATCTGTGAGTTCTTCCCCTCCGGCTCCTCATCATCCGCACAGCAGGGGGACGACTCTTCGCTCCGTATCTATCCCAACCCGGTAAGACCCGACTATTACGGATGGATCAACATAGAAGGGGTACCGGACGATTCACTGGTGAAAATAGTGGATGCGGCCGGCAATCTCGTCAAGGAACTCGGTGTGGTCTCCGGAGGCACCGCTCAGTGGGACGCTACAAATATGGATCTCAAACGCGTTCGCTCCGGTGTATATCACGTTTTCGCCTCACCTGCTTCGGGAAGTGGCGATGTGCGCAAGGGTAAGATTCTAATCGTCAACTGACAGTATCTCCTGACCGGTATGAGACTGCGCCCATTCCTCGCCACCCTTATGCTCTGTGGCTCTCTCTACGGACTCTCCGAAACGCGACTGACCATCGCGCCGGGGGGGCTGGCGGCATCTGTCGCAGACATACCGGCCGATGAGACGCGCCTTATTCTTGACGGTGAGGCCGGAGTGGATGATTTGCGCTTGCTCACCGAACTGCACGCCACGATTAAGGCTATAGACATCTCCGCTCTCCGCATAGTGGCTTCAGCCACCGCCAATCCTCTTTATGGCGTGGCCGTCTTCCCTGCCGATCATCTTCCGGCCTACGTCTTCGCTACCCTCTCGGCTGAACAGCTTATCCTCCCCTCCACTCTTCGCTCCATAGGCGAGGGAGCGCTCGCCGGGTCAAATGTGGCAGACATCCGCATACCCTCCTCCGTAGCTACAATAGGCGACTATGCATTCGCCGGTTCGTCCCTCTGCTCCGTAACCGGCGGAGAGGGACTGCGCTCCATCGGGAAAGGGGCTTTTCAAGGATGCCGCCAGCTTACGAGTGCAGACATTTCCTCCGGTAAGCTCAGCCACCTTCCCGACCATCTTTTCTCAGGCTGCCCCTCCCTCTCCACTCTCAGACTTCCCTCTACGATTCAGTCTGTAGGAGAAATGATTATCGCCGGGACTACGGTCGCAGGCATCAAACTTCCGCTCCTCTCGCATACAGCCGACTATGCTCTGGCAGGAGCAGAAACGCTCAGAGAGGTGGCCATCCCGGAAGTGGCAATGATGGCCGAGGGGCTCTTTGCCTCCGACCGTTCTCTCACGACCCTCTCGCAGACAGCTTCCGATGTAAAGGCACTCTCATACGCCGGTTGCTCATCGCTCGACATTGAGCCCATCCTTGCCAATGCAGAATATGTAGGAGCCGACGCCTTTGCCGGAACCCGCTGCGAGCGAATGGTGCTTGGCCCCGATTTGCTCCGCATAGACTCCGGAGCTTTTACCCACATAGCCGGCCTTTCCGAAATCAATGCTGAAGCCCTCGGCAATCAGCTGCCACTGACAGCTCCCGACATCTTCGGCGACTCTGACCTCAGAGCAATTCCTCTCATTGTGGCGCGGGGCACCCTCACCCTCTGGAAAGCTCATCCCGTCTGGGGGCTTTTCGACATCCGCGAGTCGCTGTCAGCTCAAGACATCCGTGACGACTCTGACGGTTTCAGACTCTTTATTAAGGAGGGAGCAATCCATGCGTCGGCGCCTAAGGCCATAGACTCCCTTAGGGTCTACACACTTAGTGGCACCCTCCTCCGGGCATCCTCTCCACTGACCGCCGAGGCCACCCTCGACATCTCTGACATTCAGGAAAACGTTATCATTCTCACTTTAACCTCAGGCTCGCATACCGAATCCTCAAAATTTATCTTAAGATAATGGGAAAGAACAAACTCAAGAAATTTGCCGAAATGGAGACCTTTGCAAGCGTCTTCCAATACCCCTGGGCCCGCTTGCAGCGCGAAGTCTTCCCTCTTAAAGGGAAATGGCATGAAGAATATTTCCACAACGACCGCCCGATAGTGCTTGAACTCGGCTGCGGCAAAGGGGAATACACGATAGGTCTGGCCGAGCGACATCCCGACTGCAACTATATCGGCATGGACATCAAGGGCGCCCGTATCTGGAGCGGTGCGCGCCTCGGCATCGAAAAGGGACTTGACAATGTGGCTTTCATTCGCAGTGAGATAGAGTCGCTGGAATCCTTCTTCGCTCCCGGTGAGGTAGCGGAAATCTGGATTACTTTTCCCGACCCTCAGATGCAGAAGACAAGAAAGCGCCTCACATCGGCACGCTTTCTGAGTCTCTACCGCAGCATACTCGCTCCGGGGGGCACTATTCATCTCAAGACCGACTCTCCCTTCCTCTATGCCTTCACCTCACGCCTCGTCAGCCACAATTCCCTCCCCGTAATCCGGGAGACAGCCGACCTCTACGGCAGCGGCATGGCCGACCCCGTCACGTCCATAAAGACTTATTACGAACAACAGTGGCTCTCGCGCGGCAAAAGCATAAAGCTCATCAGCTTCACCCTCCCGGCCGAGGCTCCTCTGGCAGACCCGGAAGAGGATGATATAGAGCGTGATGATTATCACTCTTACCCCCGCGGCATCACTCAGTGCATGCCGGAGGAACTGAGCAAGTTAAACTCTTGACCCATCCCCTGCGTTAACCTATAAAAAATCCAGCATGAACGAAACTCTATATCCTGCATTGATTCTCGATGCACTGAAAAACGTAAAGTATCCCGGCAACGGCAAAGACCTCATTGAAAACGATATGGTGGAGGATGACATCCGCATAGACGGACGCAAGGTCTCATTCTCACTTATCTTCGACAAGCCCACAAACCCCTTCGTGAAGTCGGTGGTGAGGGCTGCCGAGACAGCTATCCTCAAGTATGTGGCGCCCGATGTGGAGATTAAAGACAATATAGCCGTAAAATTTCGCACAGCCCTCCCCACCCCTCCCGAAAAGCTCCTGCCCCATGTGAAGAATATCATCGGCGTCTCATCCGGCAAAGGGGGAGTGGGCAAATCCACTGTCGCCGCCAATCTGGCCGTAGCGCTCGCCTCAAAGGGCTATAAGGTAGGACTTCTTGATGCCGACATCTTCGGCCCCTCTATGCCCAAAATGTTTGGCGTGGAGGATGAGCAGCTCTATATGGTCAATCAGGAGGGCCGCGACTGGATAGAACCCGTACAGAAATATGGCATTAAGATGCTGAGCATAGGGTTTGTAGTTGACAAGGACTCTCCGGTGCTTTGGCGCGGAGGAATGGCCTCCAATGCCCTCAAACAGCTCATAGCGGATGCATGGTGGGGAGACCTGGACTATTTTGTCATCGATATGCCCCCCGGCACCTCTGACATTCACCTCACTCTTGTCCAGACTCTCGCACTGACCGGCATAATAGTGGTGAGCACGCCGCAGGAAGTAGCTCTGGCCGATGCCCGCAAAGGTATCGCCATGTTCAAGGATGAGAAAATCAATGTCCCCATCCTCGGCCTGGTGGAGAATATGGCATGGTTCACTCCGGCCTCTCATCCCGATGAGAAATACTACATCTTCGGCAACGGAGGCGCCGCGCGTCTCGCCGAGCAGCTCGACGTGCCTCTGCTGGCTCAGATACCCCTCGTGGCAGGGATCTGCGAAAATGGAGATGGAGGAACTCCTGTTGCGCTCCATATAGAGCCGCAAACCTCAGCCATACCGGCTAATCCCGAGGCGGCTGCTTTCGAAGACCTGGCAGAAAAGGTAGTCAAAGCCATCGACGAGCGCAACGCCACTCTGCCTCCTACTCAGAAAGTGGAGATGAAGAACTGAAGCCAATACCCATAAAGATTATACGGGAGGGTGTATCGAAATGCAAAATTTCGATACACCCTCCTTTGGTTTGTAAGGATAGGCCGGATGCAAGACGCTGAAGCTGAAGAGTACATGATGACGTACGGCACCAAAGCCGACTGGTGAAAGCAACGCCGCAGATGGCCTGTTATGGCACACCGTATCTATGGCTTTTAATCAGCCCTGCATGTTAAAAAGGATTAAAAGAACACCCCTTAATGTTTTAATGCCGTCTTAAAAGTTGGTGATTCGGATATTTTTCGTAATTTTGCAAGTTGAAAAGAACTGCAACGCAACCGGAGAGTCAGCCTCAGTGCTGCCCCGGCAGCAATAACAACTGATAATCAAGTGAACAAGAGATATTTACCACGCCTTCGCGGCGCCTTCCTGCTATGCGGGGTTCTTTCTATATTCCTCATGGCCTGCAACTCAAAGCCTGAGGACGAACCCGGATATGAAGACTCCACTTCCGTGGCCGTCACCAACTTCAGACTCAAGCCTGACAGAAACGTGATGCTCAATCTTGACTCCGTTTTCTTCTCCATCGACCTTGAGCATGGCATTATCTACAATGCCGATTCTCTGCCGATGGGCACTCCGGTATCCTCTCTCGTGCCGGTCATCTCTTATCCTTCCGACTGCTCATCTGCCGTCATCTCAATGCGCGGCGGTGCCCTTAGAGAGGGCGATATCAATTATATGTCTACCCCCAATGACACTGTAGACTTCACCGGAGACGTCACGCTGACTCTTCGCGCGCAAGATGGCATCACTGAACGCTCATATCGCTTAAAAGTCAACGTGCACAAAGTGAAACCCGACTCTTTGACCTTCGACCGACAGGCCACCGGCACTCTCCCCTCGCGCCTCGGCTCCCCTCTGGCTCAGAAAAGCGTAGCCTTCGGCGGTGGAGTGCTCTCCATTATCGAGGAGAAAGACCGCTCTTTCTCTCTCGCCACATCAGCAAAAACCACCGATTGGATAAAATTCCCTCTGTCGCTCCCCTTCGCCCCCGACCTACGTTCGCTCACGGCAGGCGAGAACGCACTCTATATGCTCGCCGACAATGGTGACCTTTACACGTCGACTGACGGCTCGGCATGGGCTCCCACCGGCAAAAACTGGAACGGCATCCTCGGAGCTTACGGCTCCGATCTGCTCGGCCTAAGAAAAGAGAACGGAAAGTTTTTCCACACCTCTCTCTCCGGCCTCTATCCGGAGGCTGAGATCCCTGAGGGTTTTCCAGTAAGTGGTCAGACCAATATGCTGACTCTCACCAATAATTGGGCCGTTGACCCCGTTGGCTTCATCACAGGCGGACTGACGGCAAGCGGCGATGGCGTGCGCGGCACGTGGGGATTTGATGGACACACATGGGCCATGATATCCACCTCCGAGCTCCCGGAGCTGCACGATGCCTGCGCCGTCCCCTATTTCGTCTACAAACAGACATCCACTATATGGCGACAGACGGAATTTCCCGTCATGATGCTCTTCGGGGGTGTCTTGGCAGACGGCTCTCTCAACGACAAGACCTATATCTCCATTGACAACGGCATCAACTGGAGTGAAGCCCCGGAAAATCTCTCCCTCCCTGCTGACATCCCGGCCGTCAGACTGGCAGATGCCGTCATCCTCTCCACTCCCATGCAGGGCTCGCTGACTGACGCCTGGGAAGACAAGCCCAATAAAATACGCCAGAGGCTTAACTACAAAATAGAGGGATATGACATTTCCTGGGAGTGCCCATACATCTATATCTTAGGAGGCATGACTAAAGATGACCGTCTCAATGACATAGTCTGGCGCGGGGTCCTCGCCCGGCTCACTTTCATGCCCCTCATCTAACCCTTAGTCCCACGGACTCTAATCACCTTTACCTGAAAAAGTGAACGTAAGACTACGCATACTATCCGCCATCATGATGCTCCCATTGCTGCTCGTATCCCTACGGGCCAATGCTCAGGAGGATTACCGCTTCGACATCGGAGCGGGAGTCGGCATGACCGGATATCTCGGCGACGCCAATACCGCGAATCTCCTCAAGAATCCCGGTGTGGACGGCGAACTCCTTTTCAGATATATCGTAAATCCGCGCTGGGGCCTGAAGACCAATCTCTACGTAGGCACCCTAAGGGGCAACACAGAGCAGATGACCAATGTCATGCCCTCTGAAATGAACTATAAGTTCTCCACCACCTTCGTGGAACTGGGCGAGCTCGCCGAGTTCAATTTCTTCAGCTTCGGCATGGGCGAGACTTATCGTAAGCTAAAGCGTATCACTCCCTACATCGCTGCGGGCGTAGGCTTCAACTATTGGAGCGTAGATGGCCACAAAGGGTTTGCATTCAACATACCCCTCGGCCTTGGAGTGAAATATAAAGTGAGCCGAAGAGTCAATCTCGGATTGGAATTCCTGATGAAAAAGGTCTTCACCGACAAGCTGGACGGCCCCGCTCTCTCCGACCCTTATCAGATAAAAAGTTCGTTTATGAAAAATACGGACTGGTATAGCACCTTGACATTCAGCGTCACATACGAATTCAGCAAACGTTGCGCTGTCTGCCACTATAAAGATTGAGAGTGATGACTAAAGCAGAGACCATCGAATCCCTGGGCCGGATCCGCCCCGAACTCCTCTCACTTGCCGAGGGAAAACTCCCACGCCACGTAGCCATGATTATGGACGGCAATGGACGATGGGCCAAACTTCGCGGACTCCCAAGAAGCGCAGGCCATTATGAGGGGGTGAAGAGCGTCAGGCGCATGACTGAGCTTTCTTCTGATCTCGGCATTGAATACCTCACCCTCTATGCCTTCTCCACCGAAAACTGGCATCGTCCCGTTGAAGAAGTGGAGATTCTCATGCACCTCATCGGACTGGCCATCGAGCAGGAACTCCCTGACCTTATCCGGAATAATGTCAAGATAAGACTCGCCGGAGACCTTGACCGCGTGCCCGAAGAAGCTCTCTCCCGTCTTCGCAAGGCCGAGCATGAAACTGACGTTTGCACCGGCCTCACTCTGATAATCTGCATCAGCTACTCCTCACGCTGGGAAATCGCCGAGGCTGCCCGTCGGCTCGCCGGCGAGGTGGCTAAGGGCTCTTTAAGACCCGAAGACATTTCCGAGGAGAGCTTCGCCGCCCATCTCTCCACTGCCGGAATCCCGGATCCTGACCTGCTTATCCGCACCGGTGGCGACTACAGGATAAGCAATTTCCTGCTCTGGCAGATAGCCTACGCAGAGTTAAAATTTACCGATACCCTCTGGCCTGACTTTGACAAAGAGGAGTATGCCGGTATCCTTCTTGAATATACACGCAGGGAGCGTCGCTTCGGAAAAACGAGCGAACAGCTGTCTCCCTCCCCTGAAATATAAGGCTCCTCCTCAACTTACAGAACGCAACCCAACGATGACAGAGATACGACTTCATAGCAAAAGAAGCAGACATACGGGAGCGAAACGCCTCGCCATTCCCGCACTGATGACACTCTTAGCCCTGCTCGCAGGCTCTCTTCAGAGCCATGCGGAGCTGCCGGAAATAGCCCCGGCAGGCTCGGCCGGTGCCACTCCACTTTCCACTGGGGAGGCAGCCTACACCGCAGCTCCCTCCGACACCCTTTTTAGCCCGGAAGTGATCTACTCTCTTATGCCTAAGAAATATGAAATCGCAGGCATAAAGGTCACCGGCGTGCCGGGAACGGATGATTATCTCGTCATAGGATTTTCCGGACTCAACATCGGCGACAAAGTGTCGGTGCCCGGAGAAGAAATCACTGCTGCCGTAAAGCGCTTCTGGCGTCAGGGGCTTTACTCTAAAGTGCAGATTAATGCCGACAAGATAGTAGGCGACAAAGTATGGCTTGAGATCTCGCTTAAGGCCCGTCCCAGAATGTCCGAAATGGTATTCAATGGCGTTAAGGGGGGCGAAAAGAAAGACCTTACCGAGAAGCTCGGCATGATTCCCGGCCAGCAGCTCTCTCCGAATATTCTTGACCAGGCGCGCACCATCATCGAAAGATATTATGCAGCCAAGGGTTTCAAAAATGCAAAGGTCACTATCACAGAGCAGCCTGACCTCAGCAATCGCGACTACGTTATCCTCAATGTCAACGTAGACCGCCACAATAAAATCAAGGTACACAAAATCTATGTGGATGGCAATGAGGTGCTGAGCGACAATAAGGTGAAGAGAGCGATGAAGAAAACCAATGAAAACGGCAATCTTCTCAACCTCTTCAAACAGAAGAAATTCGTAGACACCGATTATCGCGACGACAAGGAGCGCATCCTCCAGAAATATAACGAGCTGGGCTATCGCGATGCCAAGATTCTTAAAGACTCCGTAGCCCGTTATGACGACAAAAGCGTCGACGTCTTCCTCACCGTCGACGAGGGTAAAAAGTATTACATCAGCGACATCTCATGGGTAGGAAACACTGTCTATCCCACTGACGTGCTCAATAACCTTCTCGGCATATATCCCGGAGAGGTCTATAACCAGAAGCGCCTTAACAAACGTACTATGGAGGATGACGATGCCGTGGCCAATCTATATCTTGACAACGGATATCTCTTCTTCCAGCTCGTGCCTATAGAAGAGAATGTCAAGGGCGACAGCATAGCCCTCCAGATGAGAATCCTCGAAGGCCCGCAGGCCCGTATCAACAAGGTGGTCATCAATGGCAACGATCAGCTTTACGAAAAGGTGGTGCGCCGCGAACTTCGTGTGCGCCCCGGCGACCTCTTCTCCAAGAGCGACCTCATGCGTTCGGCAAGAGAGATAGCTCAGACGGGCCACTTCAACCCCGAAAACATGGACATCCGCCCCGAGCCTAATGAAAGCGACGGCACCGTGGACATCCTTTTCAATCTCGAATCTAAAGCCAACGACAAGCTGCAATTCTCATTCGGCTGGGGACAGACCGGCATCACCGGCCAGCTCGCCGTCTCCTTCACCAACTTCTCCATCAAGAATCTTTTCAACCCATCGGCATATAAAGGTATCATCCCCCGAGGCGACGGACAGACCCTCTCCATCTCCGCTCAGACAAACGCCCGCTACTATCAGAGCTACAATATCTCTTTCTTCGACCCCTGGATAGGCGGCAAGCGACCCAACTCGCTGAGCTTCTCCATTGACTACAGCCGCTCCACCGGCATCAATCAGAGCTATTATGGCGACAACTGGAGCAATGCCTATCTCAATTCGCTCTGGACTCAGGGCTCTCTTGGCTCTACTAATTATAGCGATTGGAGCTACCAGAATGCCTACGACCCCAACAAGATTATTCAGCTTGCCGGCGTAAGCCTCGGCTACGGCACCCGCCTATCATGGCCCGATGACTACTTTACGTTTCAGGCTTCACTCGCCTACAGATGGTATTATCTGAAAAACTGGGAGTATCTCGTATATATGCAGAACGGTTCGAGCAACTCACTATCGCTCGGACTCAACCTCTCACGAAATTCTACCGACAATCCATTCTATACCCGCCGTGGCTCGCAATTCTCCATCGAGTTTTCAGCCACTCCTCCTGCAAATCTTTTCGGAAAGAGAAACTGGAAAGAACTCTATTACACGGCTAACAGCAGCGCAGCGGGCGCTGACGCTGCCAAAAGACAGCTCTACCGCTGGATAGAATACTGGAAACTGAAATTCAAGAGCAAGACATATACTCCCCTTACCGACCCTGACGGCCAGTGGACGCTCGTGCTCATGACGCGCGCTGACTTCGCTCTGCTCGGCTCTTATAACAAATATCTCAAGACTCCCTTCGAGACCTTCTATTTCGGAGGTGACGGCATGACGGGCGGTGGCTACACTTACGCTACAGAGACCGTAGCCATGCGCGGATACGAAAACGGACAGTTCACCCCGGCCCTCTATGAGGGTTATGCCTATGGCCGCTTCGCCATGGAGCTCCACTTCCCATTCATGCTCCAGCCCTCCACCACTATTTATGGCCTTTGCTTCGTTGAGGCCGGCAACTGCTGGACTTCAGTCAAGGATTTCTCCCCTTTCAATCTCAAGCGTAGCGCCGGCGTCGGTGCCCGCATCTATCTCTCGGTTATCGGATTCCTTGGCGTTGACTGGGGCTACGGCTTCGATAAAGTGTGGGGCAGACGAGGAGGAAGCCAGTTCCATTTCATTCTGGGACAGGAGTTCTAAGATCGGATTTAAGACCAAAACTGACAAACCTTTAGTTCAGGCCGGACGTTTTAAACTTTGAGAGCCGCAAGGTGTCTGAAATATGTTCCCCGGAGACTCTCATTTGAATCCGCACTGAATTAACTTAGAATTAAATTTACCGATTATGAAGAAACTGCTTTTATCTCTGATACTTGTAGCCGGAGGATTCGCTTTCGCTTCGGCTCAGAAGTTCGCTCTCGTAGATATGGAATACATCCTTAGAAATGTCCCTGCCTACGAAATGGCTAACGAACAGCTCAACCAGGTGTCGCAGCGCTGGGAAAAAGAGGTCAATGAGCTCGCAAAAGAAGCCGAGACCATGTATAAGAACTATGAAGCCGATCAGGTATTTCTCACTGACGACCAGAAGAAAAAGCGTCAGGAAGAGATTCTCACCAAGGAAAAGGAGGCTACCGACACCCGCTATAAATATTTCGGCCCTGAGGGTGAGCTTTATAAGAAACGCCAGTCTCTGATGAAGCCTATCCAGGAAGACGTCTATAATGCTGTCAAGGCTGTGGCCGAAGAGAAAGGCTATCAGGCTATTTTCGACCGCGCCTCTTCTCAGAGCATCGTCTTTGCATCGCCGAGAATCGATGTCAGCAACGATGTGCTCGCAAAGCTCGGTTATTCCAAATAAAGGATAATACCTCTCTCTCTGACTGCTATCTCTTATATCCGCCGGGCGGGTGAGAAAGAGTGCTCGTCTTCTCTCATCCATTGCATATTTTTAGAGCTTACTTAGATACACAGAACGTTTAATCTTTAGAACATACAGACACAGAAATGTTAAAGAAAATTCTTGTGGCAGTAGCACTTGCACTGCCGATGTTTGCCTCAGCGCAGACCCTGAAAGTCGGACTTGTAGACATCAACGAAGTTCTGGCTGCCATGCCTGAAACAAAGGCTGCACAGACCAAGCTTGAAGAGGCTCAGAAGCGCTATGAAGCCGAATATCAGAAACTCGGCGAGGAGTTTCAGAAGAAATATGAAGAGGTGGCTAATATGAAGGCCGACGAGCTTCCCGCTATCAAGGAGCGCAAGACAAGAGAGCTTCAGGAATTCCAGCAGAAAATAAGCCAGTTTGAGCAGCAGGTGCAGACTTCTATGGCGCAGATGCAGGAGGCTGAACTCGCTCCTATCTATCAGAAAATCAACACTGCCATCGAGGCAGTAGGCAAAGAGGGCAATTTCTCTCTCATGCAGATGAATAATCCTCAGATAGTCCTCTTCTATCAGGACCCCGTGGTCAACGCCACTCCCCTCGTTAAGCAGAAACTCGGTCTCTGATAACCTCTTTCTGCCCATCACTCCCCGCTGTTAGAGACTTTCTTATGAAGCATCGGGATTGGGATGGAAGATTGAGCACCAATGGATGATGCCGTGTAGATACAGCGTATAATGCTTTGAAGCCGGCATCCCCATGCCTCACATCAAGTGAATCATACTCTATGATAAGACTCACCAACATCACACGCACTCCGGTTTTTCCCGAAGCACCGGGAAGAATCGGAGTGTTTGATTCCGGATATGGAGGGCTCACCATCCTCAATGGCATCCGCAGGCACCTCCCCGAGTATGACTATCTTTATCTCGGCGACAATGCTCGCGCACCTTACGGCTCGCGCTCGTTCGACCTCGTATATCGTTTCACTTTCGAAGCGGTAAAAACTCTCTTCCGGCATGGTTGTCACCTCGTCATTTTGGCCTGCAATACTGCCTCTGCAAAGGCGCTTCGCACCATTCAGCAAAACGATTTACCCCGGATGGATGCCCACCGCAGAGTGCTTGGAGTCATCAGACCCACTGTGGAGGAAATCACTTGCTCTCCGTCAACGTCTCACGTCGGCATCCTCGCCACTCCTGGCACCGTGCAGAGTCGGTCATATTCTCTTGAAATAGAAAAATTAGACCCCGGAATTAATGTCACAGAGGTAGCCTGTCCGCTGTGGGTGCCATTGATAGAGAACAACGAGGCTCACTCCCCCGGCGCTGACTATTTCGTCAAAAAATACATTGACATCCTTCTCGACAGAGATCCGGAGATTGACACTATTATCCTCGGATGCACTCACTATCCCATTCTGATGGATAAAATCCGACAATTCACTCCCGAAGGGATACGTATCATAGCGCAAGGCGACCTCGTGGGACGTAGCCTCGCTGACTATCTCACCCGTCATCCCGAAATGGAGCGTCTATGCAGCAAGGGGGGAAGCGTTGAGTTTCTGACCACCGAAAATGAGGAAAAATTCAACGCCCTGGCCGAACTCTTCCTTCATCATCCCATCTCTTCATCACACATTGAAATCCTTTAATCACTTTCTTGAGATTTCTTTAATCGCTTTACTGAAATCCTAAGAATGTGTATTGAGTAGCAACCTATAAGTTGAGCGCAAACATAATAGTGATTTTTGCGAGCGGCTTAAGATAACTATTAAAATCATTAAGTAAGTGAGAAAAATTAATGTACATATAAAACGCAGTGATTTTGGAGATAATTTCTCGGTGGAGCGAAGGAAGATATAAGCATATCTAACTGAGCGACAATGGGAAATTAGCCCCAAAGGACAAGTTTTATAGTACAAGAATTTTCATCTCACATATATCGTTTAATTTTTAGAACTTACTTATGAAAATATTTCACTACCTACCGCTGACCGCCGCTGCTCTGGCACTTTTCTCTCTCGCCTCATGCTCGGATGACAATGACGAGCCCAAACACGACGCCGTCCTCAATCTCTCAGCCATCTCTTTCAATAGCGATGACATCTGGGCCGGCTGGGACAAACCCGGAAATCTCGTCATCGGAGACTTCACCTTCTCTCATCAGTGGACTGAATGGAACACTTCTCAAGGCTTTGTCGCTGCGAAAATCTCCGACACCTCTTTCCACACTCCTATGTATGAATACCAGTTTGAGGTGATCACCGGCGGTGGCGTGGACGGTCCCGGCACTCCCTATCTCATCGCCAACTGGAATAGCTCTGAATTCAGCACTCCTCAGATAGAAGACCGTTGCTGCAGCATAGTCCGCACTGACGGCGCTAATTTCACTCCCGAAAGCGTCTACGTCACAAACGCCGCATATCCCTATTACAGTATGCTCCAGGGCGATGCCTACGCCACCCAGTTCGGCCTGCACGATAATTTCATCCTCAATATCACCGGAGTGCGTCCCGACGGCACCACTGTAGACCTCCCCGTCTATCTGGCTAATTGCACTACAGAGAACGCCTCTGAGGGCATTCTCAACAAATGGATGAGCGTGGATCTCTCTCAACTCGGCACTGTCAAAGGCATCTATTTCACCATGAGCAGTTCTGACTTCGGAGTATTCGGCATGAACACACCGGCCTACTTTGCGCTCGATAAATTCACTGTGAAGCCATGACAAGAGAACTTGAAGAAATAAAGCAGCGCATTCAAAGCATGAATGCCCTGGAGGCAATCACGCTCCTCACAGACTATATAGCCGGCAATCCCGAGGATGACGAGGCCTATACTCTGAGAGGCCTCAAGCACTTCGGCAACGGCCAGCGGGCCCTCGCCATCAACGACTATCTGGAGGCCATTCGCATCAATCCGGAGTCAAGAGCCCGACTCGCGCTAAAAAGCGCTAACGAAATTCTTGACTTCTACAATAAAGACCTCTTCAACCCCTGACCTGCATGGAGTATAACCTAAGTGGGGCGCGCCGGTGAAAATCCTTGGCGCGCCCTTTTCGCCTCTTTAAGTAGCAGATGTTTCGCTTGCATACGTCGGTGGATTTTTGTAATTTTGCGAACTGAAAATCTGATCTCCATGAGATTACAACGCTTTATATCACTTCTATTCGCTGTGCTGGCCTCCCTCCCGATGACGGCACAGCTGATCCCGGTTGAAAACCAGCACGATTTTGTAGACTCGCTGAGAAAAGAGTTTGACAGCGGCCCCTATTTCGGACTCTATAAAGACAACTACTTCGAAGTGGGCGTCCCCGTCGGCCAGAAAATCACCAAACATAATTCCGACGTCAAATTCCAGATTTCCATCGCCCAGCGACTCACTAAGTCTACTCTCCCCTGGCACACTTTTCTCTTTCTGATGTATACCCAGAAAACCTTCTGGAACGTCTTTGAAAACTCCATGCCCATGCGGGATATGAACTTCAATCCGGGCATCGGCATCTCAAAACCCTTCTTCAGTAAAGACCGTTACATCGGAAAGATGACTCTCCTTCTCGAACATGAAAGCAACGGCCGCGACTCTATCCAGTCTCGATCCTGGAACCGCGTCTCGCTCTCCGGCTCCGTCATGATCGACGATTGGATTATGGTGCACGCCAAATTCTGGATTCCTATCATCGACGGCATGAATAATAAAGACATTCTCAAATATGCCGGTATCTGGCAGAATGGTGTCGTCATCACAACTCCCGACAAGAAGTTCGGTTGGGCGCTGACGCTGGTGAAACGCGCCGGCTGGAATCTCAATTTCAACTCCATTTTTGAATTTAACTGGCGTGTGCATAAGCAGTCTAACCAGTATCTTTTCCTTCAGTATTATAACGGATATGGCGAGGGTCTCCTTGACTACAAGCAGTTTCACTCCCGACTGCGCGTGGGCATCGTCATTAAGCCGAAATTCTTCTCAGAGTTTTAAAGAATGTTTGGATTTAAATGATTTCATCTCAAATTTCTAAAACTCTCTGAATATTTAATTTGATTTAAATCCAAAGACTCTCTAAGAAATTCACGCACCATGCTTTCCACTACTCTTATCATACTCATAGTCGCCCTGGGGCTGCTCCTTATTATTGTCTTTATCGGCTCAACGTGCGCCCTGCGTCCTCTCAGACGCACAGGCAGCTTCGCTCCCGATAAAAACAAACTCTCCCCGGAAAATCCGATCTCCTCATCTTCTGAGCTTCTCCAAGTCTCTGACGCATCCGTTGCAACGGATGCGGAGAATGAGGCGATAGAAGCCACGGCCGAGGCCATTGCCGAAACTTCATCTGAAGAAATGCCCCAAGCCACGGAGCCCCGATACTCACGCACTGACATCTCTTTCCCGGCATCCGATCTTCCCCCGGTGAGCGTCATCGTCTATGCCCAGTGCAACGAGGAGAGACTCAACCTCTATCTGCATCAGATTATGGCGCAAGATTATCCCGCCTTCGAAGTCATTCTCATCTTCGACGGAGGAGCAGAGGCGGCAGCTGATATGAAAGACATCCTCACTGCCCGCTATCCTAACATCTGCATCACTTTCGTACCATCAAATTCCCACAACCTCTCCCGACGAAAACTCGCATGGACGCTGGGCATGAAAAGAGCCTCGCACGACATTGTGCTCACCACTGCCGCCAACTGTGAGATTCCTTCCCGATTCTGGCTGCGCCAGATGCTTACTCCTATGACATTTCCCGGAGTTGACGTTGTGCTCGGAGCCACACGATTTGACTTCTCGGAACTCACCGGCCCGGGGAAATGGTATAATCAGTTTGACCGTGTCATTGCTAATGCGTCATGGATAAACAGCGCGCTTACCGGGAAACCTTATCGCGGTGACTGCTACAATATGGTCTTCCGTCGCAAACTCTTCTTCGACATCAATGGATATGCTACCACCATAGGAAAACCGTATGGCGATGACGACATTTTTGTCGGCCAAATCACTAATGATAAAAACACGCGCGTAGTCATCTCTCCGGAAACACTGCTTACAATGGACTGGGGCGTCTCCACCGGCCGCGTACGCATTTCTCTCAAAGAGCAGCAGATGTCGGCCGCTAAAGAACTCCCCCGAGCCCCCTTCATCCGCCGCGGCCTCCTCTCCACCTGCATGTGGCTCACGCTAATTCTCGCCGCGGCCATCATAACTTCCTCTCTTCTTCTTATGCCCCCCGAACTACCGTGGCCCGCAATAGCTGCCGCCGCTCTCCTGCTTCTATTCTGGGGACTATGCATCGCCTCTTACAGAAAAGCCGCTACGGCTCTCCAGGCTATTCGTCTCTGGTGGAGTGTGCCGGTATTCATGCTCTGGCGCCCCATAGCCAACCTCTTCTTCCGCTGGCGTCATCGCAAAGCCAATTTCATGGACTTCATCTGGAACGGATACGAATAACCCTCTCGCCACACACATATTATACTCTTCACCGAGGCCGGACACCAATCTCTTGTGTCCGGCCTCGCTTCTTTCGTGCTATGCTCCAAATCCAACCTTTTAGGTGTTTTTGACGCATTTATATGTTAATTTCTATTTATTTAGATGTGCTATTGTTAATATGTGTTAATTGTTGAATAATTTACAACAAATTATTTGTGTCATTGTTACACTATTACTAACTTTGCTTCAGTTTAACACAAACTCTCCACGATGCAGACAAATTCCGACACAAATAAAACCACTGAGAACATCTCCGCTGTCTCAGAGAACGGCAGTCCTCTCTACTGCTACCGCTACCCCCATGCCGCCCTAACGGCCGACTGTGTAGTGTTCGGGTTCGACAACGACAGCCTTCACATTCTCCTCATTCAGCGAGGCCTTCCCCCCTTCAAAGGTGAATGGGCCCTCCCCGGTGGATTCATGAAGATAGACGAAAGCATTGAGGCTACAGCTGAGCGTGAACTCTTCGAAGAGACCGGATTAAAAGGAATTTTCATGGAGCAGTTCAAGGTCTACAGCCGCGTAGACAGAGACCCCCGAGAGCGAGTGGTCACTGTTGCCTTCATAGCGCTGGTGAAGCCGGCAGAATATAAGCTAGTTGCCGGCGACGATGCGATTAACGCCAAATGGTTTAATCTTGACAATATACCTACGCTTGCTTTTGACCATGCAGACATCATCCGCGACGCCCGCAAATTTCTTGCCAAGACCATTCGCACAAGTCCTTTAGCTTTCCGACTGCTTGACGAAGTATTCTCACTCAGTGAGCTGCAGGCTGTCTATGAGGCTATTACCGGAAAAACTTTCGACCGCCGCAATTTCGCGCGAAAAGCCACCCAAAGCGGGCTCATGAAGGAGGTTACGCCCCCTGCCCCAATAGACTCTTCCCTCGATGATTCTATCAAGACTCCCTCCGGCCCTGCTATCGATGCCCTTGATTTTTTTAAATCTCACGGCAATATGAAGAACTCAGCCCTTCCGCACAATGCGGCTCCACGACCCAAAAAAGCAGGCAGACAGCCCTCCCGCTTCTTCTCCTTCACTTTTGCAAAAAAGGGAAAAGAGAGTGAGGACAAGACTTCCACTAAAGACATCTTTGAATTCTGAGAGACCACTACTATCTCAATTTATTAAAATAATTACACACATCTAAACTACTTAAATCAAATGGCTACTACTAAAAAAACCACACACCACAGTCTTCAACCTCATCATCCTCGACGAAAGCGGCTCAATGTCGCCCTTGAAGGCATCCACCATCGAGGGTTGCAACAGCACCCTTGATGCTATCCGCCAGTCGGCTAAGGACTTTCCGAATCTCCGTCAGTTCGCATCGATTTACGCATTCCAGAGCGGAAACCCCAAGGCACCCTCTCGCTACCTGATTCGAAACACCCCTATCGACCAGGTCGGAGTGTTGACTGAAAAGAACTATGTGCCCTGGGGAGGAACTCCCCTCCTCGATGCTGTAGGCTCAACTCTCACCGAACTTGAGCACGTGGCTGCTACTCACGAAGACGCCACCGGAATCGTCACCATCATCACAGATGGCGAAGAGAACTCATCCACCGATTTTACATGGGAGAAAGTATCTGCCATCATCAGCCGTCTCAAAGAAATGGGTTGGACCATCAACCTCATCGGAGCTAACATAGATGTTGAGCAGATGGGAAAGAGAATGAGCATCGATGACACTCTCTCTTTCGAAGCCACCCCAAAGGGTAATGGGATAATGCTTAAGAAGCTTCAAAGATCACGCAATGTCCGCATGAACGAATACAATGATATATGGGAGTCAAACCAGGACGCTTCAGTAGAGAAGCTCCGCGAAATCCGTAAAGAGAAAGTGAGCAAAAAAGACTTCTTCAAAGAATAAGAAAGTCTATACCAGATTAATTACTCCGGCAGTCCCTTAGAGTGTGTTTACTTTTAAATTATTTTAGCACTAAGAGATATTTTGGGAAAGGGCCCAAAATATCCTTTGTGATGAAATCAGGAAGTGATTTATCCTGTTAATTCGGTTTAAAAGTAAACACGCTCTTAATATTGGAGGGTGCGTCAAAAGAGATTTGACACACCCTCCAATATTTGTAAGAATAGGCCGGTGGCACCGCACCGACTCCTATTCGCTTCCTGTCATTATCAGGAGAGAGCGCTAATGCACTTCTGAATCTCCTCGTCGGTCTTCAGCAGACGCTCCTTGCAGCTCTGCAGCAGAAGCATTGCCCGCGTGGTATATTCACTCAGACGATCTATGTCGCAGTCTTCAGCCTGCATTTTAGCCACTATCTCTTCCAGCTGCTTCATTGCCTCGGAATAGCCAAGGACAGCTATCTCCTCTTTCAGTTTATCCAGATTCATTTCTTCTCTTCTTTAGGTATTAGGAAATGATCGCCGGTCTCCCTCACGATATTTTCATAATATTTCTTATCATATCCCGGGAAAGAGGGATAGACTGGCAGGCCATATTCATTGACGATAAAATCACCATTCTCATCCACCTTCTTCATATTTCCGTCCATGAATCTCACGAGAAGATAGGTGGCAAGGTCACGATAGCGGTCGGTAGCCTCATGAGCTGCAGAGGCCGCTTCGGCATTTACCTTAGCCACGACAGCGTCTTTGTCACCGGCCTTCGTGAGCGCCACTATTTCCTCCTCAAATGCCGGACGGGCCGCCACAAACTTATCCTCGAGGCCGGACTGGACTTTGCGGATATCGGGTATCATAAGGTCATAGCGGTTATAAGCCTGATTAGCCACCCAGGTGTTCATCCAGAAGTTAGATTCCCAGTCAAACGTGTTGACATCACCGGGCAGAAGCTGTCGCGGCACTTCAGTCACAGAGCAGTAGACCGGCATATAGACACAAGTATTAGTATCGTCAGTGCCAAACCAGAGCAGCCCCCCCACATCGTCAGGAAGCCAGTCACGGCTCTGCGAGATAAAGCTCCATCCGGTCTGTTGCGTACCGGTGGCCCGCTCATGCACATACGTCTTTCCGTCTACCTCATAATTCATCGGACGCCAGCGATAAGGCACCTTATTCGGACCGGCTCCGACATCCTGAGTCATATCGAGCGGAGTTCCCTCGAAATGGTCTCTCATACGCTCACGCATATCCTCAAGACTGACTTTTTTCTCCGGTATCACATAAAGGGGTATCGGCTCGTCGCTTTTCCCAAGACACCAGTCGAGATACTTGTCGGCCTCAGGCTGGAAAGCACGGAAATAGGCCCAGACCCGGGCATCGCAGCTGCGACGATCGTCAACGGGATGCTCCGAATAGGCATCCGCGAATGAGAAGTCTTCATCCTTACCGTTGAAGTAGCCTCTCTTGCGCGCGAAGGAGATGACATCCTTCGAATATTTCACATTCTTCTTATCCTTGAGATTTACTTTGCGTATGCGGGGCTCATTGGCATGGCCCGAAATAGCATCATCAGGGATGCGGACAGCCATCCAGACAGCCCCTTTCTCCGCGCCCTTTCCTATCAGCTCCATCACCCACACCTCATTCTTGTCGGCTATGGAGAAGGACTCTCCTCCGGAGGCATAGCCATGCTTCTCCACGAGCGATGCCATTATGTCAATGGCCTCACGCGCAGTCTTGGCTCTCTCGAGAGTGATATACATCAACGAGCCGTAGTCTATAACCGCCTGTCCGGTGGTGTCGGCCAGCTCCGGGCGGCCGCCCCAGGTGCTCTCGGCTATGACCACCTGATGCTCATTCATATTGCCGACGACGTTATAGGTCTCGGCCACCTGAGGGATTTCACCCAGAGGCTTGCCCGTATCCCACTCCACCACTTTTCTCATGCTTCCGGGAGCATGGCGTCCGGCCTTTGCATGATGGAGCATCCCGTAGAGATTATGCGAATCAGCGGAATAGGTCACCATCACGGAACCATCCTTGGTAGCCTTTTTCCCGGCTATGAAATTTGTACAGGCGAGGGCTGTGACGCCGCCGAGCATCAGGACTGCCGTCAGTGACAGTCCCACAGCATAGTGTCTCATTTTATTTGTCAAGGTAAAAATGTAAAGTCGGCTGCCGGAGGCTGCCGGAGGTTAAAGATTTTCTCTGATAGCGGCGGCTATCTGCTTCATTTTCTCAGGGTCGGGATTCTGAATCTTGCTGGCGAAGTTCATATCACCCTCGTTCTTCAGCGGCACGAGATGTATGTGCGCGTGAGGCACTTCGAGGCCGAGAACAGTGATTCCTACTTTGCGGCAGGGAAGCGCCTTGCGTATGGCAGAAGCCACATGCTTGGAGAAAGACATCATGCGGCCCAGACGTTCGTCATCTATGTCGAAGATATAATCTATCTCCTCCTTGGGGACTATAAGAGTGTGGCCCCAGTTGACCGGATTGATGTCAAGAAAGGCGAAAAACTCGTCATTTTCCGCTATCTTGTAGCAGGGTATCTCGCCGGCTATTATTTTAGAAAAAACCGTCATAGCTTAGATTGTATTTACTTTTATCCTATCTGAATGTCAAGGATTTCAAACTGCATGGTGCCGGCAGGAGCCTTCACCTCCACCACGTCGCCCTTCTTATGGCCGATGAGAGCCTGAGCTATAGGGGTGTTGCTGGCGATTTTTGCCTCGGCGAGATTAGCCTCATTCTCTGTTACGATAGTGTAGGTCATCTTGGCGCCATTTGCCTTGTTCTGGATAGTAACCTTGTTGAGAAGCTGCACTTCATCAGTATTGAGGTTGCTGTCATCAATTATTCTCGCAGTAGCCACGAGCTCCTTGATTTTGGCTATTCTCATCTCAAGCATGCCCTGCGCCTCCTTGGCTGCGTCATACTCCGCATTCTCTGAAAGGTCGCCTTTGTCGCGTGCTTCAGCGATTGCCTGCTTGATGGCAGGACGCTGTGCTTCAAGCTCAGCGAGTTCTGCCATTTTCTTGTCGTAGCCTTCCTGTGTAAGATATGTTGCCATAATTTTTAAGTATATTCTAAAAATTAGATTTTAGTTGAAGCCAAGGTCATCGGCAGGGAGCGCACGGCTCTATGCGATGGCCTTTGCAAATAAAATATTCTGTAGGGTGAGGAGAAGGGAGAGCGTCAGTCCCGGATTATCAGCATGGCATCGCCGTATGCTCCGAACTGATATTTGTTCTTCACCGCCTCCTTATAGGCATTCATCACGAGGTCATAACCCCCGAAGGCGGCCACCATCATCAGCATCGTGCTGTAAGGGAGATGGAAATTGGATATCATCGCCGTGCAGACCGTGAAGTCGTAAGGGGGGAAGATAAACTTGTTGGTCCAGCCCTTGGTGGGCATGATATGTCCGTTCATGCAAACGGAGCTGGCGAGAGCCCTCATCACTGAGGTGCCTACGGCGCAGACCCTTGCCTCACGGTCTTTGGCGTCATTGACCAAATCCACAAGGTCGCCGTCCACGAACATCTCTTCGCTGTCCATGCGATGCTTGGTAAGGTCTTCTACATCTATGTCCCGATAGTTGCCACGGCCGGAGTGAAGGGTGACAAATCCGCGGTCTACTCCCTTTATCTCCAGACGCTTCATCAGCTCGCGGCTGAAGTGCATACCGGCGGCCGGAGCCATGACGGCACCCTCCTTCTCGGCAAATATGCACTGATAGCGCTCTTCATCCTCAGGCTCAGCCGGACGTTTGATATAATCAGGGAGAGGTGTGTGGCCCAGAGCATAGAGGGCTGCCTTGAACTCGTCATGCGGGCCGTCATAAAGAAACCGCAACGTGCGTCCACGGTTCGTAGTATTGTCAATGACCTCAGCCACCATGGAGTCATCATCTCCGAAATAAAGCTTATTGCCTATGCGAATCTTTCTGGCCGGCTCCACGAGCACGTCCCAGAACTTATTCTCATGATTAAGCTCGCGGAGCAGAAAAACCTCAATAGAGGCTCCGGTCTTTTCCTTGTTGCCGAAAAGGCGCGCAGGAAACACGCGTGTGTTATTGAAGACAAGAAGGTCTCCTTCATCGAAATATTCAAGCACATCCTTGAAGGAACGATGCTCTATCCTGCCATCCTTGACGTGAACCACCATCAGGCGACACTCATCACGATTGGCAGAAGGATACTGGGCTATCAGTTCTTCCGGGAGTTTGAATTTGAATTGAGACAGTTTCATTTAGAATCTTATAAGGTCTTTTCATTCAGGGGTTGTCGGTCAGAGACTCTGCTTTTGCCGGCAGGAGGCTCGGGCTGATGCCGTCCCCTATAGATCATTCTGTTTTTTTATTTTGCTCATACCAGTCGGGAAACTCAAGGCTGGCGTGAGCTATCAGGGCTGCCGCCTGCTCCATGCTCAGCGTCCGCTCGGCCGAGAAGTCTCCTACTCTCGTGCGGCGGAGAGCCGTGAGGTGCGCACCGCTTCCCAGTGACTCTCCGATGTCGCGGGCTAAGGCGCGGATATAGGTTCCCTTACTGCATTCTACTCGCAATTTAAGCAGCGGAGGGTCATATTCAAGCACTTCAAGAGCTGTTATCTCAAGCGGTTTGGCCTTCAGCTCAGCATCTTTCCCCTTGCGGGCCAGATCATACGCTCGCTTGCCATCTACTTTCACGGCGGAATAGAGAGGGGGCACCTGCATGATTTTGCCACGAAAGGCCGGCAATTTCTCCTCTATCAGTTCGAGAGTTATATGCTCGTAAGGATAGCGTGCATCTATTCCCGTCTCAAGGTCGAAGCTTGGAGTGGTAGCTCCCAGCCGAAGGGTGGCCACATACTCCTTGACCCCACTCTGTATCCCCTCTATCTGCCTTGTAGCCCTTCCGGTGCATATCACCAGTACGCCGGTGGCCATCGGGTCGAGGGTGCCTGCATGTCCCACCTTGAATTTCTTGACGTGCAGCCTACGCTGGATAGCGCCGCGAAGTCGCTTAACAGCATCAAAGGATGTCCAGCCCAACGGCTTGTCTATAGCAAATATTTCTCCGCTTACGAAGTCCATATCATTTCCAAAGGATACAAATTATGCCCATCAGTACGCAGTAGAGAGAGAACCATACGAGCTTCCCTTTCTTCACCAGCTCCAGCATCCATTTGCAAGCCATGCAGCCTACGATGAAGGATGAGACGAAGCCTATGCATAGGGCCCCGGCTGATATGCTCTCCGGCTGCATTTTTCCTGAGGCTATCTTTGCCACATCAAGGAGAGCCTCGCCGAGTATGGGGATTATAACCATCAGGAAGGAGAAGGCGGCGATTCGCTCTCGCTTGTCGCCTATGATGATACCGGTGGCTATCGTCGTGCCTGAACGGCTCAGTCCGGGGAGCACTGCGACGGCCTGCGCGCATCCGATGACGAAGGCATCGAGCCAGGTGATGTCGCGGCCTCGATTGGCCTTCAGCATCCGTTTCTTCACGAAATCATAGTCAGAGAAATGGGCAAAAGCCAGCAGAAGCGCAGTGACGCATAGACATATACCCACTACGTGAAGATCATTGCCCCCGAAGAAGCCCTCCACATATTCTTTGAAGAAGACTCCCACTATTCCGACCGGTATGCATGATACGAGTATCTTGCAAACGTAGTAGAAATCCGCATCGCGGCGGAATGTGAAGAAACTCGCGCAGAGCTTGCAAAACATCGGCCAGAGTATAACAACGGTAGAGAGCACGGTGGCCGCATGGAGTATTATGTCAAAAACGATGGCCTCTTCTCCGGGAAGGTCTATGCCGAGTATTTCACGGAATATCTGAAGATGGCCGCTCGAACTGATGGGAAGATATTCAGCAAGCCCTTGCACTATGCCGAGTATGAGGGCGTCAATCCATTCCATTGCGTTAATTCTTAGGGGGTGTTCAGGCTTGAATCATACGATATTCAGAGCCTCTGATTATCTTTGCGCTAATATTATTTGACGGGGAAAAGCTTGCGGTCATGCATTCTCACGTTTCTCTCCGGCGTCTTTGGGCTTGCGGATAATGGCGAAAGCCATTAACAGAAATCCGAGGAAGGCTATCGTGGGCCCCACTACTATGCGGCGCGTGCTGAAGATGTCGGGATTAAAGCCTTGCTCCACGCTGCTGCCCGGGCCTGCCATGAGGGCAAAGCCCACAACTATCATTATCAGGCAGCCGGCCATCATTAGATAATTAATTTTATCAAACGGGCGTTCCGAAGCGTTCATCGGCTTGAGCCCGCCGGATTTTATATCGGCGTCTTGTCGGTTATTTTTCATTTTAGGGGATATCTATTAGCCTTGAATAGACTACTATTTAAAGAGTTCATCATAGCCTTTCCGGAGATAATGAGAGGTAGCCAGACAGGCGGCCACGCCGCATATCAGCACTCCACAGACTATCAGGGCGAGGCATGTGGCGCCAAGAAGAGGCCACGATACGTATTCTTCGAAATTCTGGATGCCTATATAGGGGGAGAGCGCCAAAGCGCCGGCAAGAAGCAGAGAGGCAAAAACGCCGGCGAGCAGCCCGGAAAGCATATTGTTGAGCACGAACGGGCGGCGCACGAAGTTGCGGGTAGCTCCCACAAGCTGCATGGTGTGAATGGTGAAACGGCGGGAATATATCGTCAGGCGGACAGTATTGTTAATAAGCACGAAGGAGATAATTATCATCACAAGAGCAACCCCTCCGAGCACGTATGTCAGCCCTCTGATATTGTCGTTC
Source organism: Bacteroidales bacterium (assembly GCA_014800685.1). GTDB lineage: Bacteria > Bacteroidota > Bacteroidia > Bacteroidales > Muribaculaceae > Lepagella. The sequence continues at coordinate 108,946 of JAAVFQ010000021.1, forward strand.
ATAGCCGACACCATCGAGGCGTCAGGCACCGCGACATCCTCCACTCCGGGGCGTCCGCTCAGCCCGGCGGCTATTTTGTCTATCTGCGACTGTTCGGTATAGTCCGCTTTCAGAGTAAAGCATATTTCAGGGCTCAGGGGATTGACGCCGAAGAGGGATTCGAGATCCACACCGGTGTCTCGCGTCCAGTTATCCATAGCGGCCTTCTTCCCTATGACCTCCACATTCAGAGTATAAGGCTGCTGCTTTATGTATCCGGCCAGCGCCGAAGCCTCTCCGTCGCTGATGGAATCAGTCATTATGACACTGATTTCTATCTGCTCGCGTATCCGTTCAGTCTCCCGGTGGGCAAAAATACTCACCAGAGCTATCAGGCCGACTATCATAAGCACCATAGTCACGGAGACAATGGTGGTCAGATGAGCAGCCCAATAAGAAATCTTCGTCTCCTTGTTCTCTTTCATTTCTCTACATCGGGCAACTCGCCGCCCGCCTTAATGCCTGAGCATGGCCCTCACAACAAGAGCCCTCCTCTTCAGGCTAAAAATTGAAAAAATGGCCAATTCGCTGACTTAAACAGCGAATCGGTCGCAGAAATGTAAATAAAACCAAGCAGTATGGCTCTCAAGCCTCATAGCCGCAGACCCTTGCTTAGCAATGCAAAGATACAAAAAAAAATCGGCTTTGTCAAGTCCCGACGCAATTATTTTTAATGCGTGACCTCCTCACTCCTAACAACTTCACGCCTGCACGCCCCCCATATCACTCAGCATCGAGCGAGAGATTGGCGGCCGTCAGCCTATGCAGCGTTATGCTATTTATCAGCTCAGGCTGATGCGGCGCTGTCACCTTGAGATAATTGTCGGTGAAGCCGTGCATCATTCGCGCCCCGGGGCTTTGCGGCTGTTCCCACAGAACTCTGCGCTCTGTCCCCTCGAACGATGAGGTGAAGAGGCGCTGTCTCTCCTCCGAGAGCTTCATAAGAAGCCCGACCCGCCGATGCTTCTCTTCCTGGCTCACGGCATCGCCCAGGATAAGGGCTACAGTTCCCGGACGCTCGCTGTATGGAAAGACGTGAAGATGGCTGAAAGGGAGAGTTTTTATAAATTCAAACGACTTTTCCCACTCCTCTTCTGTCTCTCCGCGGGCTCCCGCTATTACATCCACTCCTATGAAAGCGTCAGGCATATACTCCTTGACTATTGCGAGGCGTTCGGCAAAAAGGGCTGTATCGTAGCGTCTGTTCATCTTCCTCAGCACTGCGTCTGATCCTGACTGAAGCGGTATATGAAAGTGAGGCATAAATGCGCGCGATGAGCGTGCGCACCATTCTATGATTTCGGGAGTGAGAAGATTGGGCTCGATGGAGGATATGCGGTATCTCTCTATCCCTTCCACTTCATCAAGCGATTTAAGAAGGTCAAAAAACTTCTCACCCGTGTCTCTGCCGAAGTCTCCTATATTCACACCCGTAATGACTATCTCGCGTCCACCCTCGGCGGCAACCTGCCGGGCCTGCTGCGTAATCTCGCTGATTCTGCCGGAGCGGGAACGTCCCCGAGCCATCGGGATAGTGCAATATGTGCAATAATAGTCGCAACCATCCTGCACTTTCAGAAAATATCGGGTGCGGTCTCCTCTCTCGCAAGAGGGGCGGAAACGGCGAATGTCCAAATGAGGGGTGACGGCTATCTGAGTAGCACGCTCTGCCGCCCACCGCTCCAGCCACTCCATCATCTCCAGCTTCTGGTCAGAGCCAACCACGATATCCACACCCGGGATGGCTGCTATCTCCGAAGCCTTGAGTTGCGCATAGCATCCGGTGACCACCAGCGTGGCGTCAGGATACTTTGCGGCCAGACTGCGGATGAGGCGACGCCCCTTCTTATCGGCCATTTCGGTGACCGAGCAGGTGTTGACTATACACAAATCGGGAGTCTCTCCCTCTTCGGCTCTTCTCACGCCGCGACCGGCGAGCATACGGCCTAAAGTGGAGGTTTCAGCAAAATTCAGCTTGCAGCCGAGGGTATGGAAAGAGGCTGTATGGAAAGTCCGTTTGTCTGTCATAATCTCTTTTTTTTGCCGGGGAAATATCTCATCATCAGAGCAGACCGGTCTGCACCGGGCAGATTTCGGAGACGGTCTTCTGCCGGAAGATTCTTATAATTACCGCGTATCTTGCGGAAGTCCCTATGCGCCTTGAGGAGCGCACGGGCATTCCCCCAGTCTCCTTTGACTGCAAACATCAGAAAGGCAAGCGAATCCACAAGCCGCCTCACCAGAAGCAGACGTTTGCCCTGGCGTGGCGGGAGGTTCTTATGAAGGAGCAGAAGATTATTGCGGAAGTTGAGATATGTCTTACGCGGATTTCCCATACTCAACGAGGCGCCCCCCACATGATAGACGATGGAGTCGCTCAATGCGCATACGCGATAGCCGGCCGCTATCATACGGCAGCATAAGTCTATCTCCTCCTGATGCGCGAAGAAGGCTTCATCAAGGCCGCCGAGACGGCGATAAAGCTCCGACCTGACCATAAGGCAGGCGCCGGAAGCCCAGCAGACATCGGCCGGCTCCCCGTCATACTGGCCTTCATCTTTCTCCACTATATCGAAAAGACGACCGCGGCAATAGGGATACCCGAGATTATCTATATACCCCCCGGCCGCGCCGGCATATTCGAAATACTCTTTATTTCTTGCGGCGCGTATTTTGGGCTGCACGGCTCCGACATCCTCGTGCGTTTCCATAAAGCTCAGTAGTGACTGATACCAATTTTCAGTCACCTCTACGTCGGAATTCAGCAACACGGTGTAGGGATAGTCTGTCTCTGCGAGCGCACGGTTATAACCTCCGGAAAATCCCAGATTCTCCTTAAAGGGAAGGACTTTCACTTCAGGGTGATTTGCACGTATCCACTCCACGGAATCATCTGAGGAGCCATTATCGGCCACTATCAGGTCAGCATCAGGCGATATAGTGAACCGCGCAGCCGTCGGAAGAAATTCCTTAAGCAGCGCCAGTCCATTCCAGTTGAGTATTATGACTCCCAGTTTCTTCATGCCTAAATTTTTGATGCAAAGTTAGCAAAAAATTTCCGAATACTAAGGACGCAATGAGCCATAGTCGACCGGACGCTAAGGAGGGTGAGCCAAAATTCTCGGATTCTGACTCACCCTCCTCCTCTTTATTCTGATTCTTAGAGAGTATTTACTTCTTGGGACGCAGAATTTCTATCCAATAGCCATCCGGGTCTTCTATAAAGTATATCCCCATACCCGGATTCTCGAAGCATACCACTCCCATCTCTTTATGATAAGCAAGAATATCCTCATATTTCTGCCCGGCATTAAGCCGCAGGGCCAGATGAGTTTCATTCTCGCCCAAATCATAATTCTGAGGATGATCCTTGAGGCAGGTTAGCTCAAGGCGAAATCCTGTCTCGCCATCTCCCAGATAAGTGATAGTGAATGAGCCGTCGGCAGCATTATTCTCTCCTACGGGCTTCAGGCCAAGCGCTTTCTCATAGAATTCGAGCGAGCGCTCGCGGTCAGCCACGTTGATGTTGTAGTGGTCGAAATGAAGTTTAAATTCCATGACTGACTTACTTAGAGGTAAATACTACATATTGCCAAGGGGCGAGCGCCTCAGGCACGGCAGCCGCGGCGCCGGTGAAGTAATCCACAAGGCCTGCTACCGAAGGGGTATTATCGCCGAAGGGGGCTTTAGCCTCTTCTCCACTGAGATTGGCTATCACCATCACCTTGTCATCACCGGAAACTCTTGTGAAGGCTATCACGTCCTCATCTGTCACGCTCAGGGGTGTGAAGTTTTCGCGGGGATTGGTGGCATCCAGAGCACGATGTTTTTTCTTCATGGAGTTCAGCATCTCATAGAAGACGGTAATGTCGTTGGCCGTATAGTCAGGCACAGTGTCATGCTTGAAAAACTCAAAGGCATGATTATATCCCACTTCCTGCCCCGTATACATCATCGGGACGCCGGGGAGCGTGTAGGAGAGTGTGGCGAAAGCACCCAGAGCCGGTCCGAAACGTTCTATCTCGGTTCCCTCCCAGGAGTTAAGGTCATGATTAGTCACCATATTCATGCTTACTGCCCCCTGCGGATACTCCTTATTCTGCTTTTCGATAAGAGCAAGAATATCCTTGGCCGTCATCGTGGGGAGGGACTGATTCTTAGCCTTTGCATACTCATTGGCACCTTGGGTGGCAGAGATAGCGTTGAAGACATCCTTCATAGGCCAGTTATAGTCCATATCGAAAGCATTGAGCGTCAGTTCGGGCGTGGAGGCTTCGGCGAGCATGAGGATAGGCTTGATGGTGCGGAGCTCCTTGGCCGCCTCCTCCCAATAGTCGGTAGGCACCTCCATGGCGACGTCACATCTGTAGCCATCTATATCGGTCTCCTCCACCCAGAAACCGAGAGCATCCGTCATAGCCCGTCGGGTAGCGGGATTGCTATAGTCAAGCTTATAGGTATCTGTCCAGTCGAAGGGGGAGATAAGATTTCCGGCCTTATCCTTGGCATAGAAGTCGGGATTTGATTCGAGCCATACGTTATCTCCGCCGGTATGATTGCACACCTCGTCGATTATCACCTTCATCCCCAGCGAATGAGCAGTGCGCACAAACTCTTTGAAATCCTCCAGGGAGCCGAATTCAGGATTAATCTTCTTATAATCCTGCACGGCATAATACGATCCCAGCTCCCCTTTACGATTTTTCTCTGAAATAGGATGCACGGGCATGAGCCAGAGGACATCCACGCCGAGGTCTTTAAGGCGGGGAAGCTGTCTCTGCATACCCTTGAGGTCGCGCGTGGGGCTACCCTGCCGCAGATTCACTTCATAGATGACAGCATCCCTGAGCCAATCGGGATGACTGACTGTAGTTTTCTGATTGCCGTAGGCCGGCTCTTTCGCCTTCTTCTTGGCCTCAACAGTAGCGGGCGCCGCAAGCAGGAGAGCCGACAGCGCCAGGAGCGTAATCTTTTTCATCTTGATAGCTAATAAGTTTCTATAATTGATAACGACTCAGAAGCGGCTATTGTTGCGTCTGCTTCATTTTCACCCGGTTTTTCTTGGCCGTCAGATGATTTTTTCGTAATTTTGTGAGACAAAGCTGTCCGGGGGCGATGCATAGGCGCCCGTGCGCTTTGCTCACTGATTATTCACAAAGAACCTATAGATACATGACTTTAGTAGAACGTTTCTTAGACTTCGTCAAATATGACACTCAGAGCGACGACAACACCGGCGTGACTCCCTCCACTCCCGGCCAGATGGTCTTCGTAAAGCATCTTAAAGAAATGGTAGAGGCGATGGGTCTCGAAGAGATCACTCTCGATGACAATGGCTATCTCATGGCCACTCTGCCCGCCAACACTGACAAGGCCGATGTGCCCGTAGTAGGCTTCATAGCCCACGTGGACACAGCTCCGGACATGAGCGGCAAGGACGTTAAGCCCCGCATCGTAAAGAATTACGACGGCAAGGACGTAATCCTCAACGAGGAGCAGCACATCGTGCTCAGCCCCGCAGAGTTCCCTGAGATGCTCAATTATCTCGGTCAGGATCTCATCGTCACCGACGGCACCACTCTGCTCGGAGCCGACGACAAGGCCGGCATCGCCGAGATTCTTACTGCCGTAGATTATCTTCAGTCTCATCCCGAAATCAAGCATGGCAAGATTCGCATCGCATTCAATCCCGACGAGGAGATAGGCAAGGGCGCCCACAAATTCGACGTGGAGCAGTTTGGAGCTCAGTTTGCCTACACTATGGACGGCGGCGAAATCGGCGAGATGGAGTTTGAAAACTTCAATGCCGCAGGTTGCAAAATCACCATCAACGGCCGAAATGTGCATCCCGGCACTGCCAAGAATAAAATGGTCAACTCCATCCGCGTGGCTAATCAGCTCATCTCCATGCTCCCCCGCTGGGAGACTCCGGAGCATACCGAGGGCTACGAAGGCTTCTACCATCTCGTAGGCATCGAGGGCACAGTGGAGCAGACTACTCTCCATTACATCATCCGCGACCATGACCGCGCCCGCTTCGAAAGCCGCAAGCGCGAAATGCAGCACCTCGTTGAGAAAATCAACACCGAATTCCCCGGAAGCACCTCTATCGAGCTTACTGACCAGTACTATAACATGCGTGAGAAGATAGAGCCCGTGATGTTTGTGGTGGAATATGCTGAGCAGGCCATGCGCGACTCCGGTCTGGAGCCTCGTGTGCAGCCCATCAGAGGAGGCACGGATGGAGCGCAGCTCTCTTTCAAGGGTCTCCCCTGCCCCAATATCTTCGCCGGTGGCCTCAACTTCCACGGACGCTATGAATTCGTGCCCATCCCCTCTATGGAAAAGGCTGCCGAAGTCATCGTAAACATCTGCCGCATCATCGAGGAGAAGGCCTGAAAGCTCTCCCCCTGCGAATGAAAAAGACTGCAATTATAGTGACGGGGCCGACTGCCGGTGGCAAGTCGGCCCTCTCCATTGACCTCGCCAAGGCTCTCTCTACAGAAATCATCTCGGCAGACAGCCGCCAGATTTTCGCCGACATTCCTATAGTGACCGCCCAGCCATCCATTGAGGAGCGCATGGGCATCCCTCATCATCTCATGGGGCATCTCCCTCTGGATGCCTACTATTCGGCCGCCTGCTTCGAGCAGGATGCCCTCGACCTCTCCGCCCATCTTTTCGACCGGCACGACACGGCCATCGTCTGCGGGGGCTCCATGATGTATGTAGATGCCTTCTGCTACGGCATTGACACGCTTCCCACCGTCCCCTCTGACCTCCGCACGGCCCTCGGCGAGCTTCATCGCAGAAAAGGGGATGAATGGCTTCTCGCCCGACTCGCCCAGGCCGACCCCGCCACTTTCGCCGGCATCGACCGCAAAAACATCAAGCGGGTCTTTCATGCCCTTGAAATCACCCTTGCCGCCGGACGCCCTTATTCTACCCTGCTCACAGGACAGAAAAAGGAGCGCCCTTTCCGCATACTCAAGGTTATCGTGGAGCGGGAAAGAGAGCAGCTTTTCGCCCGCATCAATAATCGCGTGGGCGATATGCAGGCCAACGGTCTGCTGGAGGAGGCCCGACGCGTCTATCCCCTGAGGGGACTCAACTCTCTTAACACCGTAGGGCTAAAGGAGCTTTTCGCGCATTTCGACGGACTGATGAGTCTGGATGAGGCTCTCGACAGAATCCGCAAGAACACCCGCGTCTTTGCGAAAAAGCAGCTGACATGGCTGGCGCGTCCCATGCATGAAGACTCTCCGATAGAGACTATAAGGGTCCGCCCCGATGAGGCAGACCCTGTGCAGAAGATTTTATCTCGTCTCTGACTATTCTCTGTAATACACGCGCTTCACTCGCGGAGACACGGAGGTCAGTATTTCGTAAGGGATAGTGTCCAGGACATCTGCCAGCCTCTGCACGTCGGCCTCAGCGCCAAATATCTCTACGGCATCCCCCACACGACAATCCACATCCGTGACGTCGATCATGCAGGCATCCATGCAAATATTCCCCACCGTGGGGGCGTCCTTGCCATTGACGCGCACGCTGATGGCTCCGCGACCGAAATGACGGTTCATGCCATCGGCATAGCCTATCGGAATCGTGGCTATACGCGAAGGGCGCGTGAGGACTCCGCGACGCCCATAGCCTATGGTCTCCCCGGCTTCCCATTCGCGGATGGCTATGATGACGGTGCGCAAGGAGCTTACGGGGCTCAGCGGGCCCTCCATATCTTCCGGCAGGGTGCGCACGCCGTAAAGACCTATGCCCAGACGAGCCATATCGTAATGATATTGCGGATAGCGGAGAATTCCGGCCGAGTTGAGCACGTGGCGCAATATTGGTCTGGAATATCGGCTTAACATATAGCCGGAATATTCTTCAAACCTCTTCAGCTGCAATTCGGTATAGTCGTTCATCTCCGGACAGTCGGCTGTGGCAAGATGCGAAAAGACAGATTTCGCCACCACATAGTCCTGGCTGCAGAGACGGTCCATGAGCTCCGGGAGCTCATCGCCGATAAATCCCATACGATGCATACCGGTGTCAAGCTTGATATGCACCGGATATTCCCTGATACCATTTTTGCGTGCTTCGCGGATGACGTCTTCAAGCATCTCGGCGCTATATATCTCCGGCTCCAGACTGTGAGCAAACATCTGCTTGTAGTTGACCACCTTAGGGTTCATCACCATCACGGGCATCGTGATGCCATTCTTTCGCAGCTCTATCCCCTCATCGAGCACAGCCACGGCAAGATAAGCCGCTCCGGCATCCTGTAGCGTTTTGGCTATCTCAAGGCTGCCGGCGCCGTAGCCTCCGGCCTTCACCATCGCTATCAGTCCGGTGCCGCCGGGAAGATGGCTGCGGAAGTAGTTGAAATTTCTCACCACGGCGTCCAGATTGACTTCCAGGACTGTCTCATGAGTGCGGGCTTCAAGCATTTCGCGTATCATGTTGAAGTGGAAACCGGGCGCCCCTTTGAGCAGGATTATCTCGTCTGAGAAGTCGGAGGGCGACACCTCTTCAAGCATTCTCGCCGTGGTGGCATATCCTCTGAATTCTTCGTCGAACTTATCGGCATGGGCCACAAATCCTTCACCTATACCTATCACTCTCTTCACTCCGAAGCTTCTGAAAAGATCGGCTATCCTGCCGTAGACATCCCCCTCGCCGCTTTCATGCCGCAGGTCGCTGACTATTACTATGGGGCTGAGCCCCTCAGTGGCATGACGGCGCTGGAAGTCAAGTGCCGGGATGAGCGATGAGAAGTCGGAGGTGTAGGAGTCCACGATTAGTGAGCAGCCATTGACGCCCTCTATCACCTGCAGGCGAGTCCCTACCGGACAAAGCATCGAGAATCGCTCCTCTATCACTTCGGCAGCTATCCCTCGCGAGAGCATGAAGGCAAGTGCATTGGCGCCATTCTCTATATCTTCATCAGAGGCGCCTGGGAGTTTCACGGTGCCGCTGACCTCTCCGCATCGGTAAGACATCAGCGCCCCCTCTTCTATCTCTGTCAATCCGGTGATTATTATTGCAGCCGGCGACTCGCCGTGTCTCGACCAGTCCCACACTTCGCGTCCCTCTCTATATGGAGCGAGGGCCTCGGTGATAAAGATGTCGTCGCTATTATATATAAGGTGCTTTACAGAGGCCGGCGAGGCGAGCAGAGCCTTTTCAGCCGCCTTATGAGCGAGACTGCCGAATCCCTCTGAGTGTTCATCTCCGATGTTAGTGACTATCACGCTATCGGGCGCTATCATGTCGGCCAGTCTCTTCATCTCACCTTCCCGCGACACTCCGGCCTCTATCACTGCCAGGCCCGTGGTGTCGCCTATCTGCCAGAGGGAGAGCGGCACGCCTATCTGCGAATTATAACTACGCGGCGAACGTATGGTCTCGGCCAGAGGCTCCATGAGCTGGAATATCCATTCCTTGAGGGTGGTCTTGCCCCGCGAGCCGGTGATGGCAAGTAGCGTGCCACTGAGGCTCGTGCGTGCCAGATGGCCTACGGCCTGAAGCGCACGCAGCGTGTCAGGCACCTTTATATATATAGCGTCCTTCTCGGCGGAAGCGGGAATCTCATCTACTACAAATGACCTCACTCCGGCCTTATAAAGCAATGACATAAAGCGATGTCCGTCGTTACGCTCGCTTCTCAGGGCGAAGAAGAGCGTAGAGGCGGGCAGCGTCAGTGAGCGCGAATCCGTCAGGAGCGCGGTGATGACTCTTTTTATCCCCTCAGGGGTCTCCCCCGACACTCTCACTCCCTCTCCGAAGGCTTCCGAAAGCCTCTCTATGATGGTTTCTATTTGAAGCTGCATACTTTTTTACGTTAAGTAAACTGCAAATTTAATACTTTTTTTTCACTTCTGCTCCTTGTGCTCTCAACAGATTTTTCATGATGTTGTTATAATAAGTAAGTAAGTAAGTGAGAAAAATTAATGTACATATAAAACGAAGGAATTTTTGGAGATAATTTTCCGGCGAAACGAGAGAAGATATAAGCTTATCTGACTGAGTGTCAACGGGAAATTAGCCCAAAAGGGCAAGTTTTATTGTACAAGAGTTTCATCTCACATATATCATTTAATTTTTTGAACTTACTTAGTCACCCACCTTTCTCATAATTCTCAAAACTCGTTCCACTATGCAGCTGAAAAATTTCATCAAGATATACGAGAAATCATTTATCGAAAACTGGGAACTTCCGGCCCTGACCGACTATCCCACCGGCCGCACTCTGAATTATAGCGATGTAGCCCGCGATATAGCTCTTTCTCATGTGCTTTTTGAGTCGCTCGGCATTCGCCGCGGCTCCAAGATAGCCCTCTGCGGCAAAGACACCTCGGCGTGGGTGGTGGCCTACATGGCGGCCGTCACCTACGGAGCCGTTATCGTGCCTATCCTTTCGGAGTTTAATCCTGTGGACATCACTCACATCGTGAATCATTCAGAAGCGGAGATTCTCTTCATCTCCGAGTCTATCTGGGAGCATATCGAGCCGGAACGTCTCCTGACGGTGAAGGGCGTTTTCTCCATTGACAATAAAAAAATTCTTCACGAGGGCACAGGTCTGGAGCTTGCCCGCGCTGTCCGCCTTCTGAAGCGCCGCTTCAATCGTCGCTATCCCGACGGATTCACGTCGGAGTGTATTTCCTATCCCGACCGCGACAATAGCGAAGTGGTTGAAATCAATTATACCTCCGGCACCACCGGCTTCTCGAAGGGCGTGATGCTCACGGGCGAGAATCTGGCGGGCAACGTATGTTTCGGCATGTCGTCCGAACTGCATTTCCGCTCCTCGCGGGCTCTCTCTTTTCTCCCGCTGGCCCACGCATACGGCTGCGCGTTCGACATGCTGACACCCCTGGCGGTAGGCTCCCATATCACTCTGCTTTGCAAGACTCCCTCGCCCCGGGTGCTCATCAAAGCCCTCGCGGAGGTGAGGCCTCATCTGGTCATCTGCGTGCCGCTCATTCTCGAAAAAATCTATAAGAGCCAGATTTTACCGTTAATCTCAAAGGGCACCATGCGCTGGACTCTCGCCGTCCCCTTCCTTGACTCGCTGATATATGCCAAAATCCGCAAAAAACTCATCGAGGCCTTCGGAGGCGAGTTTGAAGAGGTTATCGTAGGGGGCGCTCCGCTCAATCATGAAGTGGAGGATTTTCTGCACAAGATAAAATTCCCCTTCACCGTAGGCTATGGCATGACGGAGTGCGGCCCGCTGATTTCCTATACACCCTGGCGCAAATTTATTCCGGGCTCTTCGGGGCGCGTCCTCCCGGGCATGGAGGCCAAGATTCTTAGCAGCGACCCGAAAAGCGTGCCGGGCGAGATATGCGTCAGAGGCACAAATGTCATGAAGGGCTACTTTAAAAATCCGGAAGCCACGGAGGCCGTGCTTGACAAAGAGGGATGGCTGCACACCGGAGACATGGGCACCCTCTCGGACGACTGCACTCTCTTCATTCGAGGCCGCTCCAAAACGATGATTCTATCAGCCAACGGACAGAACATTTATCCGGAAGAAATAGAGGCTAAGCTCAATAATATGCCCTTCGTGGCCGAGAGCCTTGTTGTGGAACGTGACGGACGACTCGTCGGACTCGTCTATCCCGATTACGACGCGCTCGACCGGCTCGGCATCCGCTCATCCGAACTTCCGTCTCAGCTTGAGACTATCCGCGTGGAGCTCAATAAGCTCGTGGCTCCATACGAACGTCTGGCTGAAATACGCGCCATCCCTAATGAATTTGAAAAGACCCCAAAGAGAAGCATTAAACGATTCCTTTACACCACAGACCCAATACAAAAATAGGTCATTACTGTTAAAATACGCCAAATTTTAACAGTCAAAAGTTAAATTCAGGCTAAAATAGCATCTGTCGTGCATTTTTTAGCCTGAATTTCTTGCATCATCCGCGAATTGATATTAACTTTGCATCGTTTTTCACAGCAAAAGAACATTGTTTTATTATTTTAATTTGTAACAAAGATGAAAAAGATCGTTTTATCGCTCGCTGTTCTCGCAAGCATCGCTCTCGTTTCTTGTGGCGACAAGAAGGCAGAAACTACTGCTGATTCTGACACTGTAGCAACTGAGGTTGTTGAGGATTCTGCTATCGCTGAAGACTCTGCTGCCGCTCCTGCTGACTCTGCTGCTGCTACTGAGACTCCCGCTGACTCTGCTAAGTAAGAACAGCTCTCACAAGCGAACACAGAAAATAAGTATCGGATACCCGTTTCGGGCATCCGATTACTTTTTTATATACCTAATCCCTCCCAAAAGAATCTCCCCATAACCTAATAACCTTTATAAATCTTATAAATCTTATAAATCTTATAAACTACTAAAAAAGAGGGTGCAGCAAAAAATATTGCCACACCCTCGTGCGTAAAAAATATCTATTCTCAGACGAGCTTCGCGCTTGCCTCGCGGATACGACGCATAGCCTCGCGGATATTATCATCGCTTGTCGCATAGCTCATGCGAAGATAGCCCGGACAGCAGAAAGCGGCGCCATCCACGCAGGCCACATGAGCCTCTTCAAGCAGATACATCACATAGTCTGCGCTCGACTCTATGACACGATCACCACAGCGCTTGCCGATATAGGCCTCCACCTTGGGGAAGAGATAGAAGGCACCCTGCGGCTCATTGACCACCCATCCGGGAATCTCGCGCGCAAGTTCTACTATAAGATTGCGGCGACGCTCGAAGGCTTTGCGCATATCCTCAATGCAATCCTGAGGACCATTATAAGCGGCCTCTGCAGCCTTCTGCGCTATGGAAGAAGCGCCTGACGTGTACTGACCCTGAAGCTTAGTGACTGCCTTTGCCACCTCTTTAGGACCGGCCATATAGCCTATGCGCCAGCCTGTCATAGCGTAGGCTTTGGAGACTCCGTTGATGATGATGACACGGTCATGCACGTTGCCACACTGAGCTATGCTGGCCACTTCGCCGCAGAAATTGATATGCTCATAGATATCATCGGCAAGTATCAGCACGTCAGGATACTTGGCAAGCACGTCAGCCAGCGCCTGAAGCTCTTCGCGGGTATATACGGAGCCGGTGGGATTGCTCGGCGAGTTGAGCATCACCATACGGGTCTTGGTGGTGATAGCAGATTCGAGCTGTGCGGGGGTTATCTTGAAGTTGCTCTCCACTCCGGTAGGGATAGTCACGGTGACACCCTCGGCCAGTTTCACCATTTCCACATAGCTCACCCATGCGGGCACGGGGATGATCACCTCATCGCCGGGATTGATAGTAGCAAGCAGCACATTGCAGAGTTCCTGTTTGGCACCGTTGCCCACCACGATACAGTCGGGAGTATATTCCAGACCATTCTCACGGCGCAGCTTTTCGCAAACCGCCTCGCGGAGCGAGAGGTAGCCGGCTACGGGTGTGTAGCGTGAATAGTTTTCATCGATGGCTTTTTTGGCGGCCTCCTTTATGAAGTCCGGAGTATCGAAGTCCGGTTCTCCCACCGACATGTTGATGACGTCAACACCGGCGGCGCGGAGTTCGGCACTTTTCTGCGACATTGCAAGAGTCGCTGAGGGGGCGAGATTCTGCACTCGCTGGGAAATTTGCATCATTACGAGTTCTTCTTTTGTATGAGATATTCAGTTAGGGAGCTCTTTTCGCTCCGGCTTTCATGAGGGCTTTTAACCCTCATCCTATTAATTTCGCAAAGTTACAAATTATTTCCCAAACTTTTACTAACTTTGCAGTAAAATATTTCTCACCCGCTATGGCTGTAAAATCTTTATTGCGACTCCTCTTAGGACTCCTTATCATCCCTCTCTTCGCCTCTTGCTCCGACGACAAGGCTTCTCAGGCAGAAGACCTTCTCGCTTCCGTGCCCGCAGATGCCGACATGGCCGGCGTCATTGACATGGAGGCTGTCATCTCTCATCTCGAGCTTGACAAAAAGAATCCGCTCCCGGAATTGAAGAAAAGACTCGAGACTCTCCATCTCAATCCCGATTGTCTCTCCGGAACGCGAATGTCGGTGGCCGTAGTTTTCTCCCGTGGCTCAAAACTTTATATCACCGGATATCTCGATGACTCAAAAGCCTTCAAAAAGGCCTTCTCAGCCCTCTCCAAGTCCACTTTCAAGGCTGAGGGGAACGTAGACCTCTGTCAGGCCTCTACCGGACAGTGGGCTACCGTCTGCGGCAATCAGTTCTGGCTCTGCGACAGAGGCACACCGGATGCCAATGAAATCAGAGACTATTCCGCTCAGAGCAAAGGCTATCTCTCGCGAAAGGGGGCTGAGCGGCTGCTTGAGTTCAAGCATGACATGGCCATCCTCGGCTCTATATCTAACTTTATCAGAAACTTCTCCCCCAACACGAAGGAGGATTTCTCCTCGGCTCTCGTCATCAACTCCCTTTTTGCCGACCCTCAGTTTGCCGACGCATGGATAGATTTCGAAAAGGAGTGCCTCACTCTCGATGCCGGTTTTCTCAACTCCTCTTCCAAGCCAGCCGAATTTACGCTCCCTCTCAAGAAAATTGACGCCGAGGTGGTGAAACAGACTGTCACCTCTGCCGACATGATTTTCGCCGCCAACATACCCTCGGACGCTATTAAACGCATTGGCAAAAACTTCGGTGCTTTCCTCCCTATGCAGAATCTGGAGGCGCTTGACGGCACTATCGCCATCGCTGCCTCCGAGAAGGAGAGAGCCATCTCGGGCGTTATCCTCACTAACGGCAAAAACATTTCCGGACTCACCCTCCTCATCAACGAGCTCGCACCTATGGATACCGAAGTGAAGGACAACCTCCTCTTCTTCCATACCCCCGGCTCTATCACCGGCCCGGTCAATGTGGCAGAGGCTGCCAAAAGCTTCGGACACTCATACGTGGGCGCCATTTTCAAGCCCTCACGAAGCGCCAATTTCCCCTTCTCTGACAAGTGGGTCAATCTTAGCATCTACCCCTCAGGAAGTTCTGCACGCATTGCCATTAAGCTCTCTTCAACACCTCTGTCAAAATGACCATCGAGAGCATCACACTCCGCGACACCCTGCCGCGCGTTTTCCGTGAGGAGTCCATACCCCCTTCCGACGTCTGGAAAAAGTCTTTGACTTTCGAGCGTGGGAAAAGATACCTTATAGAAGCTGCCTCCGGCACCGGAAAGTCTTCCCTCTGCGCCTATATCTTCGGCGCCAGAACAGATTATGACGGTCAGATTCTTTTCAATCGGCAGCACGACATCTCTACCATCTCTCCCGATGAATGGCAATCTCTCCGCCGCTCCTCCATCGCTTATCTTCCGCAGGAACTGGCACTCTTCCCGGAGATGACCGCCCTGCAAAACATTATGCTGAAAAACTCCCTCACCGACGCTCTCACGGAGAAGGAGATCCGCAACTATCTCGACGAGCTCGGCATAGGACACCGCACAGACTATCCCGTGGGACGCATGTCTATCGGCCAGCAGCAGCGCGTAGCCATCATCAGGGCTATATGCCAGCCCTTCAGCTTCCTGCTTCTCGACGAACCGGTATCTCACCTTGATGCCCGCAATAATGCCATCGCCGCACGAATCCTTATGCACGAGGCTGCAAGATATGATGCCGCCATCATTGCTACTTCTGTCGGCAATCAGCTTCTCCTTCCCGACTCCATACTTATAAAGCTCTGAAAACAATGAATCTTTCCGCAAGGCTCCTCCGCAAGAATATGAGCGCAGCCCGTCTCGTCGGCTTCCTCATTTCCAACTTCATCGGACTCGCCATAATCATCGGCGGACTCCAGTTCTATCTCGATGCACGCTCTCTCTGGCAGGATGAGGACTCTTTTATCAAAAAGGAGTATCTTGTGGTCAATAAACGTGTGACTGCCGAAAACACCCTCGGCACCGCTTCCGGATTCTCGGATGCCGAAATAGCCGACATCAACGCCCAGCCCTGGGTCAGAAAGACCGGACTCTTCACGGCTGCCGATTTCCGCGTCGGTGCCACCCTGCGTCAGGGCGACCGCGGATTCTCCACATCAATGTTTCTGGAGTCTATCCCGGATGAGTTTATCGACGTGCGCCCGGCCGACTGGAATTATGATGAGGGCTCGGCCGCAGTCCCCCTTATACTCTCAAAAGACTATCTCACGCTCTACAATTTCGGATTTGCCACTGCCGCCGGGATGCCTCAGCTCTCGGAAGGCCTTATGGCCTCTCTCCCTATGGAGCTAACGCTATCAAGCGAATCCGGCGACAAGACTATACGCACACCTGCGAGAATCGTGGGCTTCTCCAATCGCCTGAACACCATTCTTGTGCCCTCCTCTTTCATGACTGAAGCCAATACCCGCCTGGGCTCCAGAAGGGAGCGCCATCCCTCACGGCTTATAATCGACGTCAGCTCTCCCGGCGATGTAGCCATTCAGCCTTATCTCGAAGAGCACGCCATGGAGATGGCCGGCGATAAAAACAGTTCGCGCGCCTCTTTCCTTCTGAATCTCATCACGGGCATTATCCTCTCCGTAGGTATCGTCATCACGCTTCTCTCCCTCTTTATTCTACTCCTTTCCATCTCCCTGCTGATGGAGAAAAACCGTGACAAGCTCCACACTCTGCTCATGCTCGGCTACCCCATGAAGAGTGTCGGCGCCCCCTTCCGCCATATAATTCTGATAGCCACCGCAGGAGCCTATATCCTCTCTCTGGGCGCTCTCTTCTCCCTGCGAGCCTTCTATCTCAAACCCCTTGAAGCCTCCGGCGCCACTCCCGGCCCCGTATGGGTGGCTCCGCTTGTCGGGTTCATTCTCACCCTGCTCATCATCCTCTGCAATGACATAGCGGTGAGCCGCCGCGTTCGCTCGGCCTTCCGCTCCTGAGAAGGAGCCTGCCCGGCCCTCTATGCATTGACAAGCAGCTTGAAACTCTCTTATATTTTCACGATGCGATAGAGCTAAGCAATGCGCGATAAAAATATGCCTGAAAAAAGAATGTTAATTTTGTTAATTAACATTGTTAACATACCCTTATAATACTTAATTATTGAAATTAAATCTGTATTTTTGCCATTGGCTTAGCAGTTTCATACGCATGAAGGACTCACACCCAGACTGACACCCACACCGGGCGTCGCCGATAGTCGCGCATATTTATCTGATGTTCAGACTTTTGCGTCAATTCACACATCCATGCAGCAACTCTCACGCCACTATGCAGCCCCTCGCCTTCGCGGGGAGGCTTGCCCCATATCCGACTTAGAGACAATAACAAATATGTAGAACTAAACTAAATTCCTGCATGAAGAACATCTGTTTTCATCTGACACGGAAGCTGATGCTTGCGATAGCTGTGCTATTGACAGCCTCTCTTCCTGCTCTCGCGCAGAAGGTAGCCGTTCATGGTACGGTTATCGACGAATTGGGCGAAGCACTAATCGGTGCTACCGTCATGGAAAAGGGCACTTCCACCGGAACTGCCACTGACCTCGACGGACATTACACCATTCATGTCAATCCTAACGCGACGCTCGTCTTCAGCTATGTCGGCTACGACCCCGTTGAAGTCCCCGTAAGCGGCCGCTCTCAGATTGACGTCACTCTCAAGGAGAACTCTACAGTACTGGCCGAGACTGTTGTCATCGGTTACGGTTCTGTCAAGAAGTCTGACGCCACCGGTTCTGTGGCCATGGTGCTTCCCGACGACATCGAAGCCGGTATCGCAACTTCCGCTCAGGACCTCCTCGTCGGCGCCTCTCCCGGTGTCGTGGTAACCACCAATGGCGACCCCTCCGGCTCGGCTACCATCCGTATCCGCGGCGGCTCTTCGCTCAATGCCTCTAACGACCCCCTTATCGTTATCGACGGCGTGCCTATGACCAACCAGAGCAATGGCGGCAACATGAATGCCATGTCGATGATCAACCCTAACGACATCGAGAGCATGACCATCCTCAAGGATGCTTCCGCTACTGCCATCTACGGTTCACGCGCATCTAACGGTGTCATCATCATCACCACTAAGAAGGGTAAAGGCGGCAAGCCCGTTGTGAACTTCGCGGCTAACTTCTCTATCAACACCCCCCGCAAGACCCTCAACGTCATGAACGCTACTGAATTTGCTCAGACCGTTCGCGACAACCTCGGCGAGGCCTCTGTAGCTCAGCTCGGCTATAACGGCACTATCTACAACACTGACTGGCAGAAGGAAGTGCTCCGCACCACTTTCTCTCACGACTACAACCTCTCCGTAGCCGGCAAAGCTGGCGTCCTTCCCTATCGTGTCAACGCCGGTTATACCAACTCTGAGGGTATCCTCAAGACTTCCGCTATGCAGCGTGTCACCGCAGGATTCAGCCTCTCACCCAAATTCTTCGACGACAAACTCTCTGTAAACGCTAACGTGAACGGTACTTACACCAAGGTCAACAACGCTGAGTGGGGCGCTATCGCCGCCGCTGCCGGCTTCGACCCCACTAAGCCCGTTTATTCCAATATCCCCATGGAAGGCAACACCGACCTCTTCCTCTATAACGGATATTACAACTACTCTCCCGGCGGCACTTACGACCTCAATGCTGCCAAGAACCCCGTTCAGCTCCTCAATGACCATGATTCATGGAACGAGACCTGGTCTTCAAGCGGTAACCTCCAGCTCGACTATGCTCTCCACTTCCTCCCTGAACTCCACTTCAACCTCAACCTCGGCTACCAGGTGTCTAAGAACGACGCTCGCGACAAATGGGCTTACAACTCGCTCAACTCCTGGATTAACGACGGTCTGACCAACTCCGGAGCTGCCGGTGCGGCTTCTCTCAAAAAATGGCACGAAATCCAGCGCAACACCCTTCTTGACTTCTACATCAACTATAAGAAGGAGTTTGAGGCCATCAAGTCTAACCTCGACGTTATGGCCGGCTACTCCTGGCAGCGCTTCTCTTACCTCGGCTGGGAGCAGAACTATATCAACTCTCTCGGCTTCGTGAATGCCAACGGCACTCCCGGATTTACTCACGACAACGGCAACTACTTCATGAACTGGAGCAATGAAAACCATATCGGTGAAGTCATCAATAACGCTCCCACAAGCCGTTGGGGTAATCCCCTCCAGCTCGTCTCTTTCTTCGGACGACTCAACTACACTTTCGACGACACCTACCTGCTCACATTCACTCTACGTGACGACGGCACTTCCCGCTTCTCTAAAGACAACCGCTGGGGTCTCTTCCCCTCTGTGGCTCTCGCTTGGAAGATTAATAATGTAGGCGGCCTTAAGGACGTAGCTTGGCTCGACGAGTGGAAACTCCGTCTCGGCTGGGGTCAGACAGGTCAGCAGGACCTCTCAGGACCCGAAAACTTCAACTCTTACTTCCCCTACCTCCCCCTCTTCATCAATTCCTACAAAGCCGGATTCCAGTATATCACTCCCGGAGGCGCTTGGATCAACCCCCTCTACCCCTCGGCTTTCGACTCCAATATCAAGTGGGAAACCACTACTACCTGGAACGTTGGGCTTGACCTCGGCTTCTTCAACAACCGACTCAACATCGCTGCTGACTGGTATCTCCGCAATACTACTGACCTGCTCGCATTCGCTCCCGCTCTCGGTCTGAACACATCTAACTTCATGATGACCAATATCGGTAGCCTCCGCAACTATGGTCTTGAGTTCAACATCAACGCCAAGCCCGTCGTAGTAGAGGACTTCACCTGGAGCACCGGCCTCAACATCGCCTGGAACCACAACGAAATCACCAAGCTGACCGGCGACGCTTCCAACGACAAGATCGCTGCACGCGGCATGGACTTCGGTACTATCCAGTGGCACCTCGTAGGCGAACCCGCCTTTACTTATCTCGTATACCAGCAGGTATATGACGAGAACAAGAATCCTATCCCCGGACAGTATGTAGACCAGAATGCCGACGGCGTCATCAACGATGCTGACCTCATCAAGTATCACTCTCCCGAACCCGTCGTTACCCTTAACTGGAACAACACCTTCTCTTACAAGAACTGGGATCTCGGATTCACTCTCCGTGCCTCTATCGGCAACTATGTCTATAACAATCCCCGCTTCCAGCGCAGCGTCCTCTCTCGCGTAGACGCTTACGGTCTTAACAACCTCCTGAGCGATGCCTTCCTCTTCCCCACCAACGAAGAGCACCTCAAACTCTCTGACTACTGGGTAGAGAACGCATCATTCCTGCGCTGCGACAACATTACCATCGGCTACACCTGGCCCAACCTCATCGACGGCAACCTCCGTCTGCGTCTCTTCGGCGCCGTGCAGAATCCCTTCGTCATCACCAAATATAAAGGTATCGACCCCGAGGTATTCTCCGGTATCGACAATGACGTTTACCCCCGTCCCGTCACCTTCACCATCGGCGTAGTAGCCACTTTCTAATCTTAACTTAAAGCAAGAAAAGAAATGAAATTCAACAAAATATTGCTCGCAGCCGGCATCATGGCCTCGGCCATGTCGTTCACCGCTTGCACCGGTGACCTTGACCTCACTCCGACTGACCAGAGCTTCTTCACCCCTGACCAGTTTGCCGCTGACCCGGATTATTATCTCGACGCCACCATCGCCGGCGTATATCAGCAGCACGTCACTTACGGTGCTAACGGCAACGCCGCCGTAGAGAACTTCGACGGCGGTATGTCCACTTTCCAGCGCGCCATCTTCATCCTTCAGGAGATGAACTCCGATGAGGCTTCTTGGCTGCCGATGAACTCTGACTACGGTATGCTCACATACGGTATCGTACCCTCTTCCAACACTGCAGTGATGGGTACATACTCCCGCTTCTATATCAATATGGGCGTCTGCAACCAGTTCATCCACAACATCCGCGACGGCTATTTCGGCACTCTCACCGAAGCTCAGCAGAAGAAGGCTGACGAGTATATCCGTCAGGCCAATATCCTTCGTCTCGCCAACCTCTATTACGTGCTTGACATCTTCGGCAACGTGCCCTACGTCACTGAAGACATCCGCATGGGCAACGTGGCCCCCCAGCTCTCCACCAACTTCGCTGAGGGTCGCCGCATGGTCTATGAACGCCTCGCTGCCGAGCTCGAAGACATCGTAGCATGGTATAAGGAGAACGACCCCAACAATAAGCCCGCTTACGGCTATGTAGGTCTCGACGTGGCTGAGTCTCTCCTCGTGAAGCTCTATCTTAACGCTGAAGTCTATTCCGGCACCGCTCAGTGGCAGAAATGCTGGGACCACGCTGAGGCTATTATCGCACGTCTCGGCCACGGCGGATTCAACAACGCCGGTCTCTGCAATGCATATCTCCAGAACTTCGCCGCTAACAACGCTCAGTTCTGCATCGACGGCAACAATAACGCCATCAATGAGATTATCTGGATTCTTCCCCAGGCTATCGTCAACGATGTCGATGGTAATGGTATCACCTCTTACGCCAACGGTACGTTCATGCTCAACGCCTGGATCGGCAACTCCACAGCAGACGACACCTTCACCATCAACAATGCTGAATACAACTCTAAGGGTGGATGGAAGTGTATGACAGCCCGCCGCGAGTTCGTAGAGAAATTTGATTGGGATGCCAACTATGCCGTATCTCCCGACGCCCGCGTGGCTCTCTGGAAGACAGCCAAGGATGGCTTCAACATCAATAACACCACTATGGGTCAGGCCGAGTGGGGCCACAACGGCTACCTCGCCATCAAATACTCCAACTGGGCTATCGACGACAACGGCGCTATCAACGAGGCAGCCTCTCCCGAAGCCACCGACCAGAACGGTGTGGACTACGCTATGATTCGTCTCGCCGAAATCTATCTTTCTGCAGCTGAGGCAGCCTACAACGGCTTCGGAGACAAGGGTAAGGCCCTCACCTACGTCAACAACCTCCGTGAGCGCGCAGGTCTCGCTCCCTACACCTCTCTCAACCTGACCGAGCTTCAGGATGAGCGTTGCCGCGAGCTCTACACCGAGTCTACCCGCCGCACCGACCTTATCCGCTACGGCAAATGGCTCTCCGGCTACAACTGGGCTTGGAAGCACAACGTGCGCAACGGTGCCGACTTCGACCCCTACTTCATCGTATATCCCATCCCGAGCACCACTGCTGCCCGCAATGGCTATACTCAGAACCCCGGTTATTAATACTATCACCGACTCAATCGAAACTAAAACATGAAAAAGATAGCATTTTTAATGATGGCAATCGGTCTGGTGCTTGGCCTCGGCTCATGCTCTGAAGACCGCGACCCCGTCTATAAGGCGCCTACCACATTCGTGCTCAATACTCCTGCGATGCAGGATCAGTTCATCGAACTGACCGCCGGACAGGTGCTCGAACTGGTGGCCTCACAGCCCGACTATGGCTATTCCGCCGTGGCAAACTATTCCGCTCAGATGTCTCTCACCGAAGACTTCACCGAATCTTACGACCTTGAAGCCACCGACGGCACCGCTAACCTCGCCCGCTTCGTTGTGAAGCAGGAAGACGTGGCTGCCGGCCTCTGCAAGCTCAAAGGTCTTGACTCTGAAGAGGCTTTCAACGCCGCTTATCCCGATGGTGTGATGAAGCCTGAGAAGATCTATTTCCGCGCTGTCTGTGAACTCTCCGGAGTAGAAAGCAGCCGCATTCTCTCCAACGTGGTTTCTTACAATCAGGTACTAGGATATTTCGCTATCCCCACTCCCGGCTATATCTACCTCATCGGTGACATCTATGGCGACGGCACTTGGATCGAACCCTCTGAGAACAATGCCGAGGCCCTCAAGGACTGGCGTCTCTTCGAAGCCGACGATGCTATCGGCTCTAAGGTCTACACCGGCATCTTCGACATCCCCAGAGGCGACAATGGCGCCACATTCCGCTTCTACACTGCCCTCACCGGCTGGAGCAATGGCGACTCTTACGGCTCTCAGGTAGACGATAGCCCGATAGAATATCCTGAATTTGACGGAGGTTCCTTCACCACGACTGCCGTCAACGGTAAGGGTTCGTTCAACTTCCCCAACTGGCAAGGCGGCCTCATGACTATCACTGTAGACATGAGCGACAGGAACAACATCACTGTCACCGTTCAGGCCGGCTCCCACTCCGTAGTGACCACCAAATATATCTATCTGATAGGCTCAATCAACGGATGGCCTGAGCCCACCGATGCCAACGAGGTTACACTCAATCCCTACCGCATCGCTGACACTACGGGCGACGGCATCTACACAGGTGAATTCGCATACGAAGGCGGCGACCTCTATTTCCGCTTCAGCAGCAACCTCGGCGGCTGGGACAACTCAGAATGGATCGGCACCAACACCACTGCTGAGAACCTTGAGTGTCAGTTCAGCAACGGACAGTTCGGTGGCTCATACGTAGCCGGCAACGGCAACTGGTTCTTCCCCGGCCTTGCAGCAGGCAAACTGTCTGTCTCGCTTGACACCAACTCCAAGACCGTCTCTTTCGGATACGTTAACGACTAAACCCTACGCTCTCCCCGGAGAGATTCGGCTTCGAATTTCTCCGGCGGAGACTCAATAAAACTCAAATATCCAGAAATGAATAAAATAGCACTTTATGGACTGATGGCGCTCTCTACGGTAGCTTTCGCCTCTTGCGACGGCTATGAAG
Organism: Bacteroidales bacterium; assembly: GCA_014800685.1. GTDB lineage: Bacteria > Bacteroidota > Bacteroidia > Bacteroidales > Muribaculaceae > Lepagella. The sequence goes on from JAAVFQ010000021.1 coordinate 132,594, forward strand.
AGCCCAATCCGCCCGCACAGAGCAATGCGCAGGAGTCTATTCTCAAGACGGATGACGTCACTGTGGCAAGCATTATGGGCGAAGAGGTGTTTGACCTTGCGGCTTACAACGCCGAAAACAAAGACCTCGAAATCATCACTCTCACCACTACTCAGCTCCCCGACATCTACGAGCTCGGAGCAGAAGTGGAAATTTCCGCCAAGGGCGCCGGCAACTGGGCCCCTGTGGAAGCTACTGTAGTGCGCAGCACTGATGACCCCTCTGTCTATACCGTCAACGTAACCGCCGATGACCTTCAGGGCGTTTATTACGGCTCTATCTCTAAGGCCCCCGCTCAGAATGAAATCGATGTGCGCGTGCGCTTCACTACCAATCTGAAGCTCAACACCGCCACTCAGGTGGCTTACGTAGGCGGCCTCGACAACTACTATGGCCCCTACACCATGAACATCAAGCCCTTCCCCGCTCAGGTGGAAATTGAGGACGCATACTACTTCGTGCCCTGCGAGAATGGACAGCCCAACTTCGCTAAGGCCATCCTGCTCTCTCACACCGGCGACAACCCCTATGACAGCCCCCTCTTCACTACTTCCATCACTATCAACGAGGCTATGGCTTCTTCCGGCTACCAGTGGATCGTAGTGCCCGAATCTACCTACGCTGCAGGCAAGATTACTGACGTGGCTTACGGCGCATGGGGCGTGGCTAACGCAGGTGAGGATGCCCTGGAAGGCACTCTCGTGCCCACCGTCGGCAACATCACCGCTCAGATTGGTACTGTCACCTACGCAGGTCAGTATCTCTTCACTGCCGACATCCTCAACGCTTCTTACTCTTTCACTGAGGCTATACCCAACTTCTGGGTTATCGGCGACGGCTGCGACTGGAATTTCGCAAACGCTAAGCAGCTCTTCACTGATGACTACTCCAACTATATGGGCTTCGCTTATCTCAAGGAATGGGTGAAATTCACTTCTGCACCCGACTGGAGCGCTCTCTACAACCTCGGCGCAGGCGACACCGATGGCTCACTCGCCAACGGCTCAAACAACAACTGCTCCGTGCCCACTCCCGGTCTCTATTGGATCAACATGAATCTCCCCGAACTCTCCTACAAGCTCAACCACGTGACTACCCTCGGTCTTATCGGCGACGCTTGCCCCAACGGCTGGGATGCTTCAGTAGCGCTTACCCCCTCTGATGACTTCCTCACCTGGACAGGCACTGTCACTATGGGCGACGGCACCTTCAAGATCCGTGCTAACGATGCCTGGGACATTAACTTCGGTGGCGAGGCTAACAATCTCGTCTTCAATGCCGGCAACATCCCCTCTCCCGGCGCAGGCGCATATAACGTTACGCTCAATCTCAATCAGCTCCCCTACTCTATCACTTTCGTGAAGAAGTAAGAAGCAAGATTAGATAAATCCCTTACGAGGAGGGCGAGCCAAAATCGATTGGCTCGCCCTCTTTAGGTTTGTAAGAATAGGTCGGGGGGGTAAGAACAGGTCAGATGGAAGGCGCCGGGTCAGTGGCTGACGGGTGCACGCTGTCGCGGATAGCAGAAGCCGAACGGCGTAAGCCACGCCGCAGATGGCCTATTCTGACAGACCGTTTACAATTCCTCTATCCTGGGGATATTCCGGCTATCCTCTTCGTATGTATCGGTGGGTATCGCTATTCTGAAAGCTGCTGACGCACGCTCTCGTCATGAATTGCCAGCAGGAGGGTGCGCAGGAACCGTTCGTCCATTCCTAAGGCAAGCCCCTGGGCCACGCGGTCTGAAATGACATCATTATATCGCGCCGGCTGCACTACGGGGAGTCTGTGTTCGCTCTTATATTTCCCTATCACACGACTAATCTCCATGCGCCGCGCCAGGACATCGAGCAGCTCGGCGTCTATGTCATCTATCTGCCTCCTGAGCGAATCAAGAGTATCTGTCTCTTCTCTGCGCGGACGCACTTCGAGCGACTGAAGCATGGAGGAGAGCGCGTGGGGGGTAAGCTGCTGGGCCGAATCGCTGAGAGCCTCTTCCGGGGCGCAATGCGATTCAATCATCAGTCCTGCAAACCCCATGTCGAGGGCTTGCTGCGAGAGGGGTGCTATAAGGCTGCGGCGTCCCCCGATGTGAGAGGGGTCTACGATGACAGGCAAGTGAGGATAACGCAGTCTCAATTCTATGGGGATGTTCCATTGAGGCTGATTGCGATAGACGTGAGCGCCGTAGGAGGGAAACCCGCGGTGAACGGCGGCTATACGTCTGATTCCGGCATTGTATATTCTCTGAAGCGCCCCTATCCAGAGTTCAAGGTCGGGGCTGACGGGATTCTTCACCATCACGGCGACGTCAGAGCCCTTCAGCGTGTCGGCTATCTCCTGCACGGCAAAAGGGTTGGCCGACGTTCTCGCGCCGAGCCAGAGGGCATCAATACCGGTTTCAAGCGCGAGGCGCGTATGCTCGGCCGTGGCCACTTCGCAGGCCACTGCCATTCCGGTATTTTCTCTTACTTTGACAAGCCATTCCAGCGCCTTTGCTCCCACGCCCTCGAAGGCTCCGGGCTTTGTACGCGGTTTCCACACTCCGGCCCTGAACACGCGGATGCCCGACTGAGCGAGAGCCTGCGCCGTGCATAGCGTCTGCTCCTCGGTTTCGGCCGAACACGGGCCGGCGATAATGATGGGCCGGTCATCCGTAAAGACGCCGGGGAAAAGTGGGGTGAGATGATTCATTTCAGAAGACATTGCGAAGTATGGTCCAGATGATTATGGCCGCTCCCATAGAGTAGCAGGCCGCAGGAGAATATACTTTGGCATAAAGCGCCTGATGCTTTTTCCTCGTCAGCTCCAGCCATAGGAGGAAAAGAATCAGCGGAAGCATGCAGAAGAGAAAAGGGTTGTAGAGAAAGGCGTCTGCCGGATGTCCGGTGAGAAGAGCATGAAAAAGCCGCTGCGCACCGCAGCCGGCACACTGCCAGCCGGTCAGTTCATGAAACAGACATTTAGGCATCCATGCAGCCTCCGAGGGGTTGACGAGGGCGTAGACGGCCATAAGGGCGACGGCTATGAGCACTCCTGTTATCAGAATGACAGGGCCGCTTCTCTTGCGTGGCACCTCTCTGAAGGGGGGAGGCACGGGGCTTTCCATCAGAATAGCATTGAGAGAGGCATATAGAGAGTGGTGAAAATCACTCCTGCCACTATGGAAGCAATAATCCAGATCTGAGCCTTGCGGGATGCACGCTCGGCCCCTTCAAAATCTCCGGCGTAGTATTTGTTGCTCACCTGAGAGGCAAAAACTATCGCCACAATGCCCGTAACCAGACAGCACATCACGGTGGCGAGAATGGCCCAGAGCATATACGTGGGGGGCATGGGGTGGTCGGGATGCTGTGCATTGAGTGCAGAGGGAGCCTGAACGTTTCCGGAGGCTTCTACTGAAGCCGGCTGTTCTGCCAAGGGTTGTTCCGGAATGGGAGGCATGGCCGGCTCAGCGGGGAGAGGCACTCCAAGCGCTTCCGCCCATGACTGCGCAACGGTTTTCTCCTCGTCGGCATCCGCCGACGGCTCAGCCTTTGCAGCCTTTACCGTATCGTCAGAGAGCTCGGACTTCTCTGTGCTCACGACGGCGACTGAATTATCGCGCAGGTCCCCGCCGTTGAGTCTTTCAAGCAGACGCACGATGGCGCGCGGATAAATATCGTATTCTATAGGATGGATTTTAGCTTCGAGCGACTCCGGAGTCTCATTCTCGGCGAGCGTCAGTCTCTCCTGAAGGATAATCTCCCCCTTGTCCATTTCATCGGTGACGAGATGAACGGTGACGCCGCTCTCCTTCTCTCCGGCAGCCACCACAGCCTCATGCACATAGTGACCATACATACCCTTTCCGCCGTATGCCGGGAGAAGCGAGGGGTGGATGTTCATGATTCGTCCCTGATAAGCGGCGATGATTTCCGGGGAGACGTAATGCATGAATCCGGCGAGCACCACAATGTCGGTGTTATATTCACGAAGGATTCTCACCACCTCCGCCGGGTCGTTATCCCAGACACTGTTAGGGACATAAAGCACCGGGACGCCGAGCGGCTTCATACGCTCGATAACGCCGGCATTGCGGCGGTTGGTAAGCACCACGGCCACCCGCAGGCGGCTGCCTTCATTGAAAATCCTTGCTATGTTTTCGGCGTTAGTGCCGGAGCCTGAGGCGAAGATGGCAATATTCTTCATGAGGATTAATTATAAGTAGGAGGAGATGATAATTAAGTCCTGAAACTGAACGATATATATAAAAATTGAAGGATAGATGCGAGATGAAAAATCTTATCCTATTTCACTTGCTGAGTTGCTGCATTTCCACGAGTTTCTTGTAATGACCGTCAAGGGCGAGGAGCTCTTCGTGAGTGCCGCGCTCTATTATCCGTCCCTCATGGAGCACGCAGATAAGGTCGGCATTCACAATGGTGGAGAGCCGATGGGCAATGACGAGCGTAGTTCTGTTTTTCATCAGCCTTTCGAGCGCTTCCTGCACGAGACGTTCACTCTCAGTGTCGAGCGCAGAAGTGGCTTCGTCGAGAATCAGCACCGGCGGATTTTTAAGGATGGCGCGCGCGATGCTTATGCGCTGTCGCTGTCCGCCGGAGAGACGGCAACCTCTGTCGCCTACGTTTGTCATATAGCCCTCCGGAGTCTCGCGGATAAACTCATCGGCATTGGCTATCCTGGCGGCCTCCACCACTTTCTCCATCGGCACATCTTCCATTCCGAAGGTGATATTGGCATAGAAACTGTCATTGAAGAGAATCGCCTCCTGATTCACAATGCCCATGAGCGAGCGGAGGTCATCCACGGCATATTCTCTGACGTCGTGACCGTCTACTTCCACTCTCCCCTCAGTGACGTCCCAGAAGCGAGGTATCAGGTCGGCGAGCGTGGATTTTCCGGAGCCGGACTGCCCCACGAGAGCTACCGTGCTTCCGGCCGGTATGTCGAGGTTTATATCAGAGAGCACCCTGCGGACACCATCGTATGAGAATGAGACGTCGCGCAGCAATATATGGCTGTGATTGCGGTCGCCGGGGGTAATCTTCACGGGGTGTTCGGGCGACTTTATCGGATTGTCGGCCGAGAGTATCTTGTCAATACGTTCCAGCGAGGCCATACCCTTCTGCACCGCATAGCTGGCCTTGGAGAAATCTTTGGCCGGGTTGATGATGCTATAGAAGATTATCATGTAGTAGATGAAGGCCGAGGCATCTATGCTGGAGTGTCCGCTGAGGATGAGCGTGCCTCCAAACCAGAGGACTATGGCGATGGCCGTAGTGCCGAGAAACTCGCTCATAGGGTGAGCGAGCGCCGTGCGCCGCGATATTGCGCAGCTGAGGCGGAAGAAAGCCTCAGTCTCGGCATTGAATCTCTGCTCCATCCTCTGCTCGGCATTGAAGGCCTTCACCACGCGCAGGCCTGATATCGTCTCCTCTGTAGTGCTCAGTATCATACCGTTCATCTCCTGAGCCTTCAGCGACTTCCGCTTCAGGCGCTTACCCACCTTACCCATCACGGCGCCGGCCACCGGGAGCAGAATAAAGACAAAGAGAGTGAGCTGCCAGCTCACTATGACCATGATGGTGAGATAGACGATGATGAGCACCGGATTCTTAAACATCATATTGAGCGAAGACATCACCGATGCCTCTATCTCTATGACGTCGCCCGAGACTCTGGCCATCACGTCGCCCTTCCGCTCATTGGTGAAGAAGCCGATGGGCAAAGAGACGATTTTGGCATACATGCGGTCGCGGATATCCCTTACGACACCCGCACGCATCGGAATAGTAAACCACTCGCTGAGATAGGCTGAGCCGGTCTTGAGCAGAGTCATCACCACGAGGATGGCGGCAAGAAGCAGCAAAGCCCTGGAGGCGCCGAAACGCTCCATGGCCTGCTGTGTGTAGTAATAGAAATTGTTGACGGCGACGTCTTCTATCGACTTATCGCCAAACTGCATCAGCGTGTATCGCTCCGTAGTGATGCCGAAAAGCATACGGAGTATCGGCATTATCACCGCGAAGGAGAATATCGTCAGCAGAGCCGTGAGCAGATTAAAGAGCAGGCTCAGGATGATATTCCACTTATAGGGGAACGCAAAGCGCTTCAGAAGACTTATAAAATCCTTCATAATGGACTGCAAAGTTACAACTTTTGACGCAATCCCGCAAGCCTGCCGCCACTATATCTCACGGCCGTATGTCAATATCACCGGACGGCTGATGAGGAATCCACACCCTTGTCGCCCCTCTTTTGCTGCGCGGCATGAAACTGATCGGCTAAAAATTCGTGCTCGGCGCGCTGTCGGTCGTTCATCCGCTTCACTCTGTCGGTGACGTAGACCGTGAAGAGCGGAAGCATCAGCATCCCCGACATTGCCATCAGCACTGTCCCCACCTTGCCCACTATGGTGACTGCCTCTATATCCGAGCCTACGGTGGTCACATTAAGGAAAGCCCAGTATAGAGCATCCCAGTAGGTGAGCACCTGCGGATTGACCGGACTCTCTTCATAGAAGAATATCATAGACATGAAATAGATGACCGAGAGGAGGATGAAGGCATACTGCGAGAGCATGGTGAAAGCCTTGTTGGTGGAAAAGAAGCCTACCACCATAGCCAGCGAATACGCGCCCCTCACCAGAGGAATATATCTGATGAAATATAGAGCCTCGACATCGAGATGAATATGCAGCAAATCCACTACATTGAGATAGGGAATGGAGATGATGAAGAAAAACCATCTGTTGGCAAGATAGGATTTCTTATCCTGCGCGAAATATAGCTCCAGAAAGAAGTCTACCATAAAAATAATGCAGACCCAAAGCTGGAAGGTCATATAGCTATAATTGGAGAGGAAGGGGATACCCGCGAAGGTGTCGTAGGATATGAATACTATCAGGGCGAGGGAGAGCAGAAGCACGATATAGTGGGCTATCTGCTCTATGAATTTCGCTCTTCGCGGGAGCTGCTCGAAGTTCAACTCCGGATTAACGGGGGTATTTTTGTCAGGTGTGGATGGCATAGGCGTGGAGATTAGATAGAGAGACGACGAAGTGTGGAGAGCAGCTCCTGATTGATAGGCTTGTCGTTCTTGATAGCCTTAGTGAAAGGCACATACACTATTTCATCATTCTTGACTCCAATCATGACATTGCGCTGGTCGTCAAGCAGAGCGTCGACGGCAGCGGCCCCCATGCGTGAGGCAAGAATGCGGTCGAAGGCCGTAGGGGAGCCACCGCGCTGGAGGTGGCCGAGAATCGTTACGCGCACGTCATATTCGGGATACTCCTCCTTGACCCTCTGCGCGAGCCCCATGGCGCCTCCGGTGATAGGAGATTCGGCCACAAGCACGATAGAACTGTTCTTCGACTTGCGGAAGCCATTCTTGATTAGCTCGGAGAGCTGGTCGGCCTGAGTGGATATTTCGGGAATTATCGCCGCTTCTGCTCCTGAGGCGATGGCGCCATTAAGAGCCAGGAAGCCGGCATCGCGCCCCATGACCTCTATGAAGAACAGACGCTCGTGAGAAGTGGCCGTGTCGCGGATTTTGTCCACACACTCCATTATGGTGTTAAGGGCCGTGTCATAGCCGATAGTTGAGTCTGTGCCGTAGAGGTCATTGTCAATAGTGCCGGGGAGTCCGACGATCGGGAATGAGAATTCATTGCCGAAGATGCGCGCGCCGGTGAGCGAGCCGTCGCCACCGATTACCACGAGGGCATCGATGCCACGGCGCTTCAGGACATCGTAGGCGCACTGACGCCCTTCGGGTGTCTGAAACTCCTTGCAGCGCGCCGTCTTTAGAATAGTGCCTCCGCGCTGGATTATATTGCTGACATTCTGGGTGCTGAACTCCTCTATCTCATCAGTGATGAGGCCGCGATAGCCACGATAGATGCCAAACACCTTGAAGCCGGAAAATATTGCGGCGCGCGTCACCGCACGTATCGCTGCGTTCATGCCGGGGGCATCGCCGCCGGAGGTCAATATGCCAATAGACTTTATAGTATTCATAATCAACTTATAAGAAAACCTGTAGAAATATAATAGGGGGTGAGGGGTGAGCGTCTGTGCCGCTACCCTTTATGCTTTTGTAATGATTTTTCAAGAGGAATTGTTCAGTCTCTCACGGAAAAGTGTTAAATTTGCACTGAAATGGAGAATTATAAAGATATAGACACCGTGGTTTTCGACCTCGGCGGCGTGGTCATCGACCTTGACCGCGACCGGGCGGTCAGCCGTCTTGAAGAGCTCGGCCTGGCTTCAGCCGGAGCCCTTCTCGACCTTTACTGTCAGTCGGGACCTTTTCTTGACCTTGAGACCGGCAAAATCACCGCCGCAGAGTTTTTCGACCTCCTGAGGAGCGAATGTCATGATGACACCACTGACGTCATGATTCAGGATGCCTTCAATGCCTTCCTCATCGGTCTGCCGCCGGAAAGGCTTCACACTCTGCGCTCCCTGCGGCGCGCAGGCTATCGCCTGCTGGCTCTCTCCAACACCAACCCGGTGATGTATAACTCCTGGATAGCTCATCAATTCCGTCAGGAGGGTATGTCGATCAATGACTACTTCGATGGCATAGTCACCTCTTTTCAGGAGGGATGTTGCAAGCCAGATCCGCAAATATTCCGGATTCTCATAGACCGCTATTCTCTCACCCCCGGCCACACTCTCTATCTCGATGATGGAGAGGCCAACTGCCGCGCGGCCGCCTCTTGCGGGCTCAATGCCTGGCACGTGACTCCGGATCGACCCATGACTCTCCTTAACTCACTATGCAAGTGAAAAATCCGGATGAAAACCCCACGAAGCAGCCGGCAGCTATTGCCACGGTGGGCACATTTGACGGCGTGCATCGCGGCCATCGCCTCGTCATAGACACGATGCTGGAGAGGGCGAGAATGCTTGACGCCATGCCGCTCGTCTTCACATTTGACCATCACCCGCTCTGCCTGATAGCTCCCGAGCGTGCGCCGGGACGTCTGATGAAGTCGGAAGAAGAGGTGGAGACTCTGCGCAGTCTTGGCGTCGAGGTCAGAGTGCTTCACTTCGACGAGCGTCTCCGCTCCATGAAAGCCGCTGAATGGCTCAGCGCCCTCCGCCAAAAGCATAATGTGAAGTGGCTGGTAATGGGATTTGACAATACGTTCGGCTCTGACGGCATAGACTTCTCGCTTGCCGACTATATGCGCGTCGGAGAGGAGTGTGGCGTAGACATCACTGTTGCAGACAGGCTCCCCGGTGTAAGCTCATCCATAATACGCCGACAGCTCCGCGAAGGTAAGCTCCGGGAGGCTAACGAAGGGCTCGGACGCCCCTTCACCCTCAGCGGAACTGTAGTGACCGGCAAAGCACTCGGCCGACGCATAGGATTCCCAACGGCAAATCTTCGTCCTGACGAGGGACGACTGGTGCCGGCCAAGGGTGTCTATGCCGCTGACGCCTCGCTTGGCGACAATATCCTGCTACCGGCTATTGTGAATATCGGAAACCGCCCCACAGTCTCAGATGCCGGCGACGTCAGCATAGAAGCGCACATCATAGGCTGGGAGGGAAATATCTATGGCCGAGAGTTGACACTGCATTTCATAGAGCGGCTGCGCGATGAAAAGCATTTCGGATCGCTTGAAGAACTCATCGGGGCCATCCGCATGGACCGGGCCGCTGCCCTCTCCATTCTCACCCCGGACTCAGAGGAAAAACAGGACTGTCGTTACCATCCTCTCTAAAACTCACAAACTCATAACTACTCGACCAGCTCAAGGAAAAGCCGGCGGAAAGTATCATCAAGCGACTCCACGGCAATGCCCGGATGCGAGGGGGACGTCTGCAGCACAGCGCTCTTGACAGCGGTAAGCCAACGATAGGTTTCTTCCACCGGCAGGTCTCTCTGCGGGACATCTCTTCTCATAAAAAGGGCAGCCTGGCGCCTGAGCATTTCAACGTCGGCATGGCGGCAGAAGGAATTTATCCTCTTCTCATCCACGCAAATTTCACATTTGAGCCACCTGCGCCTCTTGCACATCATTATCAGTCCGATATTGATAAACTCGCCACGCTCCACTACCGGCACATATCTGATGACGGCATATTCATAAAGGTTGTAATCAGGAGGACACTCCTGACGGCTCTTTTCATTCATATCCTCCATCATCTTCCAAGCAGATTTTTCTGGCGAATGGCTTCGGCCACAAATATTGATGAATTTCGCAGTCTCTCATGCAGGAAATTTCTGTAGACCTCCCGGCGCTGGGAGGGAGTCAGCTCAGACTCCTCCTCTTCCAGCCATTCCTCCGGGATAAGGTCGACGATTTTGGAGAGCGTGCGCGGCGTTATGGCCTGACGCATGAGCCGGTCGGCCTCCTCCAGACGGTCGGCCACCGGGAGAAAGACGTGATTCTTAATGTAGGGAAAGGGGTCGAGGGGAGCCGCTTCGGGATTGCGCCATGAATGGTGGAAATAGAAAGAGGCGCCATGATCTATGAGCCACAGCTCATTGCGCCATATCATCATATTGGGATTTAGCCTCGTGCGATCTACGTTGGTAAGGAAGGCATCCAGCCAGACTATCTTCGAGGCCGTCAGCGCATCGGTCTGATTGACGGCGGAATCATACGTGGCGGCTCCTGACAGAAAATGCAGGCTCATGTTCAGTCCCTCCGATTTGCGGAGAAGGTCACGCACCTCCTCGTCAGGCTCCGTAATGCCAAACATCGGTGAGAGCGTCAGAAGCACCGTTTCCGGCACATTGAACTTGAAGGCGCGGGCTATCATGCTGCCGAGAAACTCCGCTACGAGAGCCTTCTTGCCATGACCGGCACCACGAAGTTTCACCACATATTTGAAGCCGTCATCGGCCTCACCGAGCACGGGGAGGGAACCCCCTTCGCGCAAGGGTAATATATATCGTGTGAGTTGCTGTGTTCTTACTTCCATTTTTCTCAGTGTTTTTTCCTTATCTCATCGGCGCCCCGTCCGCTCCACGACTACGCCATTTTCATCGAGGATGTAGACGGCCGGCATGACCGTGAGGTCATAAAGGTCATCAATAGAGATGCCCGCCCCGAGAATCGGCACGCAGTCCTGCCAGGCAGAAGGTATCTTGAGGCTTCCGGCGAATGATTCCGAAGAGGCTGTGGCATTGACGGCTGTGACGCTCGTTGTTCCGGCGCTTATTTCATTTCTCAGCGACTCGTCGGCGCTCATACTCTCGATTAGGCGGGAGCAGTTATCACACTCTTCGTCATAGAAGAGGAGTATTCGCGTCTTGCTCCCCTTACCTGACTCCATGACAGAAGACAAGGAGCCATCGCGCATCTTCACGGGAAAATCAGTAGCCACACGGCCGGGAGTGTTCATCATAAATCTTTTGCCGAGATAGTCCAGACGCTGAGCCTCAGCCGAACCAGCCGGCAGAAAAGCCGGCGCAAGGGTTAGGAAAAGAGCTGCCGTTCTCTCTGTCATCACCGGAGACTCCCGTCTTACGGCATAGCTCTCACCCACCTCTACAACCCTTCGCAATGCCTCAGGGGAGAGTGAGGCCTTCAGGAGCAAAGCAGACATTGCCGTCTCCGCCCCGCGCTCACTGCAGACGTCGAAAAGGCTGAGAAATTCCGACATATTGGTGCCTAAGAAGTCATCCGTCAGCCGTTCTGTATCAGAGAAATCAAGGGCATCCCAAAAATGAAATGCGATAAAATCCGCCCGTTCGGCCGGAGACTTCATCGTCAGAGGCGGCCGGGGGAGAGGGAGGGAAAGGGGCGCGTCGGGCTGAATGTATTCTACCTTGTCCGCCTCTTGGCTGCAGGCCTGCAGAGAGGTGGAGAGGGAAATTAACGTCAGGAAAAAGGGGAGTAAATATTTCATCAAAGCACTTTAGAACTAATTGTGCCATCGGCCAGCTGAGTGGTGATCACTGCATCGGGAGCTACATCGTCGGACTTTCTGACCGCGCGGCCGTCAATCCTCGTAATGGAATAGCCGCGCTCCAGTGTGCGTATGGGACTGTAGGCATCTATAAGTCCGCTGAGAGAGGCGAGCCTGTCAGTATGCCTGCGCAGGGTAGTGTGAAGTGCGCTGAGAAGTCTCTCTTCGGCGATGGAGAGGTCATGACGTTCCGCTTCCGTGCGACGCCCTACTAAAGTGGGCATTAGCGCGGAAATACCTTTAAGGCGAGCCTCCTCACGGGCTATCTGCGTTTGACCTAAGGCAGGCAGAATCCGAGCTACCGACTCCAGTCCTGCGCGGGCCTTACCGACCCGTGCACTCGCCAGAGAGGGTATGGTGGCGCCGGCCTGAGAGAGACGTCTTTTTTCTCCATTGACATACTCACTGGCATAGCGTGTGATTTCATTGACCCTCGTCATAGCCTCTGCCAGCCATCCGCGGGCACGCTCTACAAAGAAGGCGGCCACGCCCGTGGGGGTCTTGATTCGGGTGTGGGCAATTTCATCAAGCACTGTCCGGTCTCTCTCATGACCTATTCCCACTACAATCGGGAGGGGGAATGTGGCCACGGCTCTTGCCAATTCCAGCTCGTCAAAGCCGTTGAGATCGGTAGTGGCGCCACCGCCGCGAATGATTACCACGCAGTCCCAGAAATCTATCGTCTCCTCAATGCGCTGCAGAGCGGCGCGGACAGAGGCCGAAGTTCTCTCTCCCTGCATGACGGCTTCGAAAAGACACGGATAGAAACGGAATCCCTCGGTGTTGTGGAGCAACTGGTCTATAAAGTCGCCATAGCCGGCGGCGCCGGCAGCTGAGATCACCGCGATTTTCTGAGGCACCGGACTCATTGGCAGAGACCTCTGCAACTCAAGCACATTCTCGGCCTTCAGGGTATCGAGAATCTCGCGGCGCAGTCTCTCCATGTCGCCGAGCGTGTAGGAGGGGTCTATATCCTGAATGTTGAAAGAGAGACCATAGAGGGGATGATGATTGGCACAGCCTCCTACCATCACTTTCAGACCGGTGACAATGTCAGCTCCGGTGGCTGCATAGAATTTTTTCCTCAGTGAGGGGAGAAGATTACGCCAAATATTAGCGCGCATTTTTGCCACAGTCTGCCCGCGGGCATCCTTCTCCACAAGCTCCATATAGCAGTGGCCGCCCGCTATGCGCACATCCACAAGCTCAGCCGTCACCCACACTCCCCTTCCCGGAAGCGAGTTGCGCACAGCGTCAGCGAGATAATGCTGAAGCTGCGAGAGTGTCAGCGCACTGTTCATTTCTGCGTGCCGAGACTTTTCACCGCTCCTGTGGCGGCATCGAAAATTGCAAATCCGGGAGCCTTCTTGTCAGTAAAATAGGAAGGAGCCAGGCCGAAGAGAGTGCCAAACTGAGCCATCTCCACATTCTGCACCGCCAGACTCTCATCCTGCATCCTGACGTCTACCGAGACCGTGGCCGGCAAAGCATACATCACGGCATCTTTAGGGAGCTTCTTCTCTACGCCGGATGCATCCTTAGGCATCTCGGCGGCTGCTATCACCTTAATTATTGCCGAGACTTCCCATCCGCTAAGGTCATCGGCATCCACAAACCCCGCAAAATCACTCATGCGGAAGAGCGTATATGCTCCCTCGCTCTGAGGCATCACCGTGAATGTGCGCGTCAGAGTCTCGCTCCCCTCCCAGCCGGTAAAGGCGCGCGTCATGGCCTTTTCCTGCTCGGCAAGCGACTGGAGCATCAGTTCGAGCTGCCGGCCGTCGGTAGGCATCGTCTCGGCAGTCCCCCTTGTAAGGGAGAGGCGCGAGTCCCGCACCTCCATAAGGGTTTCCGAGAGAATCTGCGCCTGCTTCACTGAAGACTGCGAAGAGAGGAAATCCTCATTCACATATTCCAGATACTCTTTGCCGGAGGGGATACTCATTTTTTCAGAGGGACGATAAGCCGGCGCCGGGGCGGGGGCTTGCGGCTCGGCGTTGATGCTCAGGAGCATGCCGTCGCTGTCAACACCTATATATGTCAAGGCGCCGGGCTTCAGCTGCATGAGGTAGGTATTTTCCGGGTCGGGCACTCCGAAGGTGGAAACCTTCACGTCAGTAATCTCCCAGAGCTCCTCATCGGAGTGAATCACATCATCAGTGCCGATAAACTTCTTCGCATACTGCCAGAAAGGGCCTGACTGGCGGAGAGTGTGGCGTGCGGTCACTTCTACCCTTAACGCAGTGTTGGGTAGAGAATAGACAAGGCCATATTCATTGTGTTTTTCGGCCGTCAATATGCGGGTCTGCTGCGCAGGGCAAGCCGTCGCGGCCAGAGCAAGGATAGCTACCGCTGATAACTGTTTGAGCATAACGAAATTCTTACGTTAGAGTCCTGGGAGTGTAAGTTCACTTAGGGTTTCTTATGGTGCGGATGGCCTGGCCGAGATGCGAGATGATGTCGCTTGCTATGACTCCGTCCTCACCATCTTCAGCCGCCGCGAGGTCGCCGGCAAGTCCGTGCACGTAGACTCCGAGCAGAGCGGCACGTTCCGGTATGCACCCCTGTGCTATAAAGGAGGCAATGGTGCCGGCCAGCACGTCGCCGCTTCCGGCCGTAGCCATTCCGGGATTGCCGGTAGCATTGAAGAAGACTGTCCCCTTCGGGGGTCTCACCACGGCCGTATGGTGACCTTTGAGCACTATGATTATATTATAATATTTGCACACCTCGATAGCTTTTTTCAGGCGATCCTCACTGGACTGCTGCTCGCCGAAGAGGCGGTCAAACTCGCCGATGTGGGGCGTGATGACAGTCTTGGGCGGGAGATATTGCAGCAATGCCGGGCGCTTGGCTATGCAGTTGAGGGCATCGGCATCGAGCACCAGAGGGCATTTGGCATTCTTGAGCAGAGCCTCCACGGCGTCTATAGTGCGGTCATGCGAGCCTATGCCGGGACCGGCCACTACCACCTGATGGGCATGATGCACAGCCATGTCAGTGATGAAACGCTCATCGCGGTCAGGCTCAAACATGGCTTCCGGCACTGATGTCTGCATTATGGTCATTCCGCATCGTGCCGTATGCACGGTGACGAGTCCGGCTCCGGATTTCAACACGCTTCGCGCGCAGAGCACTGCCGCTCCCATCATCCCCATGCTTCCGGCGAAAAGGAGTGCGCTGCCATAGTCTCGTTTTGCCGAGAAGGGCTTGCGCGGCTGAAGCAGCGGACGCACATAGCGAGGCTCAATAAGCACGAATTCCGACTTGGAACTCTTGATGGCCGCCTGGTCTATGTCGATATCAAGAAGCTTCCACTCCCCTACCACCTCTGCGTTCTCTTCAAAGAAGAAGGAGAGGCGTGGCAGCTGGAACGTAAGCGTGAGATTGGCATGCATCATGTCTCTTCTCAGCGCATTGCCATTCTCATCGGCACTCAGGCCTGAGGGCATATCTATGGCTACGACGTATGCGCCGGAATCGTTGACCAGACTGGCAAGCATCCGGAATCCCCCCTCCAGCGGCCTGTTGAGACCTGCGCCGAAGAGGCCATCGATGACCACATCCCCCTTGCCGAGATTTGGCGGACGGAACTCCTTGGCCACTTCCGTAAAATCCACTGTATCAAGGGCAAGCAGACGCTTTCGCTCCTCATTACAGTCCGGAGAGAGCTTTCCGGTGACATTGAAGAGGAAGACCTCGATTCTCTTGAATCCCTGTTCTATAAGATTTCGCGCCACAGCCAGGGCGTCGCCACCGTTATTGCCGGGCCCTGCCAGCACCACGATTCGACGACCGGGAAGGAAGCGAGCTATTATCTCGTTGGTCACCGCTTCGGCGGCTCTCTCCATCAGATCGATCGATTTGATGCCCTGAGCCTCGCAGGTGGCTTTATCCAACTCTTTGAGTGTATGTGAATTAAAAATCCTCATCTACATTAATCTGATTTCACCCACAAATTTAATATATTTTTTTGGCAATTCCTAATCCCAGCCCTCTTTTCTTGTGAGACAGAGTCTTAGACAATCTCACTATCACACATTTGCGGAAGAGAATATTTTTTGCTAACTTTGTGGATTAATAAAGTGAATTATGATTTTTTCAAGGGGTGAGAACACTTTTTCGCCTCCTGAATTGTTGTAAAATAGATGGATGCACGCCCGGCTTCGCCTCTCTACCTTCCGGAAGGACGCGAAGATGGGTATGCGCCTGACTGATTTTTCATCAAGCAGCTTATTATGAAGGAGATTAATGAGGCCTTAGGCCCCGATAAAAATAGCGAGCCTACCGTGGGGGAGGCTCTGAAAGCGGCTTCAGTGGCCGACAGCGGCGACATCCTGCGCGACGTCACCGCCTCTGACTATAAATATGGTTTCACGTCTGACATCGACACCGAGATAATCCCCCCGGGGCTCAGCGAAGACGTAATCCGACTGATCAGCAGGAAGAAGGGCGAACCGGAATGGCTCCTGCAATTCCGACTGGACGCCTACCGCCACTGGCTCACCCTCCCCGTGCCGGAATGGGCTCATCTGAAGATTCCCGAGATCAACTTTCAGGCCATCAGCTACTATGCCGCCCCGAAGCAGAAGGAGCTGAAAAAGAGCATGGATGAAGTAGACCCCGAATTGGTGAAGACGTTCAATAAGCTCGGCATTTCGCTGGAAGAGCAGAAGCATCTGGCCGGCGTGGCCGTCGATGCCGTCATGGACTCGGTGAGCGTCAAGACCACTCACCGCGAGAAGCTCGCAGAGCTGGGCGTCATCTTCTGCTCATTCTCCGAAGCTGTCAGAGACTATCCCGACCTTGTGCGCAAATATCTCGGCAAGGTGGTGGGGAGCCGCGATAATTTCTATGCGGCTCTCAATAGCGCCGTTTTCTCCGACGGCTCCTTCGTCTACATCCCCAAGGGGGTGCGCTGCCCTATGGAGCTGAGCACCTATTTCCGCATCAATGCGTCGGGCACAGGCCAGTTCGAGCGCACTCTTATCGTGGCCGACGATGACGCCTACGTCAGCTATCTCGAAGGCTGCACGGCTCCTATGCGTGATGAGAATCAGCTCCATGCCGCCATCGTGGAAATCATAGCTGAAGAGAGGGCTGAGGTGAAATATTCTACGGTGCAGAACTGGTATGCCGGCGACAAAGAGGGGCGCGGTGGCATCTACAATTTCGTGACAAAACGTGGCCTCTGCCGCGGACATCGCAGCAAAATATCCTGGACTCAGGTGGAGACCGGCTCCGCCATCACCTGGAAATATCCCTCCTGCATTCTTAAGGGGGACGAGTCGGTGGGAGAATTTTATTCAGTCGCCGTCACCAACAATTTCCAGCAGGCCGACACCGGTACCAAGATGATTCACATAGGCAAGAACACCAGAAGCACCATCGTCTCGAAGGGTATCTCCGCCGGACACTCTCAAAACAGCTATCGCGGACTCGTGCGCATAGCCCCCGGCGCTGAAAACGCCCGCAACTACACGCAGTGCGACTCTCTGCTGATGAATGAGCATTGCGGCGCGCACACCTTCCCTTACATCGACGTGCGTAACGATACGGCCACTCTCGAGCATGAGGCCACCACATCCAAAATCAATGAAGAGCAGCTCTTCTATTGCCGTCAGCGCGGCATCCCCACAGAAGAGGCCGTGGCCCTTATCGTCAATGGATATGCCAAGGAGGTGATGAACAAGCTCCCGATGGAGTTTGCCGTCGAGGCTCAGAAGCTCCTCCAGATAACTCTTGAAGGTTCCGTAGGATGATAGAAAGAATAGTTATAATAGACAACATAGACCCTCAGACTTTTTATGGCGTCAACAATGCCAACATCAGTCTGATACGCAATCTTTTCCCAAAGCTCCGTATGGCCGCCCGCGGCAACGTCATCAAGGTCATTGGCGAAGACTCCGAGACGGCCGAGTTCGAGCGTAAGATTAAGGAAATAGAGGCCTACGCAGCTAAATACAACAAGCTCTCCGATGAGGCCATCATAGACATCGTCAAAGGCAATCCTCCGCAACAGATGAATGTGGAGGGGGTGATACTCTATTCTCAGGCGGGGCGTCCCATCACGCCGCGAAATCCCAATCAGGCCAAGATGGTGCGCTCTTTCTCTGACAATGCCCTGACCTTTGCTCTCGGCCCTGCCGGCACCGGCAAGACCTATATCGCCATAGCCCTGGCCGTGGCGGCTCTGAAGGCAAAGGCCTGCCGCAGAATCATCCTTTCCCGACCGGCTGTTGAGGCAGGCGAAAAACTCGGCTTCCTCCCCGGCGACATGAAAGACAAGATAGACCCCTATCTCCGCCCTCTCTATGATGCTCTGGAAGATATGCTCCCCGCCGTCAAGCTCAAGGAGTATATGGAGAGCGACACTATACAGATAGCCCCTCTCGCTTTCATGAGAGGACGCACGCTCAATGATGCCGTAATCGTGCTCGATGAGGCGCAGAACACCACAAGGCATCAGATGAAAATGTTTCTCACACGCCTGGGCACCAATTCCCGAATGCTCGTCACGGGCGACGTCACCCAAATAGACCTTCCGCGCACCATTCAGAGCGGACTCATGCAGGCTCTCCGCATCCTCAGGGGCGTCAAGGGGATTGGGATGATTGAGTTTGAGAAGAAAGACATAGTGCGCCATCCTCTCGTGCAGCGCATCGTGGATGCCTACGAAAAGCGCGAGAAGGAGGTGAACGAAGAGTTTGAAGACAACCTGCCGGAGCAGAACTGAATAACCTGAAGTTTGGCCTTGACAAGAGAGACGCTCTCTTCAGCAATGGCCTAACCGTCTGACTCCTGCCCTGCAACCTTTTCGCAAGAATAATTCGCGAAAAGTTAAATCACCTATACTTTCATTTATGATTAAGACCGGAGACACAGTAAGATACCTCAATGCTGTGGGTGGCGGCATAGTCACCCGCACGGAGGGCAAAATAGTATATGTAGAAGAGAATGGCTTCGAGACGCCGGTGCTCGCCTCGGAAGTGGTAGTAGTGCTTCCCGCCGGACATCAATCCGACATCCCGGGCCATAAGAAGATGTTTGATCAGGAGGCTTTCGATGCCGGCCGCTCGCGCACCGCTCCCCAGCCGGAAAAAGCCGCCCCGGCCCCTGACCCTCTCCCGGAAAAGGTGGAGGAGACGCCCCATGGCGAAAAGATCAATCTGCAGCTCGCTTTTGAGCCTGACAATCTGAAGAATCTCGCCAAGGCCAGGTTTAACGCTGTGCTGGTCAACGACAGCAACTATTTCCTTGACTTCACCTTTCTGCGCCGAGCCGCAGATGAGCGTGGATGGAGCGTTGTTTTCCGCGGCACCTGCGCCCCCAACGAGCTGATAGACCTCGCCTCATACACCCACGAAGACCTCCCCTCGATAGAGAGGGTGGCCATTCAGGCCGTCCCCTATAAACGCGACCGTGAGTTCACTCTCAAGAATCCCGTCAGCATACGCCGCCGCCTCGACCTCACGAAGTTCTATAAACTTCATTGCTTCCGCCCGGGACTCTATTTCGAGACCCCGGTGCTTGAAATGCAACTCCTCTCAGACGACCTTCAGCCACGGGAAGAGGAGCCCGACAGAACGGCCGAGACTCTATCCGCAAAGTTCAATGTAGCCCCGGCAAGGCAGGAGAAACCCAAAAAGAAGAAGAGCCCGGCGGCCGAGAATCCCCACAAGCTCCTCCCTCCTATAGAGATTGACCTCCACGCCGGCGAGCTCCTTGACACTACGGCCGGCCTCTCCCCCGCCGACATCCTCAATCTCCAGCTCGACACCGTGCGCAAGACCATGAAAAGCCATTCACGCCGCATAGGCCAGAAGATTATCTTCATTCACGGAAAGGGGGAAGGGGTGCTCCGCAAATCTCTCCTCGCGCTGCTTCGCAAGGAGTTCCCCTCGGCTGAGATTCAGGACGCTTCATTTCAGGAATATGGCTTCGGGGCCACACTCGTCACTATTCACACTCCCAAAGAGAAAAAGTAATATGAAAGAAAGATGGTGGACATATCCTGCCGTGGCCGACAACGGTAAGACTATTATCGTCACCGCACGAGACGGCATGCAGCCGCTCATCGACAAGGGAAAGCATCGCTATCGTATAGATGTGGATTGGGACTACACCCCTCTCCCCGACGGAATGCCCTCTGATGAGGACGCAAAGCTTATGGGAGAGGCCACAGACGCAATGATCGAGACCTTTGCCAAAGACCCGGTGGCTGTAATGACGGGAATATATACCGGCGACGGACGCCGCACGTGGGTCTTCTATGCCAAAAGCCTCGGCGTCTTCGGCAATGTCTTCAACCGCGCTCTCGCCGACCTCCCGCAGATGCCTCTGCTCATTGAAGCTTCCGAAGACCCCGGATGGGAGGAATATCTTCACACGAAAAGCGAAACCTACATCCCTGAGGATGATACGGAATAATTCAAAAGAAACCTGATTTTTCTACTCATATCATCATACTCACTTCTACAGAACACACTTAAAACTATAAGCAAATGAAGAAATCTCTATTCCTGACTATGCTTGCACTGCTGGCTACCATCTTCGGAGTCTCGGCGCAGGTAGTTACGTCGGAGCCCTCACCGCTGCTCGAGGATTCTCCCGACGTAGTAATATTCTTCCACGCAGACCAGGGCAACCAAGGCCTGATCAATCAGCCCGCCACTGCTGAAATCTATGCTCACACCGGAGTCCTCACCACCCAATCTTCCGACGGCTCCGACTGGAAATATGCCCCCACATGGGGCGACAACGCCGCTAAATATCGCCTCGAATATGTCAGCCCCAATCTCTGGAAACTGAATATAGGCAACATCCGCGAATATTACGGCATCACCAATCCTGATGAGGTTGTCACCAAACTTGCATTCGTCTTCCGCAATGCCAACAACTCCAAGGAGGGGAAAGACACCGGCAATAAGGATATTTTTATTGACGTAGTGGCCAATAAGCTCCTTCTTGAACTGACATCCACACTCACCGGCCCCGTAGTGCTTCCCGGTGAGGAAAACGTCACTTTCACCCTCACGGCAAATCATGCGGCTGCCCTTGAGCTCTTCGTAGACGGCATCTCTATCGGCAAAGCCGACAACGCCTCTACCCTCACTGCTCAGTACACTTTCGCCACCCCCGACAAGAATTACGAAGTGCGCGGCACAGCCAAGACCTCAGACCAGACAGCAGAGGTCGTTGAGTCTATCTTCTTCCCCGTAGCGGCCTCCGCCACCCCCTACCCCGGCGGAATCCCCAAGATGGGCCCGGCACGCCAGTCCGACGGCAGTGTCATCTTCTGCATCGCCGCCCCGCAAAAGTCTCATGCCCTGCTCCTCGGATCATGGAACGACTTCACCCCGGAAGCAGCCTCTTCCATGAACTATCAGGACTATGAAGGCAACCGCTATTTCTGGACCACTATTTCCGGACTTGACAATGACACTCTCTATACGTATTACTACGTCATCGACGGCACTTACAAGGTAGGCGACCCCTATGCCCGCCTCGTCCTCGACCCCTGGAATGATAAGTACATTGAAAATGATGTCTATCCCGACCTTCCTGAATATCCCTGGGACAAGGTGCGCGATGTCCCTCTGGCTATCTATCAGGGCAACATCAATGACTACGACTGGACCGATAAGAACTTCAAGGGCGTAGAGCCTCATCAGCTCGTCATCTATGAGCTCCTCTTCCGCGACTTCACCGGCACTGAAGGGAAGGCCGACGGCAACGGCACTGTCCGCCAGGCCATCGAAAAGATACCTTATCTGAAGGCCCTCGGCGTAAACGCCGTTGAGCTTCTCCCCATCAATGAGTTTAACGGCAATATCTCCTGGGGATATAACCCCAACTTCTATTTCGCTCCCGATAAAGCCTACGGCACCCCGGACGACTATAAGGAGTTCATCAACAAGTGTCACGAAAACGGCATAGCCGTCATCCTTGACATGGTGTTCAATCAGACCGACTGGCTCCACCCCTGGTATCAGATGTATCCCGTAGGCTCTAATCCCTTCTATAACGCCGATGCTCCCCACGCCTACTCAGTGCTTAACGACTGGAATCAGGGCAATCCCGTGCTCCAGCAGCATTTCCGCGATGTCCTCCAATACTGGATAGAGGAGTATCACGTAGACGGCTACCGCTTCGACCTTGTAAAGGGTCTCGGCCTCAATGACTCATACGCCAACAACGGCGACGCCGCCACTAATCAGTATAACGCCTCGCGCGTAGCTCGGATGAGAGACCTTCAGGAGGCGGTCCAGGCCGTAAAGCCCGATGCATATTTCATCAATGAGAACCTCGCCGGCGCTAAGGAGGAGAACGAAATGGCCGCTTTCGGTCAGCTCAACTGGGCCAACATAAACACCGAAGGACAGAATTTCGCCGCCGGCAACCAGAGCGACTCCGGCCTCAACCGATTCTATGCTCCCGACGACTCCCGCACATGGGGCTCCACCGTAAGCTATCTGGAATCTCACGACGAGCAGAGACTCGCCTACGTCCAGATGCAACGCGGCGTCAGCGGCATTAAAGGCAATACCACCAACTCCATGCTCCGGCTCGGCTCGGCTGCCGCTCAAATGCTCCTCGCTCCCGGCGCCCACATGATATGGCAATTCTCGGAACTCGGAAACTACGACTCCACTAAGGCCCCGAACGGCAGCAACAACACCGACCCCAAAATGGTGAGATGGAACCTCCTGGACCAGCCCGCACGAAAAGGCCTTTATGACACCTACCGCGAGCTTATCGCTCTACGCAAGAATAATCCTGAACTCTTCGGCAAGGAGGCCACTGTCACCATAGAGTGCGCCGCAAACAACTGGGCCCAGGGTCGCAAAATAGTGCTCTCCAAAGGCAATGACGAAATCTATCTTTTCGTCAATCCCACTACTGCCGATGCCTCCTTTGCCGCGACTTTCTCGCGTAGAGACAATTCCGCCTACCATATCCTTACAAAGTCTTATAACACTGAGCCGGCATTCAACGCCATTTCAGGCTCCGTGACCATCCCGGCCAACTCATTCGTTGTCATCGGCACTTCCAACCTTACCGGTGTGGATGAGATAGGCATTGAGACTGAAGAGGCCGGCGAAGCTCGCTATTACGACCTTCAGGGACGCGCCGTGCAGAACGCCGACCTGCTCCCCGGCATATACGTAAAAGTGCAGGGTGGCAAATCTTCAAAAGTCATCATCGGCAAATAAGTATGTCGGAAAGAATAAAGTAAGCAATAATACAGCCTACACTATGCGGAGGGTGGTCAAAGAGGAATCTTTGGACACCCTCTGCTTATTATAGCGTGCGCTATACGGCAAATCTCTATCCGCCATTTCCGCGCCTACAGCAATAATGCAATGCCCTGACATCGCAAAAAAGTATTCACCCGAAACATTTTCACAGCATAAAATTTGCAGAAACTGAAAAAATGTATTAACTTTGCATTGCATTTGGGCGAATACCAGAGTGGCCAAATGGGGCAGACTGTAAATCTGCTGGTTTATACCTTCGGTGGTTCGAATCCATCTTCGCCCACAGCTATTAGCGGGTGTGTCAAAATGAAAAATTTTGACACACCCGCTAAGGTTTGTAAGAATAGGACAGATGCAAGGCGCTCAGACTACCACCGCAACCCACAAAACAAATGAAGTGCGCCCCAAAAGTTGGAGAGGGTCGAAAATTTAATTTATTTTCTTACGTAAGTGAGAAAAATTAATGTACATATAAAACGATGTAATTTTGGAGATAATTTCGCGTCGAAACGAATGAAGATATAAGCATATCTGACTGAGAGCCGACGTGAAATTAGCCCAAAAGGGCAAGTTTTATTGTACAAGAGTCTTCATCACATATATATCGTTTAATTTTTCGAACTTTCTTACTTATTTTTTATTGTTAATCGAAAAAAAATTTATAACTTTAGGCGTTCAATTCGCCCGATGGTCTCCGCCGGGGCGGTGACAGAGACTTCTCCCGACTGTTCTACCCAACCGACCGAGACCTTATAAGAGCGTTTTTCTCGAGCATAAACCATAATCGACAAAGCAAGTGAGAGAATACAAGGGCATTGAATTTCTCTCACTTCCATAGCTTAACTTTACATTATTATGAACAGATTTCACCTCAAAAGGGGTATCCTCGCAGCTCTCGCCACGGCAGCCATCATTCCGGCCGGCCTCCAGGCCTGGGACAAGGTCAGTCCTCGTCCTGCCAAGCAGATCTCTGCGGAGCAGTTGCGCGAAAACTCCCGCAAGATGAGAGCCAGACGCCACGGCGCGCAGGTGCCTCGACTGAATGGCGTCGAAGCCACCCCCCCCGTTTTTCGCAAAGGATATAATAGCGCCCCTAACCATCTCACCCGTTCGGCCGATGAGCCCAGAGGCGACTACTATGCCCTCGTTCCGCAGTTTACCACTATGGAATACGCCACTGACGCTTATCTGGCTAATGTCAACGGAGCCACAGGCTCTATGACTCCGCTATATCACGGTGCGCACTACCGCACTGGCGGTGATGTGGAGTTTCAGAGTGCTGCAGTCAGAGGAAATTATATCTATCTCCCTCATGAGACTTCCAATATCATTGAATATTACGTAGAATGGAATGTCGTGGATCTCTCCAACGGCAACGTGGTCAATAAAGTGAACATGGGAGGCGACTATCTCGCCACGCCCTATTCGCTGACTTACGATGAGGCCACCGATATGTTCTACGGACTCTCTTTCGCTCATGATGCCTTCAATCAGCTCGTAAGAATTGACCCTCACACATTCGCCTTGGAGTATGTGGGAGACCTCAGTCAGAACCGTCCCTTCCTGAATAGCATCTCCTATTCGCCGGAGGATGGCAATCTCTATATCTTCGACTGCAACAATAAAGTGTATCTGCTCGACCGAACCCGCGGGCTTCTTGACCAGGCCGGCGAGCTCTCCACTCCCGACGGTCAGATCCTGCTGGAGGAATATGTGGCGATGCCCATGTGTTTCAGCCCCAAAGACCGCTGCTTTGTCACCGTGGTGCCCGACAATAATCTGCGCGCCTTCGTGATTCAGTACATTGACCCTGAGTCCTGGGAGGTGCAGGCAGGAGAAGTCATCAATGACAATGGCTCCGGATCCTATATCGGAGCTCTGATGAGTGCTAACCCCTACGCTGCATGGGAGGCGCCCGAGCTTCCTGCCATCCCCTCTCCGGCCTTTGACAATGCCTCCCTTAGCGGTAAAGTAACTTTCAGCGCCTCGGCGCTCCGCTTCAGCGGTCTGGCCTTCGCGCAGGGCACCAAGCTCCCCACCACATTCACCATTGACGGCAACGTGGTCTTCGAAGGCGAGATGACTCCCGGTGAGACCCGCACTCTCGACGTCACCCTCACTCAGGGCGAGCATAAGGCGGAAGTCTTCTGCATGGCCGACGGCGAGAAGAGCCCTGTGGCTCAGAAGCAGTTCTATGTGGGATATGACAATCCGCTCCCGGTCACCTACCTGCAGCTCGACGGCCTTGAACTCTCCTGGACGCCCCCCGCTGTGGGAAGCGTGCATGGAGGATACGTAGACCGCGACCATCTCACGTACGACATCTATTTCAACAACGATAAAATCAATTCCCGACCCGTCACCGACACCTCATATACCATCTATCATCCCGCTGAGATGAATATGACCGCCATCTCTGTCGTGGCCGTCAATCATGAGGTGGAATCGGAGCGCACCGTCCTCAATGAGATCATCGGTAAGGCCAAGGAGCTCCCCATAACCATTCAGCCCACTCCGGAAGACTTCAATATCGTGAAGGTTCTCGATGCCAATGGTGACAATCAGACCTTCCACTATGCTACCTTCAAAGACCCTGCCATTTCGCTCTTCTATCATCAGATAGGCTACTTCAATGACGGCGACGAATGGCTCTTCTTCCCCCGCGCCATCTTCCCCGACGCTTCCCGCCTTTACAACCTCACTCTCGGCATCGGTGGCGTCTACACCGGAACCACCCGTGAAGACGTAGACATCTACATCGGCGACAAAGCCACCCCCCAAGCCATGAAGACCCGAATCTGGAACCGTGAACAGCTCGGATGCCCCCACGTCCCCGTAGAGCACTCCATCAACTTCGCGGTGCCTGAGGCCGGCGAGTATTACATAGGTCTGCACTATCACTCTAAGAAAGAGCTTAACGGACGCGGACTCACCGTGACCAACGTGCGAATCACCCGGACCGACAAGACCTCTGACGTGCCGGCCAAGCCCATCGACTGCAAAATTGTGGCCGACCCGGCCGGAGAGCTTAAAGCCGACCTCATCGTCACCCTCCCGCTTCTCAACACCCTCGGCGCTCCGCTCGATACCTCAAAGGATCTTCACGTTGCCGTGGAGAGCGATGGCCTTGACACGGAGATCCCCGTGGTCAGCGGCAAGCCCGGTCAGGAGGTCAGAGTCAAGGATGTCCCCGCGGCTAAAAACGGTTTCAACCAGTTTATCGTCACCGTAGGCAACGAGAACGGCTATGGCACTTCTGTAGCTTATAAAGGATATGTAGGCCTCGACACGGCCTGCTTCCCCGACAACTTGAAGATGTTCACTCATGCCGACAACAACACTGTAACCCTATCCTGGGACACTCCCCCCGCCATTGGCGTCAATGGTGGCTTCGTAGACACCGGCGGCCTCGACTACGGCATCTATCAGTCTTCAAGCATCAACCTGCGCAAACTCGGCTCCACTAAGGAGAACAGCTATGTGCTCACCAGACCCCTCACCTCAGACCGTCAGGCCAACTTCCACTTCACCGTGATGGCCGAAAACGCTACCGGCTATGACAGAAATGCCCGCTTCGTGAGCGACATTCTCGGCAAGCCCTATATCCTTCCCATGGTAGAGGAGTATGCCACCACTCACTTCTCCTTCTCTCCCGTGCTCCGCAACACCTCTGCCGGATATAATGATGTCATCCTTGAGAATGAGAAGGAATTCTCTGCCTTCGCATCCATTCTCGGAGGCAACCCGGTGGTCAAATATGGCGGTCTGTATATGTATAGCGATGCCGGCGTCCCCACTAAGGGTCAGATAATTCTGCCCAAGGCCTCTACGCGCGGCGTCCCCTCCGTGATGTTCTCCGCTTGCCTCTGGGACTATCTCAACGCGCCTAAAGTCATCATCTCCGGACGCACTTCCGACAATCAGGATGAAATAGTGGAAATCGGCGAGATAACCTTCAAGCGAACCACTTCCCCCGAGTGGATTGAAGAGCCTATCGAACTCCCCGAGACCTTCAGCGACAAAGACTGGATACAGCTCTACATCACTGTGGAATTCTCCAGAGATCCCAACGAGTTTATGGTGCTTGACCGCTATTCCATCAAGCCTAACGTAGACTACGACCTGCAGCTTCATGAACTCACCGGCCCCTCTTCAGCCTGCGTGGGCGACAATATGGAGATCGACGTGGAGATAGCCAACTCCGGCCTCGAGGCTAACTCCGGCAGTTATGAGCTCGCCATCTGCGACCCTGACGGCAATCGTCTCGCCTACGAGAGCGCCAAGCTCCCCCGCATCATCTCTGGCTCTACTGTGACCATGCGCCGCAACTTCAATCTCCTCTCCGAGTGGGGCGAATATCCCTACCTCATCGTCCGGACAAGCGTGCAGGGCGCGGAAGACATGGTGGAAGCCAATAATGACAAGGAGATAAAGATTTTGGTGCTTGACTCTCCCCTCCCCGTGGTCAATGACCTCGCCGGCGCTTACAACGATGACCACACGGCCGTCTCTCTGACCTGGAGTGAGCCTGACCTGAGCCATGGCGATAGCGAAGACATTGAAAACACCCTCCCCTTCGAGCCGGCTGAGCGCATCGGACTCTTCCGCAATGTTGACCAGGACCGCTCTGTGCCCTTTATGATAGAGGGGCTAACCTGGCCCCACGCCGAAGAGCCTCAGGCCTGGACCGTGATGAATGCCAAGCAGCTCAATCTGATGAACGACCCGCGCCTCTATCCCCACAGCGGCGAACAATATCTGCTCGCCCGCTCACTCCACTATGACTTCCAGGGGGGTGAAGAGGCCAAGCAGGCTTCTGACTGGCTCATCTCGCCTGAAGTAGTGCCCGGAAGCGAACTCACATTCTGGTATAACCGCGTCAGCACCGACTACACTGAATATGTAGAGCTCTGGGTGTCTTCCACCGACGATGAGCTGGGCGATGAGATAGTCACCAGCGCAAGCGGCCAGAGACTCACTTGCGGCTCTTTCCGCAAGGTGCGCTCATTCTCCAAGACCGGCTCCGAGACATGGGAAGAGGTCACCGTGACTCTCCCCGATGATGCCAAATATTTCGCACTCGTCTATTGCTCTTATGATGAGCTCGGCGCCATGATCGACGACATCCAGTTCACTCCCGTGCAGCTCGCCAAGTGGGAAGTAGACCATTATTCTGTCTTCCGTCATGTCACTAAGGATGGCAAGACCGTAGTGGAAGACCTCGACAACAATGTCAAGGGCACTTCGCTCACCAAAGAGGTTGAGGACGCCAATGCCAACTACTACGTCCGCACATTCGTCAAGACTCCCGTGGGCGTGAAGTACGGTCCTCTCTCAAATCAGCTTCGTCTCTACGCAATGGGCGTTGACGACCTCACCGACCTCCGGGGCGTATATGGCACCGAAGGCGCAATCATCGTCAAGGGTCACGCCGGCGAGAAGTTCGCTCTCTACACTGCTGACGGCAAGTATCTCCGTCACCTCACGCTCACCGAGGCCAACCAGACTGTAGCCGCCGAGCCCGGCATCTA